>DASWTQ010000453.1:0-4488 GCA_036402055.1 Herpetosiphonaceae bacterium
GCGGCAGGTGTGCGCCGGATCAAGGCGGTTCTGGAGTAAGAAAGTCGGGAGATTGGGCAGAGCCGATGCTTGAGGGCGTCGGCTTTGTCCCAGCCTATCTACTAATTTAGTAGATATTGGTAGATAATTAGTAGAACAGTAGTTTCAGTGGCCTGGGATGTAGACGAGTTAAAGCAACCAAGAGACTGGCATTGTTCTTGCATACAACATCATATTGCCCAGGAACAGAAGCGATCTTCCAGTGCGGACGCGCCTGACGCGAAACAGGTTAGGTTTCCTGAGCTTTAGCCTGGCAACACGAGTGCATAAAGACTCGGAGCATTACATAAAAGGAATCCCCGCCGCATGAGTCGAGCGAGAACGACGAATGGTGCTGTGATCGAAATGCAGCACGTCACGAAATCATTTGGCGATAAAAACGCGGTTAGCGATCTGTCGCTGGTGGTGCCGCCGGGCCAGATCTTTGGGCTGGTCGGGCCGTCCGGCTGCGGCAAAACCACCACGGTGCGTATGCTCACCGGCGTCTACACGCCCACCGACGGCAAGCTGCGCGTGCTGGGCTCGTCGCCGCAGTACTTCGACAAGCGCGTTCGCGAGCGGATCGGCTACATGCCCCAGCTCTTCGTGCTCTATCCAACGCTCACGGTCTGGGAAAACCTGAACTTTGTCGCCTCGCTGTATGGCCTGAACTGGTTTCGGCGGCGCAAGCGGCTTGAGATGCTGCTCGATTTTGTCGAGCTGCGCCCGGCGCGCAACACGCTGGCGGCCGACATCTCCGGCGGCATGAAGCGGCGTCTGGAGCTGGCCTGCTCGCTGGTACATAATCCCGAGTTGCTGTTTGCCGACGAGCCGACCGCCGGCGTCGATCCGGTGCTGCGCGGCAAGTTCTGGGATCATTTCAACCAGCTCAAGGCCGACGGCAATAGCCTGCTGGTGACAACGCAGTATGTTTCCGAGGTCGCCTACTGCGATCAGGTGGCAGTGATGCGCAACGGGCGGCTGCTGATGGTCGATACGCCCGACGGCTTGCGACGACAGGCGCTCGGCGGCGAGATCATTCGGCTGACCGTCGACGCCGAGGATGATCTGAATGCTCGGCGCATTCTGAGCCAGATGCGCTTCGTTCAAAATTTCGAGCGGCCGACAGGATCGCCGCGTGGAACGCTGGACATCTATGTCGAGGATGCCGGTTCGTTGTTGCCGGAGGTGATTCGCGGCCTGAACCAGGACCCGACGATCGATATGCGCCACGCCGAGGAGTACACGCCGCCCTTCGACGATATTTTCATTATCCTGATGGAGCGCGCGGCTGCGGCTGATCCACAAAGCGCCGAGGAAGAGATCATCAATGCTTAAGCCGTTTATTCGACTGCTGTCGTTCTTTGCCAAAGAGTTGGCGGAAGTTCGCCGCCAGCCACGGCTTTTGCTTAGCCTGGTGCTGGGGCCGTTTCTGATCCTGCTGATCTTTGGCCTCGGCTTCTCCGGCGAGCAGCCGCGCCTGCGCACAGTGCTGGTCGTGCCGCCGGAAAACGTCGACGATCCGCGCGTGCAGCAGTTTCGCGATGTGCTCAATCGGGCCAACTTCGATGTCGTGGACGTGATGACCGACGAGCAGGCTGCGATCCAGCGGCTGCGCGGCCCGCAGTCAGGCGTCGATGTGGTCGAGGTGCTGCCCGCCGATATAGATCAGATGGTCGGGCGCAAACAAGCCTCGCAGATCAAGGTGATCTACAACGAGATCGACCCGACGCAGGCACAGTGGATTCAGTATCTTTCGTATGTGCAGGTCAAGGAGCTAAACACCGCGCTGCTGGTGGCGGCGGTCAGCGGCACGCGTGAGCAGGCCGGCGGCGTCCAGCAGTATGTCGCCAGCACGCGCCAGGACCTTCAGCAGATCCAGTCGGGATTGGCTGCCGCGCAAAGCCCGGAGTCGCGGGCGGCGATCCAGCGTCTGCGTAACAACAGCGGGCTGATCCTGGCCGGCCTGGCGCTCTCATCGCAAAATGATGCGAATCAAAGCGCCCAAAGCGATGTACAATCGATTCAGCAAAGCCTGGATGCGCTGGACCAGGCGATCGAGCGCGGCCAGGTCGACGAGCAGCGTCAGCGCATCAGCGAGATCAACGAGCGGCTGACGAGCGTCGAGCAGCTGGCGTCGCAGATCGAGGCTGTGCCGCCCGAGGTGCTGGTCTCGCCGCTGCAACAAGCGCCGGAGAACGTGGCCCAGCAGCAGCCGAGCTTTATCGCCTACTACGCGCCGGGCGTGCTGGCGCTGCTGCTTCAGCACATGGCCGTCACGCTGGCATCGCTCTCGCTGGTGCGCGAAAATCTGCTGGGCTCGACCGAGCTATTCCGAGTCGCGCCGGTCAGCAGCATGCAGATCATCCTGGGCAAGTACTTTGGCTTTGTGCTGTTCATCGGCGTGATCATGCTGCTGCTGGTCGGGCTGATGATCGCCAACATCCCGATCGGCAATACCGGCTTTACCTTTGGTCTGGCCGTGCCGTTCGTGGGCGATCCAATCTGGTTTACGATCGCGGTGCTGCTGGTCACGACCGCGTCGCTGGGCCTGGGCTTCCTGATCTCGGCGCTCTCGAAGTCGGAAAGCCAGGCGGTGCAGCTTTCGATGATCTCGCTGCTGGCGTCGGTCTTCTTCAGCGGATTTTTCTTGCCGCTGCGGAATTTCGCGGCCTTTGCGCAGTGGCTGGCGTTTTTGCTGCCGGTAACGCACGGCGTGCAGGCGTTCCAGAATCTGATGCTGCGCGGCCAGTTGCCAACCAATGAAACGTTCGCCTGGCTGGGAGGAATCGCGCTGGTGTGCTTCCTGCTGGCCTGGCTTATCTGGCGATCAAACCTGAAAAGGAGGTAGAACCTCGATGTACGAGCAGGAAGATACAAGCTGGAGCTTTGCGATCGGTCTTTTCGTCGGCGCGATCGCCGGTGCGGCGCTGGCTAGCTTGTTCACGCCGCGTAGCGGACCACAGAATCGTGAGCTGGTGCTTGAAAAGGGCCTGGTGCTCAAAGATCGCGTGACCGATACTACGTCTTCGGTTGCGACGAGCGTGAAGGAGACGACCAGCAGCGCGGTCTCCAGCGTGAAAGAAACGACCAGCAATGCGGTTGCGGCGGTCAAAGATACCACCAGCAGCGCGGTTTCCACAGTGAAGGACACCACCAGCAGCGCAGTTGCGACGGTGAAAGATACCACCAGCAGCGCGGTCGCGACGGTGAAAGATGCGGCCAGCACGGCGGCTGACAAGGTCAGCGATACCGTCAGCACTGTGAAAGACGCGGCCAGCACAGCAGCCGAGAAAGTCAGCGACGTTACCAGCTCGACAGTCGCGACGGTGAAAGACGCGGCCAGCACAGCAGCCGAGAAAGTCAGCGATGTGACCAGCACCGCCGCCGACAAAGCGCGCGAGCTGACGGGCCGAGCGCAAACGGCGGAGACGACGGATCTGCCCAGCACGGCCGATCTGGCTAGCGAAGCCAGCTATGATGCTGAAGATGTGCGGCCTGCGACAACTACTGCGCCGACCAGCACGATCGCCTCGACGCCGAGTGTGGGCGTGACGCCGACGACGGCCGAAGAAGAAACCACGTACGCCGGCTCCACCACATCGACGACTTCAGAAAAAACTGTCTATCCTGACATAACCACCTACGCCTCCGCGCCTGCTTCGACGACGAGCCCGGCGGTCGGCGAGGCGACATCCGAGCTAGCCAGCCCGGAGCAGTTCGAGGTCACGGATACCGAGACGTCCGGCGCGACGTCCAGCCGCACGGTTGCTGGCACGGATGCTGATGTGCGCGAAGCATCCGAAGGCGCCGATCGCAGCGGCTAATCGATCGAAGAGCCCGATATAGCACAGAACACAGAGTTGCAGCTCTGGAAAGGATCGATCATGAAAGTGTTGAAGACAATTTTCCGAGCCTTCTTATTTGGCGTCGGCGTCGGCGTGCTGCTGGCACCACGTGCCGGAAGCGAAACCCGCCGTCTGCTGAGCGAGAAGTTGAATAGCGCGCTCGACAGTGCCAGCAGCCTCTCCGATAAGCTCGACCACTCGTCGGCGGAGGGCGGCACCAGCGCCGCGTTTGTGCCCAAGCAGCACTACGCCAGCAGCGGAGCCGCGCGCGAAGTCGGCAGCTCCAGCACATCGTCGGTGTAGATCAATTCATCAGAATCATTCACATACACACGCCGCTCCTGGTTTAAGCCGGGGCGGCGTGTTTGTGTTCGGCTCGATCTTCTATTGCCTCAAATCTATAACTGTGTCACTGCTTGTCCTCATTGAATCCCTGGCTAAATCCTTCTTTTGTCCTAGCTGCCGCTAACCGATTGTCTCTGTCTGTCTCTAAGGACAATTGGTACAATGCCGGGCAGAACGTAGATCGAAGATCGATCAGCGAGCAGCGTTGCTCAATGCGAGGATTTTGTATGCAGTTGCACATCGAGCGACGGAGCCAGCGCCCGTTGTATCTCCAACT
>DASWTQ010000454.1:0-6716 GCA_036402055.1 Herpetosiphonaceae bacterium
GGGCTCCCGTTCCCGCTCCTGTGCCGTAGGCGAGGGGGAACAGTGGTGCTTTTTTGCTTTTTGTTCTCTTGCTCGCACCGAGTTGACCGCAGGCCGCCGAAGGAGTAGGATCGAGCGTGGGCGCACGAGCAGAGGAGCAACCATATGAATGCAGCTCAAGATCGTCCATTTCTTCTCCCTTTGGACAGCACAGCGGCGAACCTGGAAACAGTCGGCGGTAAAGGCGCTTCATTGGCGCGGCTGGTCCAGGCCGGTCTGCCGGTGCCGCCGGGCTTTCACGTCACCACGGCTGCCTACCGTCGCTTTGTGAGCGAGAACCAGCTCGACGAGCCGATCGTGTCGATCGCGGAGCAGGCGCGCGCCGACGATCCGGCCACGCTTGAGCACGCCTCGGCGCAGATCCAGCGGCTGATTCTCGACGGCGCGATTCCCCAGGATCTCGGCGCGCAGATCCGCCAGTGGTACGCAGAGCTAGGCGCTGATGTGCCGGTCGCGGTGCGCTCGTCGGCCACCGCCGAAGACCTGCCCGAGATGTCGTTCGCGGGCCAGCAGGACACCTATCTCAACGTGCGCGGCGATGCGGTGCTGGATGCCGTCCGGCGCTGTTGGGCCTCGCTGTGGACCGCGCGGGCGATCGGCTATCGCGCGCGACAAGACATTGCCTCCCGCGATGTCAGCCTGGCGGTTGTGATCCAGCAGCTGGTGCCGGCGGATGTCGCCGGGATCATGTTCACGGCCAATCCCTTGACCGGCGAACGCGACCAGACGATGATCAACGCGGCCTGGGGCCTGGGTGAGGCGATTGTCGGCGGGCACGTCACGCCCGACACGATCGTCGTGGATGCGCGAACGGGCAAGATCCAATCCGAGGAGATCGCCGACAAAGCCGTGATGACGGTACGAACCGAGGCGGGAACCGTTGAGGCGCCCGTTCCTGCCGATCGCCGCACACAGCCCGCGCTTGAGCCCGCGCACGCCGCCGAGCTGGCACGACTTGGCGCGCGCATCCAGGAGCAGTACGGACAGCCGATGGACATCGAGTGGGCGCTGCACGACGGGCGCATCTTTATCGTCCAGGCGCGGCCGATCACCGCGCTGCCCTCGCCACGCCCGACGCTCGACTGGAGCGTGCCGCGCCCGCAGGGGCAGTACGCCCGCAGCAGCGTGATCGAGCTACTGCCTGACCCGCTCTCGCCCCTGTTCGCGACGCTGGCACTGCCGCTCTGGAACGACGCGATGCTCGCCTTCATGCGGTCGATGATTCCCGGCAGCAATTTTCAGATACAAATGCTCGTAACGATCAACGACTACGCCTATTACGACTTCGGCATGAACGCCAGGGAATCGGCGCGGATGATGGGCTCGATGCTGCGGCACCTTCCGAATCTGGGCCGTCTGCTGCGCTCGGCGCGCAGTCGCTGGGCCGACGAGGCACGGCCGCGCTACGCCGCGATCGTCGAGGAGTGGGAGGCGCGAAATCTCAGCACCACGCCCGCCGCGCAGATTCTCGACGGCGCACACGCGATCGTCAAGGCGGCGGCCGGGCATTACCTCGCGATCCAGAGCGGCATTCTGCCGGTGGCCTATATGAGCGAGGCGATCTTCACCGGCGTCTACGAGAGTCTCGCCAAACGCCCGAGCGATCCGCCCGCGCTTACCTTTATGCTCGGCTTCGACAGCCTGCCGATCCAGGCCGAAAAATCGCTCTACGACCTGGCGCTGTGGAGCCGCGATCAGCCCGCGCTGGCCGAGTATCTCGCGAACGCCGACAGCACCACGATCGCCGATGACTGCCAATCGCCCGCCGCGCCGATCGCCGACGCCGAGCTGTGGCAGGAGTTCAGCCGCCGCTTCTCCGCGCATCTGAGCCGCTTCGGCCACACGGTGTACGATCTGGATTTCGCCAAGAGCCTGCCCGCCGACGATCCCGCGCCGCTGATCGAAACGCTCAAGTATTTTCTGAGCGGCACGGCGCGCAGTCCCTATGCGCGGCAGCTAGAAGCGACCAAAGAGCGCGAGCGGGCGGCAGGATCGCTGCTGCTGCGCCTCAAAGGGCTGCGACTGGCGCTGCTTAAGCTGCTGCTCCAGCCGGCTCAGCGCTACGCGCCGCTGCGTGAAGACGCGCTGGCGGATGTTGGGCTCGGCTGGACGGTGCTGCGCCGAATGCTGCGTGAGGTCGGGCAGCGACTCGCGGCGGCCGGCGCAATTGCCCAGCGCGACGATGTGTTCTTCCTTGAATGGGCCGAGCTTCAGTCGGCGGCTCAGGCGCTCGACGCGAGCCAGCCTACGGCGGACTACCGGCGCGTCGTGGAGGAGCGCCACGCAGCCAGAGAGCGCGAGCGAATGGTCACGCCGCCGGTGACACTCGGCAGCGCCAAGTTTATGGGCATCGACTTTAGCTCGCTGATGCCCGCGCATACCAGCCAGGAGTCCGGCGATACGATCAAAGGCATCGGCGCGAGTCCGGGCAGCGTCGTCGGGGCCGCGCGTGTGATTCACGGCCCGAGCGAGTTCAAAGAGATGCACCAGGGCGATATTCTGGTCGCCAAGATCACAACGCCCGCCTGGACGCCGCTGTTTGCGCTGGCCGGCGGCATCGTCACCGATGTGGGCGGGCCGCTCAGCCACAGCTCGATCGTCGCGCGCGAGTATCATATTCCGGCAGTGCTGGGCACGGGCGTAGCCACCGAGCGCATCCAGAGCGGGCAGCAGATCAGCGTGGACGGCGACGGCGGCGTGGTGACGATCACACAATGAGGCGGAGTACAATGCAGCAGTCGCAGCGGCCGGGCCAGATCATCATTTTGAACGGCGCGCCACGATCCGGTAAGTCCAGCATTGCCGCCGTGATTCAGGAGAGCTTTGACGGCGTCTGGCTGAATCTCGGCGTCGATCGCTTTATGCAGATGACGCCGGCGCGCTACCAGCCCGGCATCGGGCTGCGACCCGGCGGCGAGCGTCCCGATCTTGAGCCGCTGGTCGTCGTGCTCTACCGCGCCATGTACGAGTCGATCGCCGCACATAGCCGGCTGGGAATCAATGTCGTGGTCGATGTCGGGCACCACGACGCCTACGCCCAGCCACGCGGTATTCTGGTGGATAGCGCCCGGCGCTTGCAAGGCTTGCCCGTGCTGTTTATCGGCGTGCGCTGCCCGATCCAGGTGATCATGGAGCGGCGCCGAGCTACGGGCTGGAACACCGATCTTGCCCCCGACGATCCGGTGCCGCAGCCGATTCGCCGCTGGCAGCAAGAAGTTCATCGGCCGGGCATCTATGATCTGGAGGTCGATACGTCACTGCTGAGCCAGCGCGCATGTGCCGAACTGATCCGCCGGCACCTCGACGAGGGACCGGCCCCATCGGCGTTTCAGCGTCTGGCAGCGATGGAAACTGAGTAGGTACCAGCACATACGATCAACCGGATCGTGATGTCTGAGCAACACAACCGGCGGTTCAAACGTACAAGTCAGTGCATAACTTCGCCATACCAGCGGCGATCACACGATCGCGGCTGTTGATGTTGAAATGAGGAGGATCTTCGATGAGCGACCGCAAGCCGGATCAGAGCAACATTGTCGATGAGCTAAAGGAGCTGGGCCGCCAGCTAACGGCAACCATGCGCGCCGTCGCAGGCAGCGAGCAGGTTCGCTCACTGGGCAGCGATCTCAAGGATGGTCTGCGTGAAGCGGCGCAGAGCGTGGAAGAGGCATGGGACAAGGTCCGTGAGCGCGACGAGGTGCAGCGGCTTCAGGCCAAGGCCGCCGATGTCGCCGAGTCGTTCAAGACCGGCGAGGCGCAGCAGGAGATTCGCCAGGAAGTGACCGAAGCGATCCACGCGCTGAACGTCCGGCTGAGCCAGCTGCTGGAGCGATTACAGTCCACAAGCCTGCCCCAGAATAACAGCGGCACGACTGCTCAGCAGCCGCCGGCCAGCGGCGAGGATCAAGGCTACACTGGCGAAACACGCCGGCTCGGCTAGTCGGAGCAACAGCGGGCGCGGCGACATGATCGTCGCGCCTTTTGATTCCCCTGCGTCAGTCATAGATCACGCCCGCGCTTGAGATCGAATCCGCTAGCTGGACCGCCAGCGCTTGTACTCCGAACAAACTCGGGCGCTGAGGCACAATTGCCTCGATAGGCATGATCGCGCTGCAATCATCCCTGTGGAGCCGATTGGCCTGCACCGTTTCCGACATCGCCGACCACCAGGGCTGGCCCAGCTTAAGCAAGCTCCCACCGATCACCTGGTGTCTCAGATCCAGCAGGTTGACGACGCTCGCTATGGCCAGGCCCATGTAGCGCCCGGACGCCACAATCGCCTCCTGCGCCTGCTGATTCCCATTGGTAGCAGCGGCAACCAGCGCAGGCAGATCGGCAAGACCCAGCGCGCTCGCGCTACGTTCCAGCGCGCGGCCCGAGGCCAACACCTGCAAACAGCCGCGCATCCCGCAGGAGCACGGCGGCCCGTCCGCCTGCACGACTATATGACCAAACTCACCCGCGCGGCGGTGATCGCCACGGAACAAGCGTCCATCCAGGATCAGACCCGCGCTGATGTCGGTACCAGCCAGCACGACCAGCGCATTCTCGTGGCCACGAGCAGCGCCAAGCATGTACTCGGCCATCACGGCAGCATTCACATGGCTCTCGATCACAATCGGCAGGCCCATTTTCCGCATGTATGCTTGCAATGGCAGCCCCCGCCAACGTGGCCGGCTCGGACAGCTGACGATCCTGTCACTATAATTGACGACGACGTCTAGCGCGATCCCTGCGGCGTAGATCCGCCGCCCCGGCACATGCTTACGGGCAAATTCACGTGCCAGATCGACCACAAATCGCATCTCGCCGAGGGGTTCGCGGCGATCCGGCCAGGCTACGGTTCGATGTACGTGCGGGCCATCACGCGTGCCAAGCCCAACCTGCACCTCATGTTCGTCGATGTCCAAGCCCAGTACCAGCATATCATCAGTCATTCGGACCTCGCTTTATACTCGCTGTATACAACGCGCTCGATATGCTGCCCAATGTGAGATCAGCTCTTCTCCAGGCAAGTTAGAAAACATCATTCGGCTTAGCGTATAGCTTAACCCAATATAATGACAATGAGAAGGGCTTGATTTTCCCCCGAATGATCTCGCCGCCCCAGATTGACGTAGTGGCTATACTTGGTTTATTCCACCCCCCACTCACGCAAGGGAGCGTCCCCCATGTTCCTGCGGCTGTTCGCCTTTTTCACGATCATCGGCACGTTTCTGCTACCCGGTACAGCAACACCCCACAGCTCCGCCCGTTCCTCGTCATCCCTGGCTGCTCCTACAGCTGCCTTAAGCCAGCAGATCCGCGATCGCTACATTGTCGCCGTTGCGAAAGGACGCGATGCACAAGCCCTCGCCAAAAGTGCCGGCGTCGTGCCCACCCATAGCTATCGCCGCGCGCTGAATGGTTTTGTCGCTACGCTCAAGGCCGGACAGCTGGCCGCGCTTCAGCGCCATCCTGACGTGGTCTTGATCGAGCCGGACCAGCTCGTCGCGGCGACCGGCACGCAAGCGATCGACCTGGTCACGAGCCCTGGTCTGTGGGGCCTTGACCGCATCGACCAGCAGATGCTGCCGCTCGCTGGCAGCTACAGCTACGGGTCGAGTGGCGCGGGCGTGACGGCCTATCTGATCGACAGCGGGTTGCAGGCGAATCATCCCGAATTCGGCACGCGCGCCCAGAATGTGTATGATGCCTTCAACCCGAGTGTCGTCGGCAGCGACTGCCACGGACACGGCACGCATCTCGCGGGCATCGTCGGCGGCACCACCTACGGCGTGGCGAAGCAGGTCAATCTGCGCGGTGTGCGCGTGCTGGACTGCGATGCGCTCGGCAGCGTGAGCAATGCCATTCGCGGCATTGATTGGGTCGCGACCAATGCGGTCAAACCCGCCGTCGCGACGATCGCCTTCAGCCCGATCGACCTGTCCAGCTTGAACAGCTCAACGCTCCAGCTCGCCGTCGAGAACCTGATCGCATCAGGCGTCTTTGTGGCGGTCGCTGGGGGCAACGACAACGTCGACGCGTGTACGCTCGCACCGGCGAATGTTGCCGCCGCGTTCACCGTCGCCGCCAGTACGCGCACCGATCAGCGCTACGCCGCCTCGAACTATGGCGCCTGCATCGATAGCTACGCGCCCGGCGCGAGCATCACCTCAGCCTGGATCGGCAGCACCACCAATACCCTGAGCGGCACCTCGCAGGCCACCGCATTTGTAGCAGGCGCGGCGGTGATCTATAAAGCCGGCTACGGCGATCAGGCTCAGGCGGCGATTAACGCCTGGCTCATCGCGAATGCCACACCGAACGTCATTCAGGGCAACGTTGGCGACACTCCTAACCGCCTGCTGTATCTGGCTCCTCCGACGGATACCACCCCGCCGGTGACGACCGCCAGCGTGTCGGGATCAACCGGCTGCTCATCGGGGAGCTACAGCTCGGGCGCGACGGTCACGCTGAGCGCCAACGAGCCCGCGACGATCCAGTATCGCATCGACGGCGGTGCGTGGCAGACCTACAGCGGCCCGATCGTGCTCACCAGCGCGGGCGTGAAAACGATCGATTTCTTCGCGACCGATACGGCGGGCAACGTCGAGGCGACCAAGACGATCACGCTGACGATTTCCTCGTTCCCGCAGAACGCCGTGCTCGACAACTTCAACCGCGCGAACGGCGCG
>DASWTQ010000455.1:0-41921 GCA_036402055.1 Herpetosiphonaceae bacterium
CAGATCCTGGCGGCGATGGATACAGTTCCGCTGCGCCCGGCGCCCAGCCTGCTGCGCCGCGTGATCGAGGCGATCTTTCAGCCGCCGGAAGCGCTGCCCGCACCGCTGCGTGGCGAGGTCCTCCACTATCAAACGCCGCAAATATCGATCGTCTTGAGCACACGTCGCGGCTCGGGCAAGGCGATCGACTGGACGTTGCGCGGCGAGATTCGCACCCACGACGGACAGCGCGCGACGAGTCTGCTTGAGGGAGTCGTGCTGCGCACCCATGCGGCCGGAGCGGAGACACAGGGCTCGGTGGCGGAGAACGGCACCTTCAGCTTTCAACATCTGGCCGCCGATAGCTACAGCCTGCATATTCTCACGCCGGAAGAAGAAGTGATTGTTCGGCATCTGGTAATTGGAGATGTCGTCTAGGTAGATGTATGACTGATGCTCCTGACACGCTGACTGATCTTGCCGCTCCCTTGATCGCCCTACCGGCTCACAGGCAGGCGGATTGGATCGCTGCCCATCGGCAGGCGCTTGGGCTGTCGCTGATCGAGGCGCTCAAACAATGGAGCGATGCGCATATCACCTCCGATCCGCCGGCCGCAGAGGCCGTGACGCGCTCCGCCCTGCTGGTCGCCGAGCATTGCCCGCAGGAGCCGCTGGCGCTGGCGCTGGCCGCATGGGCGCGCGGCAACTGGGAGGCATTCAACGATCCGCAGGCAGCGGTGCAATCCTACCGCCGCGCCATCGACGGCTATCAGCGTGTGGATGATCTGCTGAGCGTGGCCAGGCTCTTGAGCAACCTGATCTTTGCCTACACCGACTGCGGACGGCTGGACGAGGCCGAGGCCGCCTACGGCGAGGCACGAGCTATCTTCCAGCAGATCGGCACGCCTGCCACGTTGTACTTGCAGGCGCTGGAGCAGAATTATGGCTGGCTGCTGCATAATCAGGGCCGCTACGCCGAAGCGCTGGAGGCGTATCTGCGCGCGGTGGTGCTGGCGCATCAGCTCGATCGGCTCGATATTGCGGCCGAGGTCCAGGTCAATCGGGCGTATACGCTGGGGATGCTGGGCCGTCTGGCCGAAGGCGCGCGGGCGCTGGAGCAGGAGCGTGCTGTCGCGGAGGAGTACGGACAGACGCTGACCGTCGCGCGGATCGATATGGATCTGGGTGAGCTGTACGCCGCCCAGGGCCGGCCCGCCGAGGCGCTGCGCAGCTTACACGCGGCTCGTACGCAGTTTGCTCAGCTTGGCAACACGATGGAAGTGGCTTCGGTGCTGCTGCGCGAGGCCGCACTGTTCGAGCGCATCGGCGCGCTGCGTACCGCGCTGCGCAGCTATGCCCAGGCCCAGACCCAGTTCGAAGCGCTCGACATGCAGAGCCAGATCGGGACGGTGCTGCTGCGGCGCGCGGCGGCAACGCGGCTCTACGGCATGTTTCGGCAGGCAACCCAGCTGCTGGATCAGGCGGCACTGCTCTGGCAGACGCTGAGTCAGCCGGTGTGGCAAACGATCGTCGTCTTTGAGCGCGTGGCGCTGGCGCTGGCTCAGGGCGCGATCGACGAGTCGTTTCGCTTGCTCGGGCAGATCGGCTCGATCGCGGATCATCCGGCGCTGGAAGCACAGCGCGACATGCTCTGCGCCGAGGTTCACCGGCTGAGCTGGGCTGCGTCCGACGCGACGATCAGTCGTGATCAGGCGCGTCAGGCGTATCTGCGAGCGTTGAGCTACGCCCGTCAACATGGCGAACGCTGGATGCAGCGCGAGGCGCTGGCCGGTCTTGGTCGGCTGGCGCTGCCCGACGATCCTGGCACAGCACGGCAATACCTGGAAGCCGCCGTCGAGCAAGACGATATTACGCGCGTGGCGCTCGGCATCGAAGAGCTGAAAGCCGGTTTTCAGGCGCATACCAACGATCTGCTGCCGCTGCTCGCAGTGCTGGCGATCCGGGAACAGCAGCCGCTGCAAGCGCTCGTGTATGCCTGGCGCGCCAAAGGCAGCGCCTTGCTGGAGCTGCTCATGGCCAGGGAATCGTCGCAGCCGGTGGAGCAGCAGGCCGACGTGGAGCAGCTGCGGCAGCAGCTCGCTAACCAGCGCTGGCTCGCGGCCCGTCAGGCCACCGGCGATCGACCGGCCTATCTGCGCGAGCACGACGATCCGCAGATCAAGGAGCTGGAGCAGCGCATTTTTGAGGCGCGTCGTGAGCGGCAGCACAGCTCGGCTCAGCTTCGCGCCGACGTGCTGCTCGATCCGCGCGGGCTGGCTCAGCAGATGGACGCCGATGTGCTGCTGGAGTACATTCGCCACGAAGACGAGATTCTGGCGGTGCGTGTGGAGCGCGCGGGCGCGTGTCAGGCGCTGCGGCTAGCATCGGTCGACGAGCTGCTGGATTTGCATGATGAGCTGGCGCTGAGCATGCAAAACGTGCTGCTGCATCCCGAAGGCCGCCGGCAGCACTCCGCCGCGTGGCTGGCCGAAACACGGCCGCTGCTGGAGCGCTGCTACAGGCTGCTGATCGCGCCGCTGGAGCCGCTGCCCGACGACACACGTCTGCTGGTTGCAGCCTGCGATCCGCTGTATCTGCTGCCGTTCGCAGCTTTCTGGGATGGACAGCGCTATCTGGCCGAGCGCTGCACGATCGAGATGATCCCGTCGGGGGTTCTGCTGGCCGTGCCGCCGCCGGTTGCGCCCACAGAGGCGCCGCTGGTGATTGCCGCCAGCGCTGACGGCGCTCTCGCCGCCATCGCCGAGGAAGCCGCCGCGATCTGCGCCACGCTGCCCGAGAGTCGCTGCCTGGTGGACCACCCGCAGACGCTGGCTACGCTGTCCTCGCTGACGGTGGCGCCACGGCTGCTGCATATTGCCGCGCATATGGTTTTGCGCGCCGACGCCCCGATCTTTTCCGCGCTGCGCCTGCCGGATGGCCTGCTCTCCGTCGAGCAGTGCTACGATCTGCCGCTGGCTGGAACCGAGCTGGTGGTGCTGAGCGGATGTTCGACCGCTGCCGGTCAGGATAGCGGCGGCGCTCTGCTGGCCTTTCAGTCGGCGCTCTTTGTGGCGGGCGCGCGTCGCATCCTGAGTAGTCTCTGGCCAATCGAGGATCACGCCACCGGCGTACTGATGGCCCACTTCTATCGCCTGCTTGCCGACGGCTTCACCCCTGCCGCTGCGCTTCGGCAAACACAACAGATCCTCATAGCTCATCCTACCTACGGTCATCCAGCGCTGTGGGCTACATTTACCTGTAGCCGACGTTAATCAAGTAGAGCATCGCCAGCTCTACGAAAACGTTCCACCGTGCACCGCGCTGCCGGATCATCCTGTCTTGCTTTTGGGTTGAAGGAGGGAGGCGCAGATGCCTTATTCTATGCTCCGTGTGATGATGTTATTTTTGATTATCGGCAGCACGACTCCGAGCATCAGGCAGCATGCGCCTGATACCCACGCCGCACATGCTGCCGCGTCCGCCGTTGCTCCAACCGTCGATCCGCTACCCGGTGGCTGCGGACGCGTAACGCCGGGCGGCGATCCCGAGGCCGCCTGCTGCATCAGCGGGTATGTGTTTATGGACGGCGACGTTGTGGCTGGCGCTGAGGTGCAGATCGAGAGTCCGCGCGGCGACAAGGTGACTGTCTTTACCCAGGTGTACAGCGGAACGTCCACGCTGCCCTTCTACCAGATCAGCCTGAGCGCGCCGCCGCTGAACATCGCGCCCGGCGAGACGATCACGGTGCGGACGCACTACAGCAGCCACCAGCAGAATATCAGCTATGTGGTGCAGCCCGGCGGCCAGCAGCTAGATCTGGTTGTGCCGCGCCGCCAGAGCGACGATTATGTGGTCGAGAGGCAGATCTGGGGCCAGGCCGAGCCGCAGAACTTCAACGGCGCTACGGATGTAGCCGTCGACAGCAGCGGCAATGTGTATGTGCTCGACAATGATAACGCGCGAGTGCAGGTTTTCAATCCTGCGGGCCAGCTGCTGCGGCGCTGGGGCAGTCTCGGCAACTTACCGGGGCAGCTCTCCGATCCGCGCGGCTTGACGATCGATCGCCACGACAACGTGTATATCGCCGATACGTACAACGCGCGGATTCAAAAGTTCAGCAGCGGCGGCACCTGGCTTGCCACCTGGGGCAGCCCCGGCCATGCCAACGGCCAGTTCGATAGCCCGCGCGATGTTGTTGTCGATCGCAGTGGCAATATCTATGTCGCCGACACCTATAACTATCGCATTCAAAAGCTGGATAGCGCCGGGCGCTGGCTGGCAACCTGGAATGATCCGCAGCCGGCAGACGGCCAGCAGTGGACGCCACGCAGCCTCGCGATCGACAGCGCCGGACATGTCTACGCCGCCTTCTCCAGCCAGGATCGCATTCAAAAGCTGGGTGCCGCCGGCGAGCTGCTGACCGAGTGGGGCCGGCGCGGAAACGCGAACGGGCAGTTCTGGTATCCGCGCGGCATTGCCGTCGACGGCAGCGACAACGTGTATGTGGCCGACTCCAATCACGACCGCATTCAAAAGTTCACCAGCGCCGGCGCATGGCTTGCCACGTGGGGAACGCCAGGCCAGGCGAACGGCCAGGTATCGAACCCGCGCGGCATTGCCGTCGACGGTAGCGGCAATGTGTACGTGGCCGACACCAATAACGCCCGGATTCAAAAGTTCACCAGCGCCGGCGTATGGCTGAGGGCGTGGGGCAGCCTGGGCCGAGCCAATGGCCAGCTGTGGGACCCGCGCGGGATCGCTGTGGATGGCAACCACAACGTGTATATTGTCGACACCAGCAGCGATCGCGTTCAGAAGTTTAGCAGTGCTGGGGACTGGCTGGCTGCCTGGGGAACGCCAGGCCAGGGCAGCGGCCAGTTCCAGACTCCCAACGGCATCGCCGTGGATAGCAGCGGCAACGTCTATGTTGCCGACAGCGGCAATCATCGCATCCAGAAGTTCACCAGCGCCGGCGCATGGCTCGCCGCCTGGGGCAGCCTCGGCAGCAACAATGGACAGCTTCGCGATCCGAAAGGTGTTGCCGCCGACAGCGCCAGCAATGTATATGTTGCCGACAGCAGCAACCACCGCATCCAGAAGTTCAGCAGCAGCGGCACCTGGCTGACTGCCTGGGGCAGCTTCGGGAGCGGAAAAGGCCAATTCAAAGCCCCGGAGGGGATCGCCGTCGACGGCAGCGACAACGTGTATATTGTCGACAGCAGTAATCACCGCATCCAGAAGTTCAGCAGCAGCGGCACCTGGATTGCCACCTGGGCTACTCCCGGCAGTAATAATGGCCAGCTCTGGCAGCCGCGCGGAATCGCCGCCGACGGCAGCGGCAATGTGTATGTGGCCGACACCGGCACGCATCGCATCCAGAAGTTCAGCAGCAGCGGCGCCTGGCTGGCGGCCTGGGGCGTTTTCGGCAGCGCGCACGGCGAATTTTCGTATCCAACGGGCGTAGCCGTCGACGGCGCTGGAGTGTATGTCACCGATACGAGCAATAATCGCGCTCAACTGTTCCGCTCGATGGCGGCCACACGTCCGGTCGCGACCATCACTCACCTTTCCAGCGCCAGCCTGAGCCCGCAAGATACGCTGGTGGCGCATGGGCTGGGCCAAGACAACGATGCAACGCCAAGCATCACCGGCTACCGCTGGACGTCGGATAAAGACGGTGTGCTGGGGACCAGTGCAGCGCTGAGCCTCGCGGCGTCGAGTCTGACGTCCGGCACGCACCGGCTCTCGCTTGAGGTGCAGGATCAAGAAGGCGAATGGTCAGCGCCGGCGACGACCAGCATCTATGTCGCGACGACATCGCAAGCCCAATGGACGATGCTGCTGTATCTGGCAGGCGACTACCATGATCGCGGCAGCCTGCTGAGCACCTTCACACAAACTCTGGAGACCCTGAAGCGCTCGTTTCGCAACCCGTACGTGCGCATCGCCGTGCAGATCGACGGCCCGGCCGATGGCGATACGCGCCGGCTGCTGTTCATTCCCGGCACGGCGACGAGCGCGCCCCAGGTGACGGATCTCGCCTACGGTGAGCGCGCGATGGATGATCCGGCAGTGCTGGCGGATTTTATTCGCTGGGGCCAGAGCAGCTTTCCCTCGACGCACTACTACCTGGCGATCGCGGATCACGGCCAGGCCATTCAGGGGATCGCCTGGGATACCACCAGCGATCTCCAGAACGGCACGCTCAACGACGATGCCTTTCTGACGTCCAGGGAGCTGGGCCAGGCGCTGAGCGCGCCCAACGTCGCGCCGATCGATATTCTGCACCTGGATGCCTGCGCCATGAACCTGCTCGAAGTCACCTACGAAGTGCGGCACACGGCGCAGATGGTGATCGCCTCGCAGTACCTGGGCTGGGGCTACTTCGCCTACGACGACTACCAGAGCGTCATGGGCGCGAACACAACGGCCTATGATGTCGCGCAGCGCATCACCGCGAAATACGCCGCCCGCGCCGCCGCCGATGGCTATCCCCACACGATCGCGGCGCTGGACATGCGGCGAGCAGAGCCGATGCTGAGCGCGGTAGACGCGCTGGGAGCTGAGCTGGCCGCGTTTGTCAACAATCAGCCCAGCAATCGCGAGCTGCTGCATGGGATCTGGCAGCAGAGCCAGAAGTTCGAGAGCAACGGCGACTACGTGATCAATGACCTCGACATGTATGTGGATGTTGTGGACTGGGCCGGCCGCATCCAGCGCGGTGTCAACAGCCCGGCAGTGCAGACGCGGGCCGCAACCCTGGCCGTGGAGCTGACCGGACCACAGCCGTTTATCATCGCGGGCAGCAATCACGCCCGCAGCGATACGCTCCCGCCGCAGTATGCCAACGGCGCGTACATCGATGTGGCCGGCGCGCGCGGCGTATCGATTTTCTATCCGCAGAGGCAGAATACGCAGGTCTTCGACAGCTACATCAACAACCGCATGTTCAGCTTTACGAGCGCCTCGCGCTGGCCCGATTTTCTGGTGGCCGGAGTGGGAGCGCTGCCTCCCGGACCACTTGAGCCGCCGCCGCCGCCGCTGTCGCCGCTGGAGCAGCCGCATCAGGTGTTCCTCCCGGCTGTACAGCCGTAGGAGTTTGGTGTCAGGTAGCACACGGGAAACCAGATCGCATCGTGATCTGGTTTCCCGTCGTTTTTGAGGCGGCCTGGAAAACTGCTTAGCCTGATGCTGGCTGCCGACCTTGGCGTGCTGTGTAATCTCCTCCGCTGGGATGGCGTGGCCGCTTCATGAGGATGGCGCGAGAAACAACCCAGGGTCTCAAGACATGCAGTAGCCGCCACTTGTGACAGCGGCGACCTACTTGCCCGTGTATCGATCGCTTAGCTAGGCAGCATCCGGCAACGGCGCGTCGAGGAACGGCGGAATGATCGCCAGCAGCAGATCGCTTTGGTCGATCACGGCGACATGTGTCGTGCCGGGCAGCACCGCCAGCCGCGCATTGGGTAGGCCGCTCAGATCGCCGCACACACCGCCGCCCAGCAGGCGAAACATTTCCAGCGCGTGCTCGGGCCGCACGACGTCGGAGTCGCCGATGATCAGCATCGTCGGCGCAGTGATCGACTGAATATCCTCGGCCGGCCAATCCAGGATCTGCTTGTCTAGCTCGGTCAGCTTGGCGATCAGCGTCGGGAAGTCGTCAGGATTGGGCGCGAGGCGCTTGTACTCGGTCTCCATCACCGAGCCGGCGAAGAACTCAGGCGTGATGGTGTCGAATACGGTGAGCAGCTCGGGATATATACCCTCGGTATTATAGGCCGCCGAGGCAGCGATCAGCTTGCGCACCAGCTGCGGGTGACGGATCGCGACCTGAAGCGCAACACCACCGCCCATGCTATAGCCAAAAATGTCGACGCTTGCGAGGCCAAGCTCGGCCAGCAGCGCGGCCACATCGTCGGCCATCTGCTCGTAGCGCAGCGGACGGTCGACATCGGCGGTGCGGCCGTGGCCCTGTAGCTCGACGGCGATCACCTGGCGAGTCGCCGCCAACCCGGGCAGCAGGTCGCCGAATGCGTCGATCGACATGTAGGCACCGTGCAGCATCAGCAGCGGCTGCCCGCCTGTACCATGGATCTCGTAGTACAGGTTGAGGCCGTTCACCGCAGCGTAGTTTGCCTGCGCGCGTTCCTGAGAGGCACGACTCATCGAAGCGATTCCTCCTCTGTGAATAGACGATTAGCACCCGCTTGTCCGGGCGTATGCAATACGCCCCTACTCGCTCTTGAGCACCGACAGAATGTTGCCGGCCGGATCTTTGAACCAGGCGATGTCTGGACCATTGCCGCGCATGATGCCCTTGTCGTCCTGCGGCATGCCGTCGTAGCGCTCGAAGTGAACACCGCGCGCCGTCAGCTCGTCGACCGCTTGCTCGACGTTATCGACCGGGAAGTTGAGGACCGTGAAGGTTGCCGGGACGTGATTCGCTTTGGGATAGACCAGGATATTCGCTCCGCCGGCGATATGCAGCTGCAACAGCCCATACTCTTCGGACACCTTCAGCCCGAGCGTCTCGCCGTAGAAGTGCCGCGCCTTCGCCAGATCATCGACTGAAAACCCGCTGAACGCCTTGGTATTCTCGAACACAATAATCTCCTTTGCTACACAGACAGGCGCACCTGGCTCAAAAGCGCCAGCGCGTCTGGCTGAACGTCGCGCCCTTGCCGAAGCCGAACGCCTTCACCGGCCGGACCTCGTACACCACGGCGATATTGCCCTCGCTGCCGTGGAACGCGCCGTCTTTGACAGTGAAGCGCCAGTCGCTGCCGTACTTCGTCGCGTAGAGATCGGCGATGCGCTGAAGCCTGGCCGGATCGCTGATCTGCGCCGCCTGGCCTTCGACGACCAGATCCAGGCCGTCTTGCCACATCTTGTTGCAGCCAGTTGTTAGGACACACTGCGCGTTATGCGTCAGATTCTTGGCCTTGCGCTCTTGTTCGCCGGTGCAGAAGTACAGCGCGCCGTCCAGCCAGACGGCCAGTAGCGGCGTCACATGCGGCCGTCCTTCCGGTCGCACCGTCGAGAGCCAGAATATCTCGGCCCGCTCTAAATGGGCGATCGCCTCCGCCCACGACGTTGGCTGCGCATCGCTGCTACTAAACTGCGGCTCCAGCTCGGTCACCGGCTCTTTACCGCTCATCGATCCTGCTCCTTTCGCGACGACTCGTGCCTGTGTCGATCTAGATTAAGCTATCCTGAAGTCCGGTAGCGCAGATGTGTCACGCCGGCCGATTCGATCACGCGGGCGATTTCCAGCTCGATCGGCTCAGCGTTGGACTGCTCGAACAGGCGTATGCCGTCGCCGAGCAAGACCGGGATCAGATGGATCTGGAGTTCGTCGAGCAGTCCGGCACGTACAAGCTGCTGAATAATGTCCCCACCGCCGGCTACCAAAACATCTTTGTCGCCTGCGGCGGCTCTGGCCTGTTGCACCAGGCTTTCAAGACCATCCGTAACAAATGTGAAGGTTGTTCCGCCCGCCTTGGCCAGCGGCTCGCGCCCGTGATGCGTGAGAACAAAGACCGGCATATGGAACGGCGGAGTATCACCCCACGGCCCTTCGCCATGGTCAAACATGCGCCGGCCCATCACGATCGCCCCCTTGTTGCGCCAGACCTCGCCCATGACAGCGTCATCCGCGTTGGTCTCGCCGCCCTCAAGGCCATGCGGCTCGCGCCAGCTTGCCAGGTTGTAGCCCCACTGATGCAGTCGATCGACGCCCTGGCCGAGCGACTCCATGCTATCGGTTGGACCGGTGATAAATCCGTCCAGCGATACCGAAATATCGGCGATTACACTGCTCATATGGCTTCTCCTGAGCGCGGGAAGCGCTGCGCCGAGCGTGCGCGTGCCTTGGCGGCCTCTTCCTCGCGATTCTTGGGCGGCGCGTTGGTTTCAAGCGTATCCAACAGCTTGCGGGCGACAGCGGCAATCTCGTCGACGGCGGCCTCAAATGCTGCCTCGTTGGCCTTCGACGGCGCGCTAAAGCCGCTGATCTTACGTACGAATTGCAGCGCCGCCGCGTGAACTTCGTCCTCGCTCACGGGCGGCTCGAAGTTGAAGAGCGGCTTGATGTTGCGACACATGCGCATTACCTCCTAGCGCTTATGTTTCTCGTCGGCGAACGACAGGCCCCGCTCTGCGAGAGCTGCTCGCAAGATACGCGTGCCTTTTGGCCCCATGCCATGCAGTCGCAGCAGCTCGGCCTCGCCGACCTCGGCAAGCTGCTCAAGGTGTGTGTAGCCTGCCGCCTCCAGCGCTCGCAGCGCCGGGTTGCCGACTTTGGGAAACGGGGTTTGCCGTTGATCGTTCTGCTCAGTGCTCATGCTCGTCCCTCCTGTGTTTATAGGGCCATTGGCTTTCGCAGCGGGATCAGCGCACGCAGCCGCGCATCGCGCAAGAAGAGACCACCCCACAGCATCGCGCCCAGAATCACCGGGAAGATCAGCGAAAACAGATCCGAGCCGATACGCACATGAGTCGCGATCGCGCCGCCGAGATAGCCGGTCAGTAGGATCGCGCCAAGAACCGAGGTCTGCGGAATCACATAAAGCACAACGCAGACCAGCAGCATCAGCCCCATGCCGAACACCGTGCTCTCGGGATAGCCCAGCTGGATAGTTGTCTGGACGGCTACGTCAAGCCGCAGCAGTTTGATCACGCTGTCGAGGAGCAGAAACAGCACCGGCAGTGCGCTGAGAACATAGCCCGCCCACATCATTCTTCTTGAGTCAGGAACAGCTTGTGTCGTCGCTTGCATAGGTTTCTCCAGATCAGCTAGCTTTTGATGACTTGACGACATTGTAGCGTAGATGTGTGACATCTTTTGCCACAACAACACTCGTCTGCTCCAGCTCGATCGGGCCACCCAGATGCTCGAACAGTCGCACGCCGGTGCCAAGCAGGATCGGCACCAGATCGATCTCGATCTCGTCAAGCAGGCCAGCCTGAAGGCACTGCTGCGTTGTCGTCGAGCTGCCGACCGCGATCCGTTTGTCGCCTGCCGCGTGCCGGGCAAGCTCAAGGGCGCGCTCGACGCCTTCTGGGACAAACGTAAAAGGCGAGCCCTCGTGGGTCCATTCTTGCGGAGGATGATGGGTAACAATAAAGATCGGCGCGGGCAGTGGAGATTGTCCGCCCCAGGCATTGGATACATCGAAGTCTCGGCGTCCCGTCACGATCGCGCCGGTGCCGTTGAAGCGCTCACGCAGCACAGCAGCGCTGGCCGCCGAGACCTTGAAAACCATCTTGCCGTCGAAGACCGGAACCTCGGTGTCGCCGCTCCGATACCAGCGCATAATTCGGCCAACTTCGTCGTTCGCATCGGCGATAAAGCCATCCAATGACATGGTGAACCCTGCGATGATGTTCCCCATTTGAAACCTCCCTGGAAATAGCGGCGAATCGAACAGGATCTAGCGCTCCTCTGGCGTCGATTGTGCCGTATTCCGCCCACACGAAGAGCTAGGGCTGTTCACATAAAGCACAGATGTTCTATTTCAATCATATACTTGTTACTTCAAAAAGTCAAGTAACGACTTGTAATTTAGCAGTACTTGATAGTTATCTTGAATTTATGGTAACTTATCGTACACTAGATGTTATGAAAAGTCGAAGCTACAATCAATACTGCGGCCTGGCCTACGCGCTCGACATTGTAGGTGAACGCTGGACTCTGCTGATTGTGCGTGAATTGATCGCCGGGCCGCGCAGATTTAAAGATCTGATCGACGGGCTGCCGGGCATCAGCACGAATCTGCTTTCCGAACGGCTCAAAAACCTGGAGCAGCAAGGCGTGATCAGCCGACGTACACTGCCGCCGCCAGCCGGATCAACCGTGTACGAGCTGACTGAGCTAGGGCTGGGGCTGGAAAATATGCTGCTTGAGCTGGGCAGATGGGGCAGCCGGTTTGTGCCGCCGTCGGCGGAAGGAGCAGCCGTGCTCCGGGCAGGCTCGTACGCCCTGACGCTCAAAACCTTTTTCCGGCCTGACCAGGCGCGGGGAGTCGACGAGACCTACGAGCTGCGCATCGACGGCGAGGTGCTGCATGTACACATTCAGGATGGCACGATCCAGGTGCGGCAGGGAGCCGCGCCTAAAGCCGATGCCGTACTCACAACCGATATTGCCTCGTATCTGGAATTATTGGCCGGTCAAATCCAGCCCGATGCGGCGATCGCCGGCGGTCTCGTGCGTATCCAGGGCGATTCCGAGGCACTGAGCCGGTTTGTGCGTATGTGCGGCTTGTCCGGATCATCCAGCGAAGAGAACCGGCAATAGCTCAGCGCTGGCGATCGCCTGCCGGCAGCAGCCCCAGAAAGCGCTCGAAGAGCTGCATTCGCCAGATTGTGCGCATCACAAAGAACCAGACGAAAACGACCAGCATGATTTGCCCGCTGATGATGAACGGCTTGACCAGGATGCCGAAATAGTTGCCCAGCGGATCGTACGACCAGATCACCCAGAAGAGCAGGAAGAGACCGAGAGCCAGCCAGGCCGGGCGCTTATCGGGGCTGACCTCGTTGCGCCAGCCGAGGAAGAAACGGCTCGGCGGCTCCAGAAACAGGATCAGCAGACAGGAAGTCCACGAGATAAAGATCGACAGGCTGCCCTGAGCCAGCACGGTCGCTACAGCGTTGGTGTAGCCGGCGGTGCCGAACGTTACACCGGTGTACGACTCGAACAGCTCACGCGCCCAGGCGGCCTCTTCCTGCGTCAAGGGACTGGTCAGCAGCGAGTTGTAGTCGGTGACATAGATCGCGACGGCCATCAGCATCGTGACGATCGCCACGGGAAACACAAAGCGCGCGATCGACGACAGCAGATTCTCCGGGAGCCGCTGCGGCCGCGCCCAGAGCGTGAGAAAGAACGAGGGTACGCCCACGGTAAACGTCGTCAGCGCGACCTGCGCCGGATCGAACGGGAAGTCCAGCCCAACCATCGTCACCGCAATAATAATCAGCGTCGTCGTGGCCACGCGCGCCAGAAACAAGAAGAGCGCGTTCGACATACCGCCAATAATCCGCCGTCCCTCCTGAAACGCCGGCTGCAGCGCCGCGAACGAGTCGTTGAGCAGCACCATATCGGCCACATTTCGCGCAGCCGTGCTGCCGCTCTGCATCGCGATGCCGAGCGAGGCTTTTTTGAGCGCCAGCACATCGTTCACGCCGTCGCCCATCATCGCCACGCGCAAACCCTGGCGCAGCATCGCATCCACGAGCATATCTTTTTGCTCGGGCGTGATCCGGCCAAAGACCGTCGCCTCGACCGCCGCCTGATCGAACTCCGCCGGACTCATCGCCGCCAGCTCCGGCCCGGAGACCAGCCGCAGATCGGAGGGAAAGCCCGCCTGCTTGGCCAGCGCGGCAACCGTGTTCGGATTATCGCCCGAGATGACCTTGAGCTGAATGCCCAGCTGCCGGAAAGCGTCGATCGTTTCCTGAGCCTGGGGCCGAAGCTCGTCGCGGAGACTGATCACGGCCAGCGGCGTGAGCTGCGGCAGCTGCGGCTGCTCCTGCGCATCGTGCAGGCTGGTCGCGGTGGGATGATAGGCAAACAGCAGCACGCGCAAGCCCTGCGCCGACCAGGCGCGAGTCTGCTGTGTCAGCGGCGAGTCCCTCCCGATCGCATCAGCCGGCAGAAACGGCGAAAGCATCTCGATCGCGCCCAGCACATAGACGCCGCGCCGCTCAGGCAGATCGAAGGCCAGCGCGCTCCATTTACGCGCCGACGCGAAAGGCACCTCGTCGGCGATCACGCGCTGCATGCCGTCCACGCCGGTCATGATCGCGCTGCTGGTCGCGTTGGTCACCGTGGCGCTGCGCACAAAATCGCCGAGCTGCGCGCGGACATCGTCGGTATCGAATTCGCCGAGTGGACGGAGATCGTTGAAGGCCAGCCGGTTGGCGGTCAGCGTGCCGGTCTTATCCATGCACAGCACATCGATGTTGCTCAGCGACTCGACCGCGTTGGTTTGCTGTACCAGCGCGCCGTGCTTGGCGATCGTCGAGGCACCCAGCGCGTAGGCTACTACAATCATCAGGAACAAACCGTAGGGCACCTGGCCGCTCAGCACCGCCGCGATCTGCACCAGCCGCACCGTCGACAGCCCTTCCAGCAGACTGGCGACAAAAATAATAATGCTGATCACAACCACGACCAGCATCACCAGCCGCACAACAAAATTGATCTGCTTTTGAAGCGGCGTGACCGTCACCTTGAAGCTGCGCGCCGTCGCCGTCAGCTGATTGGCAAAGCTGGCCGCGCCGACTTTTTCGGCCTGGAAGTAGCCGCTGCCGGTCACACAAAAGCTGCCCGAAAAAAGCTGATCGCCCGTCTGTTTGCGGATGAGATCCGGCTCGCCCGTCAGCAACGACTCGTCCATCTCCAGGACGCCATCGCTGAGCAGCACGCCATCGACCACAACCTGATCGCCGGCGCTGACTTTGACGACATCGCCTTGCACCAGATCCGTCGGCGCGATCACCTGCTCGCGTCCTTCGCGCACCACGATCGTCGTCGGGCGATTGACCAGCGCGATCTGATCCAGCTGGCGCTTGGCGCGAATCTCCTGCACGGTGCTGATCAGCGCGTTGATCAAACCCAGGCCCACGCTGGTTAGCGCATCGTTGGTACGGCCCAGCGCGATCAGCGCCACGCCGATCGTGAACAGGATATTGTTGAACAGCGTAAACAGATTGGCGCGAGCAATATCCCAGTACGTGCGGCTCGGCGCGGCTCCGGTGTTGTTGCCCTCGCCACGCTGGCGACGCGTGCGCGCTTCTTGTTCGGTCAATCCCTGCATGGGCAGCATCGTGTTGAGCGCCATTCGTGGTCCTTTCAGGCAGCAGCCGGTAGTTTGGCGAATAAGTAGCAGACGACATTCCAGCAGTCATCTACAGCTAGCCTACCTAAAGGATATGTAGAACGTGTTAGCTTCGTATGTAGAAACTGTTCAGGTTCATCTCAAACGATTCGCGCGCGGAATATTTTCGTAATTAATTGCTAACAAGATCTAAATATTTGTTTGCTATCCTGAAACATAGGCAGCGGCAAGGAGCTAACACAGGGCCGGCGGCAGAGAAAAGGGTATGATGGTAGTACGGCGTCGGTCCCCGCACACAAGCAGCCGCGCCTACGGCTCCGACGAGTTGGGCACACAAATTTGGTGCGCGTGCGGCCCATTCATGAAGGAAACAATAGTATGGATAAGATTCCCTCATCTGAAATTACTCCCGAACATGTTTATCACTCGCGCCGGGCGTTTATGCGCCAGTTCGGCACGCTCGTAGCCGGAGCCTGGGTGCTCAGCGCCTGCGGCAGCACAGCTACAGAATCGGATTCCGCACCTGCGGTAGAAGCCGGCACAACAACCAGCGACACCGACGAGCTAGGCGATACGCTTACATCTTACGAGGCGGTGACCGGCTACAACAACTACTACGAGTTCACAGTCGACAAGGAAGGCGTGGCTGATCTGGCGAAAGATTTTCAAACCACGCCCTGGACGTTGACAGTGGGCGGGATGGTCGAGAAGCCGCAGACCTTCGCGATCGAAGATCTGATGAAGCAGTTTCCTTCAGAAGAGCGCATCTACCGGCTGCGCTGCGTCGAGGGCTGGTCAATGGTGATTCCGTGGCTGGGATTCTCGCTGCGTAATCTGCTGACCGCCGTGGCGCCGACGTCCAGCGCCCGCTACGTGCGCTTCGAGACCGTGCAACGACCTGAAGAGATGCCCGGCCAGCGCGACGACTATTTCCGCTGGCCGTATGTCGAGGGGCTGCGGCTCGACGAGGCCATGACCGATCTGACGATCCTGTCCACCGGGCTCTACGGCAAGCAATTGCTGCCCCAGAACGGCGCGCCGCTGCGGCTGGTCGTGCCGTGGAAGTACGGCTTCAAGAGCATCAAATCGATCGTCAAGATCGACCTGGTGGACCAGCCGCCGCAATCGCTGTGGATGGCCGCCGCGCCGAATGAGTACGGCTTCTATGCCAACGTCAACCCGGACGTGCCGCATCCGCGCTGGTCGCAGTCCAGCGAGCGCCGGATCGGCGAGCTGAGCAGACGCCCGACGCTGCGGTTCAACGGCTATGCCGAACAGGTGGCTCATCTCTACGACGGGATGGACCTCAAGGCGAACTTCTGATGCGCCGATTATCGCTCAACTGGCTGCGAGTAGCCACCCACGTCGGCGCGCTGGTGCCGCTGGCGATCTTGATCTGGGATGCGCTAAACAACAACCTGACGGTCAATCCGATCCAGGAGATCAGCCAGCGCACGGGCAAGATCGCGCTGGTGCTGCTGGTGCTGTCGCTGGTGTGCACGCCGCTGAACACGGTGTTCGGCTGGCGGCAGGCGCTCACACTGCGCCGGCCGCTGGGACTCTACGCCTTCGCGTACACCACGCTGCATCTGCTGAACTTCGCCGTCGTGGACTACGGCCTCGATCCGGCGCTGCTGCGCGAGGCGATCATTGAAAAGCGCTACGTGCTGGTCGGTTTTGCCGCGTTTCTGCTGCTGCTGCCGCTGGCGATCACCTCGACCAAAGGCTTTCAGCGGCGACTGGGCAAGCGCTGGAAGCAGCTGCATCGGCTGGTGTACGCGGCGGCGCTGCTGGCGATCGTACATTATGTCTGGCTGGTCAAGGCCGATGTGCGCGAGCCGCTGCTGTATGGCGCGATCGTGGGTGGCCTGCTGGTGCTACGGATACCGATGGTACGCAGGATGCTAACTAAGGTGCGCCAGTCCTGGAAACACGGTCGAGCAGTTCCCCGCGAATCGACCCAGGGTCAGCGCGCAGACAACGATCTTGCGTCTTCGCCTGAGACTAAGGCGGGAGGAGCGTAGAGCGTTTCCGCCAAACAACAGCTGGCACGCATAGCCTGCAAAATCGCCGAGTCAGCGCGTCACAAGAGCCAGCAGCGCTCAGTGGTCGCGCAGGGTTAGTTGGAGGATCGACGACGTGTCACAGCAGCAAACAACAGCGGGCGCTGCATCCGCCCCCAACGAGACACGATTGCCATATCTTCCGGGCCTCGACGGCGTGCGGGCGCTGGCGGTCATCGCCGTGCTGCTCTACCACGCCGACCTACCGATCTCCGGCGGCTTTCTCGGCGTCGAGTCGTTTTTTGTGCTCAGCGGCTTTTTGATCACCTCGCTGCTGCTGGCGGAGTGGAACCAGCACAGCCGGATCGATCTGCGGGAATTCTGGCTGCGCCGCGCGCGCCGGCTGCTGCCCGCGCTGTTTGTGATGCTGCTCGGCACGCTGCTGATCGCGGCCGTCCTGCTGCGCGGGGAGCGAGTCGAGCTTGGCGCGGATATGCTGGCGGCGCTGGGCTACGTCATGAACTGGCGCCTGATCGCCAGCGGACAGGCCTACTTCGATCCGCTGGTGCGGCCGTCGCTGCTCCAGCACCTGTGGTCGCTGGCTGTCGAGGAGCAGTTTTATCTGCTGTGGCCGCTGATCTTCTTCGCCGGTATGCGCCTGCTGCGCAAAAAAGGCTTTCTGGTGCTCACACTGGCCGCCGCGATCGGCAGTGTGGCGCTGATGGCCTGGCTCTACCAGCCGGGCGGCGATCCTTCGCGCATCTACTACGGAACCGATACGCGCGCCGGTGGGGTGCTGCTTGGCGCGGCGCTGGCCCTCCTGTGGACGCCCACCAGCGCCCAGACCGAGCGCGACCGCTGGCTGACCTGGCTGCTCGACGGCGCCGGGCTACTGGCGCTGATCGCGCTGATCGCCTGCTTCATCTGGGTTTCGGAGCGCCACGCGCTGCTCTACCGGGGCGGCTTCACGCTGATCGACATTCTGACGCTGATCGTGATCGCGGCGCTGACCCATCCCGGCGCCCGGATCATGCCGCGTCTGCTGGGCCTGGCACCGCTGCGCTGGATCGGGCTGCGGTCGTATGGGCTCTACCTATGGCACTGGCCGATCTTCATGGTCACGCGGCCGCTGATCGATCTGCCGCTCGACGTGCTGCCTGCGCTCGGCCTGCGCCTGGCGATCACGATCGTCCTGGTCGAGCTGTCGTATCGCTACGTGGAGATGCCGTTCCGCCACGGCGCCGCTGGCCGAATCCTGAGCCACTGGTGGCAAACGCGCGGCGTCCAGCTTCTGGGCTCTCGATTCCGGGTTCTTGGTTCTCGGTTCTTGGTTCTTGGGTCTCCACGTCTACGCTGGCTGATGCCGCTTGTCCCGCTGTTCCTGCTGCTGTCGCTGGGCGTCGCCTCGTCCGATCGCGTGACGCCGAAAACCTCAGCGCAGGACGTTTCCCCGCAAACGGCTGTCGACGCACGAATCTTCCCATCGATCGCGCCGGCACCAACGCGCACACCGCCGGTCATGACACCGCAAGCAACAATTGTCGCCTCGGGCACGATGTCGATTCCTGAGCCTGCGTCCGCGCCCGATGCTGCATCCGCGCCCGATGCTCCAGCCGCCACGCCCGCGCCCGAGGCAGCGCCGACCGCCGTTCCGCAGCCGCTCGATCCGGCGCTGGCGGCGCAGCTTCAGGCGATGCTCGACGAAAGCGTGGCCCGTGGCGATAGTCCCGGCGCGGTGCTATCGGTCAATATTCCCGGCTACCAGTCCTGGAGCGGAGCCAGCGGCATCGCGGATCGCAGTGACGGCCGGCCGATGCAGCCCGAGACGCTGATCCATATCTCAAGCATCACCAAGATGTTTACGGCGGTGATCGTGCTTCAGCTCGTGGAAGAAGGCAAGATCGATCTCGACGCACCGATCGGCATCTATCTGCCGGAGATCACGCCGCTGGCCGAGCGAACAACCGTCCGCCATCTGATGAGCCATACCTCGGGAGTCTTCGATTATCTCGAAGACTCGCGCTTCTTTGTCGAAGCCTACCAAAATCCCGATCGCGTCTACACGCCCGATGAGCTGGTCGATATGGTCGATCGGTTCGGCGCGGCCTTCGAGCCCGGCACCGAGGGCGCCTGGAAATACGCCAGTACGAATTATGTCATCCTGGGCATTCTGGTAGAAACGGTGACCGGCAGGCCGCTGGCGGAGGAGATGCGCCAGCGTATCTTCGAGCCGCTGGGCCTTTCGCACACGGTTTTCGCCACCACCGAGCGCTTCGGCACCAGCATGGCGCACGGCTACATCGGCGCGTCGAGTCGCTCTGACGTGTCGATGACGTTTGTGTTCGCGACGGGTAATATCGTCTCGACGGTTGACGACCTGCGGCTGTTCATCGACGGGCTCTTCACGGGTCGCTTGCTGAACCAGGAGTCGCTGACGACGATGACGACGACGATCTACACCGGCGGCGCGTACGACATGCCCGAGCTGGAATATGGCCTGGGCGTGATGCGCGCCAATCTTTCGGTCGGGCCGGGACCCAACGGCGAGCCGCGCCCGGACAACCTGAGCACCGTGTTCGGGCATATCGGCGGGATCGCGGGCTTCCGCTCGGCGGTGTGGCGCGTGCCCGAGAGCCAGATCACGATCGCGCTGGGACTCAACCAGGCGGTCGTCGATCCGAATGTGCTGGCGCGTGATGCGCTGGAAGTGATTCTGGCCTGGCAGGAGCAGTAGCGTGATCTCGACTTAGTTACGTCGAATTCTCATCATTTTCTCAGGACTTCTAAACGATTTCTAAACATGGCGCTGGTATGTTTTAAAGACAAGTACTATACTTTGTACATAAGCGAGCGATCTCATCGCCTGATGATCATTCCGCGCGGCGAGAGCTAGGCTGCGCGTAGATGGCGTTTCCTCGGGAGTGGTAATGAGCTTAAGCGAACGGGCTGTTTCACGAGTTGATGTGTGGCGACGCGGCCTGCAACGATTTCGCACTCATATCCTGAGCGTGGTTGTGTTTGCTGCCGGCGTCGTCGCCGCGCTGGTCGCCGTGCTGCTGTATAGCGTGATCAATCCCGGCCCGGCGCCGCTGACTACCCGCGATGTTAACGATACGATCGCGCAGGTGATGGCCTCGGCAACACCGCCGCCGGCCTTTTCGGCGGAGGTCTACCAGCTGATCCAGCCCTCGCTGGTGCTGATCCAGGTCGAAGGACCGGGCACCAACGGCGAGGTCGCTCGGGGCGTCGGCAGCGGCGTGGTCGTCAGCGATCGCGGCGACATTCTGACCAGCCTGCATGTGGTCGAGGACGCGACCGAGATCAAGCTGACCTTCGCCGACGGGACCGAGTCGGGCGCGGCGGTGACGGCGGAGCAGCCCGAGAACGACATCGCGGTGCTGCGCGCGAACCAGCTGCCGGAGCTGCTTGTGCCGGCCACGCTGGGCAACCCCAACGCCATGCATATCGGCGACGAGGTCTACGCCGTCGGGCATCCGCTGGGCCTCTACGGCTCGATGAGCGCGGGCGTGATCTCCGGCTTCGACCGTTCATTCCAGCCCAAAAACAGCGAGCAGCGGCTTCAGGGCCTGATCCAGATCGACGCGGCGGTGAATCCCGGCAACTCGGGTGGCCCGCTGCTGAATCGCGACGGCCAGGTGATCGGGATTGTCGCCGGGCTGGTCAACCCGACCGAGCAGGAAGTGTTTATCGGCCTGGGCTTTGCGGTGCCGATCACAGTCGCGGGCACCGCCGCCGGTCTGCCGCCCTACTGATCGAACGAGACGAGCGCGCCGTAAAGGTTTTGCCGCAGCGCAGGCATTGAAGGAGATCGCGGATGGAGCAGCCAATCAATCCCGGACACGGGCCGATGGAGCGGGTGTTATACGAGGTCAAAAAGGTTATCGTCGGGCAAGACCATTTGCTGGAGCGGATCGTCGTGGCGCTGCTGGCTCGGGGCCATATCCTGGTCGAAGGCGTGCCGGGCCTGGCCAAGACCATGACGATCAAGACCGTGGCCGAGGCGATCGGCGGCGAGTTCAAGCGCATCCAGTTCACGCCGGATCTGGTGCCGGCGGATCTGGTCGGCACGCGCATCTACAACCAGAAGACCGGCGAATTCGCAACCTCGTTTGGTCCGGTTTTTACCAATCTGCTGCTGGCCGACGAGATCAACCGCGCGCCGGCCAAGGTCCAGAGCGCGCTGCTCGAAGTGATGCAAGAGCGCCAGGTCACGATCGGCACCGAAACGTTCCGCGTGCCGAATCCGTTTCTGGTGCTGGCCACACAAAATCCGATCGAGACCGAAGGCACCTATCCGCTGCCCGAGGCCCAGGTCGATCGCTTTATGCTCAAAGTGCTGGTCGGCTATCCCACGCCCACCGAAGAATTTGTGATCGTCGAGCGCATGACCGGCTTCGTGGAAAGCGTGCAAAAAGTGCTGACCACCCAGCATCTGCTGGCGCTTCAGCAGGCCGTTACCAGGACGTATGTCGACCCGGCGCTGATGGAGTACGCCATTCGGATGGTCACCGCCACGCGCGAGCCCGCCGAGCACGGCCTGAAAGAAGTCGCGCCGTACATTATGTTCGGTGCCAGCCCGCGCGCCTCGATCAACCTGATCCTGGCGGCGAAAGCGCTGGCCTTTGTGCGCAGCCGCAAGTATGCGCTGCCGCAAGACGTGCAGGACATCGCGCTGGATGTGCTGCGTCACCGGCTGGTACTCTCGTACGAGGCGCTCTCGGACAATGTGAGCGCGGACGATCTGCTGCATAAAATTCTTGATCGCACGCCGATGCCAAAGGTACCGCTGCATGAGTATGCCAACATCCGCACAAACGCCTGAGCGGATTCTCCAGCGCCTGGACTGGAAGGTCATCCGCCGGCTGGACGGCCTGCTGCAAGGCGATTACCGCAGCCTGTTCTATGGCTATGGCCTGGACTTTGCCGATCTGCGCGAGTATCAGCCGGAAGACGATATTCGCTACATCGATTGGAACGTCACGGCGCGCATGAACACGCCCTACGTGCGGCAGTACGTCGAAGATCGCGAGATCACGGCCTGGTTTCTGCTCGATCTCAGCCCATCGATGGATTTCGGCGCGGTCGAGAGCCTGAAGCGCAGCATGCTGATCGACTTTGTGACCACGCTGGCGCGGCTGCTCACACGACACGGCAATCGAGTCGGCGCGGTCTTTTACGGCGGACGAGTCGAGCGCACGATTCCGGCGCGCGGCGGGCGGCTGCAAGTGCTGCGGCTACTCAACGATCTGCTCAAGCAGCCGCGACTGCCCAAAGCGCCGTTTACCAATCTGGCCCCGCTGCTGGAGACCGGCCTGCACGCGATCAAGCAGCGCTCGCTGATCTTTATCATCTCGGATTTCATCAGCGAGCCCGGCTGGGAGCGGCCGCTCAACGTCCTCAGCCGGCGCCACGACGTGCTGGCGATCCGGCTGTGGGACCCGCGCGAGATCGAGCTGCCCGACATCGGGCTGCTGCTGATGGAAGACGCCGAGACCGGCGAGCAGATCTATGTAGACACGCACGACAAAAAATTCCGCCAGCGCTTCCGGGAAGCGGCTCAGCAGCGCGAGGCGGCGCTGAGCGCGGCGTTCAAGCGCGCGGGCGTAGATGCGCTGGCGCTCTCGACCGAGGAGGATCTGGTGCGGGCGATCGTGCGTTTTGCGACATTACGGCGGCAGCGCCGGACGTGATGTGAGTGTGCCTATGTCGTTTATCTGGCCGATCATGCTGCTGTTGCTGCTGGTGATCCCGCTGGTCGTCTGGCTCTACGTCAGGCTCCAGCGGCGACGACGGCTTGTGCTTGAGCGCTACGGCAGCCTGGGATTTGTTCAGGGCGCTGGCGGCAGCCGCCTGGGCGCGCGACGACACATTCCGCCGGCGCTGTTTCTAGCCGGGCTCACGATCCTGCTGCTCTCGCTGGCCCGACCGCAGACCGTGGTCAGTCTGCCGCGCGTCGAGGGCACTGTGATTCTGACCTTCGACGTTTCCGGCAGCATGGCGGCGACCGATCTCCAGCCGACACGTATGGAAGCGGCCAAGGCCGTGGCGCGTGATTTCGTGCAGCGCCAGCCGAGCACCGTGCGGATCGGCGTGGTGGCCTTCAGCGATAACGGCCTGGCTGTGCAGGCGCCGACCAACGATCAGGCAGCGATTCTCGGCGCAATCAACCGTATCACGCCGCAGCGCGGCACATCGCTGGGCCAGGGCATCATGGCCTCGCTCAACACGCTGGACGCCGACGCCGAAGACGACACGCGGCTCTACAGCACGCTGACGCCCACGCCCACGCCGACACCGGCGCCGGTTCCGCCGGGCTCGGACACCTCGACCGCGATTGTGCTGCTGACGGATGGCGAGAACACCGGGCCGCCCGAGCCGCTAGAGGCCGCGCAGATGGCGGCGGATCGTGGCGTGCGCGTGTACACGGTCGGTATCGGCAGCGCTGAGGGCATCAACCTCGAAGTCGAGGGCTTCACGGTTCACACGCAGCTCGACGAAGAAACGTTACAGCAGATCGCCGAGCTGACGGCCGGCACGTATTACAATGCCGAGAGCCAGGAGGAGCTGCGGGCGATCTACGAGAACATCGAGCTTCAGCTGGTGGTCAGGCCGGAAGAAACCGAGGTGACGGCGCTCTTCGCGGGCGTTGGGCTCTTGATCTTGCTGATCGGCGGCACGTTTTCGTTCCTGTGGTTCAGCCGTGTGCCGTGATCGTGTCAGCCGGGATCAGCGGGTAGATTTGGAGGCGTAGGATGAGCTGGCTTTGGCCCGAGTTTCTGCTGCTGTTGGCGATCGTGCCGCTGATGATCGCCGCGTATATCTGGATGCTGCGACGGCGGCGGCGCTTCGCGGTGCGCTATTCCAGCCTGAGCCTGGTTCGTGCGGCGATGCCGCGCCACTCGTGGCTGCGCCGACATCTGCCTTTTGCGCTCTTTATGCTGGCCGTCACCAGCCTGGTGCTCACGCTCAGCCGTCCGGTCTCGATCGTCGCGGTGCCGACCAACCAGACCAGTATTATTCTGGCGCTCGACGTTTCGCGCAGCATGTTGCAGACCGACATCGCGCCAAGCCGCCTGGATGCCGCCGAAGCCGCCGCGCTCTCGTTTATCGAGCAGCAATCGTCGAGCACACGCATCGGCATCGTGGCGTTCGCCGGTTTCGCCGAGATGATCCAGCCGCCGACCACGGATCAGGAGGCGCTCGAAGACGCGATCGCCAGTCTGACCACGGGCCGGGGCACGGCCATCGGCAGCGGCATTCTCAAGTCACTGGATGTGATCGCCGAGGTTGATCCCAACGTCAAGCCGAGCGATACCGACGGATCGGTGGTGGTTGAGCCGGTGCCGGAGGGCGCGTACGCTCCCGAGATTATCGTCGTGCTCACCGATGGCGTGGCGACTACCGGGATGCCGCCGGTCGAGGCTGCGCAGCAGGCCAGCGATCGCGGCGTGCGCGTCTACACGATCGGCTTCGGCACCGAGAACGGCTCCGAGATTCCGGGCGAGCGCAACTGGGGCCGCGATCCCTTCGACCGAGATCCGTGGGCTGGCGGCGGCAGATTCCGCAGAGGCATCGACGAGGCCACGCTTCAGCAGGTGGCGGATATGACCGGCGGCAAGTATTACACCGCCGAAAGCGCCGAGCAGCTTCAGAGCGTCTTCGAAAGTCTGCCGACCTCGCTGATCACCGCGCACGAGGTCACCGAGATCAGCGTGGCCTTCGCCGCGTTCGGCGCGCTGCTGGCCACGCTGGCGATCGTGCTCTCGATGCTGTGGCATCCGCTACCCTGAGCCCGCCGCGATCAAGTAACAGGATCGATAGCCGATGAGCGATCTGGCCGACAACACTGCGATCCTACGATTGGCCGAGGCTGCCAACGCCTACGAGCCGATCGGCGAGGGCGAGCGCCTGTTCGTCGAGTCCAGCTATGTGCTTTTCCTCGGTCGGGGCAATGATCCGCGCTCCAACAGCGTTCAGTATCTACGCCTGTCACCTGCAACCGTCGACGCGACAATCGCCAAGATTCGCGATCGCGCCCGTGAGCATGGCCGGCACGCGCTGATGTGGGAGGTGGCGCGCTCAGCCACGCCCGCCGATCTGATCGAGCGCCTGCATTCGCTGGGAATGACTCCCGCCACGCCGCCGCTGGCGGTGGTCATGGCGCTGCGCACACCACCGCCACCTCCGCCGCCCGAGATCGTGGTCTCGCGGGTCGAGAGCATCGCCGATTTTCGCGCGTACGTCACGATCACGCACGAGGTTTTTGGGATGCTGGACCGGCTCGACGCCGAGCTTGCGCGCATCGAGCGCGAGGGCAGCCACGATCTGGCGCGGCGGCAGTTCATGCGCTACATCGCCTGGATCGACGGCCAGCCGATCGCTGCGGCCTCCGCGCTCTTCACCGACGCCGGAGTTATGCTGCACTCGGGCTCGACCCGGCCGAGCGCCCGTGGTCGCGGCGCGTACCGTGCGCTGGTCGCCGCCCGCTGGCACGACGCGGCCGAGCGCGGCACGCCGGTTGCCGTCACGCGGGCCGGCCCGCAGTCGCGGTCAATCCTGCGCCAGGTCGGCTTCCAGGAGCTGACCGAGATCCACTTCCTGATCGATCGCTTCGATTGAATCCACGCATCAAACCCCGATCGCCTCACGAAATAAACCTTTTCTTGTCCATTGGTCGCATCTTTCTTCGCGCCGCCTCTGCTACACTGGCCGGGATAATGGAGGAAGATCAATGGCAGCAACCATCGACACGCAGCGCTGGAAAACCGATTTCTTTGATATTCTTGACGAAACATTCGAGAAGGTCAACGGTATCTACCTCGATCGCGGCACCTCGCTCTTCGAGACGCTGGCAACCATCACCGCAGATGAGGCATCGCGGCCGATCTCAAGCCAGTGTGCCAGCATCGCGGCGCAGGTCTACCACGTGCGCTACTACCTGGAAGTCCTCTCCGCCTACATGCGCGGACAGCCGCCGGAATCGCTCGATTGGCCGGGCAGCTGGCAAAAGGTGACAACCGTATCGCCGGAAGAGTGGGACGAGCAGCGCCGGCAACTTCACGAAACCTACCGGCAGGTGCGATCGCTCTTCGAAAGCCTGGAAACGTGGAATGGCGAAGATGAGCTGGGCGGCGCGCTGGCGATTGTCGTGCATACCGCCTACCATCTGGGCGAAATCCGTCAAGGGCTGGGCGTCCTGCGTGGATAACACTCAGCACCGCTTGCATGTCCTCGCCGCTTCGTCGTGGAAAGGCATGAAGCCATGACCATTCGCGCAGTTGTCTTTGATATTGGCGGCGTGCTGGAGATCACACCCGCGACCGGCTGGCCTGCCAGGTGGGAAGCCGAGCTTCAGCTTCAGCCGGGCGAGCTAAGCCAGCGGCTTGGGCATGTGTGGCAAGGCGGCAGCCTCGGCACGATCTCCGAGGCCGAGGTCGAGCAGAGCATCGGCGAGATGCTGGGGCTGGATGAGGAACGCGTGGCCGAGCTGATGCAAGATCTGTGGGCTGAATATCTCGGCACGCCGAACGCTGAATTGACAGCTTACTTCGCCGGCCTGCGCCCGCGCTACCAGACCGCGATCCTGAGCAACAGCTTTGTCGGCGCGCGGGAAAAGGAGCACGAGCGCTACGGGTTTGGCGACCTGTGCGATCTGATCATCTACTCGCATGAGGAAGGGCTCGCCAAGCCGGATCGGCGCATCTTTGAGCTGACCTGTGAGCGTCTGGGCGTGCAGCCTCACGAGATCGTCTTTCTCGACGACCACGCGCCGCATGTCGCGGCTGCACGTGAGCTGGGCATTCATGCGATCCTGTTCCAGAGCACGGCTCAGGCGATCGCGGAGATCGAGGAGCGACTGCACGCCGAGTCTGTCTGATCCGGCGCAACATTCGCTTCTGTCGGCTGCAACACTCGGGCTGGTCCGGTCGTATCGTAGAACAGGGTTCTCGTCTGAGGCAGGCGAAACGATGCTATGTTCGATCTGGCCGTGATGCCTGGAGCCCGCATCACGGCGACATCGAAGAAGAGAAGGCGTATGTACTGTCCACAATGCGCGACCCATCTTGCCGCTACGGCTACACGCTGCCATGAGTGCAACCTCGACGTCCAACAGATCGGCCGGATGCTGCGTGAGCCGTCGACCAGTCTGGCGGGGCAGATGCAGCGCTGGAAAGCGCAGCGGCGCAGTCTGGGCACGCTGCTGGTGATGTGCAGTCTGCTGGTCGGCTGTTTGATTCCGATCAGCATCGGCCTGTTCCGCGAGTTCGAGGCGCTCAGCTCGATCGTGGTGGGGCTGGCAGGATTGGCCGGCCTGGTGCTGGTGATCGGTAGTATGCTGCTCATGGCGGCCGACGGCGCGATCCTCACCGGCGACGATCAGTCACATGGCGCGGCCGAGAGTGCGTCGGCGCAGCGTGAGCACAAAAGCTACGCCGCATCGCGCTGAGCCTGCTTTCACACACGAGAAAGCGATCTACGTCACGCCCCGGCCAGAGTATGACCGGGGCGTTTTTGCTGCCTGATGCAGCACAATCGCCAGCGCGGTCTTGAACCGGGATTCGGGGAGTGCTACAATGAGCCATGGTTAAGTTCCGGCATAAAGCCTTCTTTGGAAGGAAAGCCGTTTATGCATACACATACCCAGAAGCAGGGTCAGACTCGCCACAACGCTCCACTCCGCTCTAGCCCACGCACACAGCCCACCAACAATCAAACATCCTCGCGGCTGCCGCACACAAGCGGCGAAGCCCATACAGCACACGTGGGTCATGACTTCAGCCGCACGTCGGTCTACGCCGATGCGCCGCTTCGGCTCCAGGCCAGGCTAATGGTCAACTCGCCCGGCGATCGCTTCGAGCAGGAGGCCGAGCGTGTTTCCCGCGAGGTGATCGATATGTCCGAGTCGCCGGATCACGCGTCGTGCACCTGTGGCGGCGAATGTTCCAGCTGCAAAGGCCAGCAGACAGCGCACAAGCACATCCAGCCGGCGCGCGTCCAGGAGCAGCACCAGGGAGCAGCTGAAGCGCCGTCGATCGTGCATGAGGCGCTGCGCTCAGGTGGCCAGCCGCTCGACCCGGCGACGCGCGCCTTCATGGAGCCGCGCTTTGGTCATGATTTCAGCCAGGTCCGCGTGCATACTGATGCGCTTGCGGCCAGCGCAGCCTCGGCGATCTCGGCGCAGGCATTTACCGTCGACAACCAGATTGTCTTCGGCGCCGGACAGTATGCGCCTGCCGCAAGCACGGGCAAGAGCTTGCTGGCCCATGAGCTAACGCACGTGGTGCAGCAGTCCGGCAAGTCCGGCGGGGCGCAGGGCGCATCAGCAGCGGCGGGCGTTGTGCACCGGCGCATCGGTGATGGACACGATCTGTCGTCGCCCTGGCTGGCTGGAGACGCCCGGCTGGAAGGCGCGTTCGACAATGAGGTCGGCAACTTCTTGCAGAACGGCAGCCGAGGAACACCGGTCAGGCGCGTGCAGCAGCTGCTCTTCTTCCTCGGCTTCGACATCGGGCCTAAAGGCGCGGACGGCATCTTTGGCGACGACACCGAGGCGGCGGTGCGGGCGTTTCAGACGATCCACGCGCCACCGATCGACGGCATCATCGGGCCGATCACCATCGGCGCGCTCGATCGTCTGGCGAATCAGCCTGAGCCGAATCGCACCACGCCCGGGCCGGTACCCGGCGGCCCGCCAACCGGCACTCCGCCCGCCGTCAGCGTTGATCGCATCGATCTCGTGACAGGTGCGGCCGGCGCGATCGGCGGCTTTCCGGCGATCGTCGGCGGCGCCAGCCTGAATACGCCGGGGCCGTTCAACTCCACCACCGAAGTCAAGAACTCGCTGCAAGTCCACTTTCATCTCGACAACGGCTCTTCGGCCGCGCTGACGCCGGTTCGTGAGATTCAGCGTACGGCGACGCTGGCCGGCGGCACGGTGCTCAATAATCCGCCCGATCAAGTGCTGCCGCCGGGTGTCGCAGGACCGCCGGCGCCGGGCGGATTTACCGGCGTACTGATCGCCAACGATGGCCCGGCCGCACACGAGATCCAGCGACCGACGGCGGATACGATCGTGATCGCCGACGCGCCGGGACTGCAAGGAATGGTCACGGCGAGCTATCCCGTAACCTACATGGCGCACTTCATTCTGACCTTGAACGATGCCACCAACGCGCCGATCGCCCGCGTCAACTTCGACGTCCGCATCGACAAGCGCACCGAGGTCGAAGTTCCCAACACCGAGAACCGCGCGTTCGTCACCGCCAAGCGCGACTTTGTGCGCGGCAAGAATCTGTAGTGAGCGCCGCGTCTGGCTGAGGACATGTATGACCAGGCAACCCGAGCCGTCGGACCCGGCAAGCAATCTGGCACGCTTTCAGCATCAGCTCGACCTCGAAGCGCTGGTGCAAGCAGGCGTTGCTCAAGGGCTGTCCGAGCCACGTCTGCGGGCCTGCGTCGCCGGGCTGAAGCCGATCTTCGATAGCCTCGCGTTCGGTGAGCAGCCCGCATACGAGCAGCTCGATCAGGCGGCATTAGCTAGGCTCGCACCCGAGATCGAGTTTGTAGCGCGCGCGATGGCTCAGAGCCCGACCGCCGACTTGCGGATCGCCGGGCTACACGTGATGGGCGCGCTCGACTCGCCGGCTTTCATGCAAGATCTCCAGGCTAGTCTCGAATCGGCGCAGGAGTGGGAGCGCATCGAAGCTGTCCGCGCGCTCGGCCGCACGACGCAGCCCAACGCTCATGCACTGCTGCGCTCGGCGAGCAGCCACCCCGAGCTGCAAACGCGGCAGGCAGCGGCCAGCGCCCTACGGCAGTTCGACGAACGTGCCAAAGGATCGACCTGAGCGCCAGACACTTCACCCAGATACGCCAGTCTTCACCGCATGAATTCGATCCGACTGATAGCTTTCACCATATAAGTCAAAATGGTATATAATTCTCTATGTCCAACGTATAGAAGTTAGTACGAACCTACAGCTGTGAGTCACAATCATGCGGAAACGAAGCGTCAAACACAAGAATCTTACTCGCGTCGATCACGATGCTAGTCGCATGCACGGATACAACGTGCGCATCATGTGGCAAGATCAGCGGCGCTCAAAGTTTTTCTCCGATCGCAAATACGGCGATCGGCTCGGCGCGCTGACGGCAGCGCTTGCGTGGCGCGACGCGACCGAGAAAGAGCTGGGCAAGCCGCGCACCGAGCGTCAGGTGGTCGGGATCTTCTACTCTACCAGCGAAGAGCCGGGCATTCGGCGCGTGCGCGAGGGCAACACCGACTACTACCAGGCAACCTGGGCCACATACGCGGGCAAGCAGCGCCGCACCAAATACTCGATCGCCAAGCACGGCGAGGCCAAAGCTTTGCAGCTCGCGCGGAAGGCGCGGGAGCAGGGCGAGCGCGAGCGGTGGCAAACGCCGGCTCACGTCGAGGACTGAGCGGAGCCCGAGCATGCAACAACGTCCTCCCGTTACGCTGAGGAGCAACGAGAGCTTTCGTCTAAGTGCTGCACGGTTGTGCGGCACTTTTTTTATGTGGAGTTTAGTCGCGCTTCTGCCGGATGTAGGCCCAGAACCCCTCCAGAGTCATCGCTCCTTGATCCAACACGGCTTCATAAACATCACGGCTGGTCGCTTCCCTGCGATAGCGCGGATCATTCCAGATCGCCGTCTTGATCTCCAGGATGATCCGCCGCGTCGACGGTGTCAGGCGCGCAGCAATTGTCTCAATTGTGCTTTGCAACGTGTGGTATTGCGACGAATCGACGAGCCACAGATCGATTTTCCAGGCGGGCTTGGGTTGATCGAGATAGATACCCCAGTACAGGCCGTGCGGCAGTCCTGGAGTCTGCGCCAGGCGCTCGTTACGAAAGCGCATACGGGCCGGTGCCAACGTGTCTGCTAGCTCACCGCCGAGCATGAAGAAGCCAGCGAGGCTAAGATCGGTGGCCTCAAGATACAGATCGAGATCACGCCCGACCATCAAGTTAAGGGCATAGCTGCCGCTAAGATGCGGCACCCCATACCGAGATACTACACGCAGCAGCCCAGGAAGCACGCGCTGCTGTGCTTCCATGCGCAGCTCGGCATTGCGTTGATCCGCATCACTCATACAAGCCCGACCATCCGATCATGCTAGTCTATGCAGGTTTCCTGAGCCCGAAGGACTCAAGCGGCGCTATCCGCTGGGCCAGAATCGCATTCACGGTGTCGCGATTGTGCATAGGAATCGACAGGTGGCGCTCCCTGCCTAAGGGCCACCACGTCTGCACAGAGAGTGTGAGCGTTGTTGGCCGATCCTGCTCCCAATGATACGCCTGGATCGTATGCCAGGGGATAAAATGCTGGTAGAAAATACCGGCCTCACGTATTTGACAACGGCTCGTGCCAAAGAAGAGCAAGAACACACAAAACGCGATGCGAAACAAGCCCTCAGACCACGTATTGCCGCTGGCATAGTCTCCGCTGAGCATCACCAAGAACACTACGGGGAGCGTGAGCACCAGCGTGATGCCGCCGGTAATGAGGATAAATTGCGATCCAGGGATAGGTCCAAGATCAAGCAGGATCGCTCCAGAGCGGCGGCGGAGGATCACAGCTCTGACCATCAAGGCCACGCCCACACATACAAAGCCAAGCTGGAAGGCGAGCCACACCGCCGCGCGCCAGGCATCGGGCAGAATCAGATACAGCGCCAGTGAGATGAGCGCCATTCCTATGAGCCCGCCCATGAGCACGACCGTTTGCTGGCGAGCGACGCGCGCGCCAAACCAATCGCGTGTGAGCACTGCTGAGGCGACAACAGTCAGGATCAGCACGAGAAAAACGAATAGTCCAATCCCAATCGTGAAGAGCATGGTTGTTATCCTTGGTTGTGGCAATACCTGCCAGAGTGATACGAGTGCAGGTCACACGGGTTGCAGACGGAGGTGTTGTCTCAGTGTTTCGTCGATAGGGCAGTAGTATAGGCATGATGCGGCCAGCTGCGCAAGGGAATTAAGCGCAGGCCCACAGACCATGTTTGGCCCGATCTCACGTCCTCGCCACTTGTATGCGCTGATGGACAACAAAACGGCGCGCGCCGATCGCTGTCTCATTGTGCGCGACCATACCCACGAATCTGACCGCTTTAGATTCTCAGAGCTACGACTTTCTGCCGAACACTTGACATCAGCGGCTGGCTCACCGAGAATCAGAGTATGAGCGAACATCCACAACTCTCAATTCGCCAACTTGTCGCCCAGATCGCTGAGGCATTGGGCGAGACCGAGTCGCAGCCACGGGATCAGATCCGGCGCATGATTAAAATCATGGGCGCGGATTTCACCCAGGAGTTGCTGCGCGAGACCGAGATCGTCGAAGCCCAGGGTGGGCTTTTCCTGGAGCGCGAAAATCGCCGGCGCACACCTGGCGGCGTCTTCTTCTACCTGGCACGCGACCGGATGACCAAGCAGCAGCGCGGCAAAGTCTTTGGCGGTCCCCAGAATCAGGGACAGGCCGTCGCGCCGCCGTTTCAAGCGCAGGACTTGCCGGAAGTGCTCCAGGAGCTTACCAAACAGTACGGAAAGGCATCAACGGTGAAAATCACGCTCATAGGACGGCCCACCCAGGTAGTCGAGCGCGGCGACGTCGTGATCTTCGGCCTGATCAGCGATAAGCAGCCCGCCTTGCCCAAAGGCCTGCCCGCGCCGCCAAAAGAAACCAAGTATCTGGTGCTGGTAGCCAAGAAGCAATGGAACAAGGTCGCCGACGTGGCCAAAGACGCCGAGGATGCGCTGATCCTTGAGGGCTACCCGGCGTACGAGCCGCGTCATGCCGGCATTACCGTGTACGCGCTCTCAGTCACAACCAAGAAACAGCAAGCCGCCAAGCGCGAGGCACAACGAGCGGCAGCCGGAGGCCAGTAGCCTTAATCAAGCGAGCCCAGGATTTTCATCGATCCTGGGCTCGCTTCGCGCTATCATGCGCTAAACCTATGGGCGGACCATCGGCAGATAGGCTCGCTTCGGAAGGTTCGGCGGGGTTGGTGTGCGCGTGGGCGTGCTGGTTGGTGTGCGGGTGAGCGTCGGCGTGGGCGTGCGGGTGAGCGTCGCCGTCGGCGTGCGCGTGGGCGTAGATGTGAATTCTGGCGTGGGAGACGGCTCCACGTTCAGCAGCCCGGCATCGATCGTCGTGATCGAGATCAGATTCGATCCAAAGGTGTACACGTTGGTAAAGCCAAAATTCGTGCCGGTTGGATTGATGTCGCTGTCGATCTGATCGTTTACACCGGCGTCCAGAGTCGTAAACGACGCGCCGGTCGGCAGCAGCACACGGACGCGGTAGTCACCCGGCAGCGGCGCGACCAGCGTATAGTTGCCGTTGCTGTTGGTGGTTGTCTGGTGAATCAGCGCGGTCTTTGTGTCATTCCAGAGCTGAACTGTCACGCCGCCGACACCAGGCTCGCCGGCATCTTGCACGCCGTTGGCGTTGAGATCGTGCCACACAAAGTTGCCGACATTGATCGGCGTCGGCGTGCGCGTGGGCGTGGGCGGGCGATAGATGATAATGCCGGCGTCCATGATAGTCGTGCTGATCACGTTCGAGGCCAGCGTAAAAATATTGGTAAAGCCAAAATTCGTGCCGGTCGGATTGATGTCGCTGTCGAGCTGATCATCGCCGCCGGCCGCGTCCATGGGCGAAAACTCATCGTCTGGGCCCGGCAGCAGGACGCGGATACGATAGCTGCCCGGTACGGGCGCGGTAACGGTATAGATGCCGCTGGCGTTTGTCGTGGCGCTGTCGAGCAGCGCGGTTTTTGTGCTGTTCCAGAGCTGAACCGTCACCCCGGCAATCCCCGGCTCTCCGGCATCCTGCCGCCCATCTTTATCCAGATCGTCCCACACAAAGTTACCGATATTGATCGGCGTCGGCGTGCGTGTAGGCGTCGCGGTGAGATCCAGCTCGTCGTTGGGATTTCTACGCGAGGCTGGCGTCGAAGTCGTCATGGGCGCAGCGGCGGCAACGTCCGGCGCGAGCGGCTTCGCCACCGACAGCAGTCCGTCGCTTGGCTGAGGCCGTGTCGCGGGATCAATCAGCCCAATAAACACCGTCAGAACAAGCAAGCAGATAGCGATCCACGTGAGCGAGTGTTGGCGCATAGCTGTGCCCTTGTTATGAGATGCCACAGTGATCGGGAGACAAAAGTAAGTGTGGTTTTATCATAGCAGACGGGTCAAGGAGCGCTATGAACGAGCTAGCTCTAACCATATTTCTGTTCGAGCGTGTCTAAATCTTCTGGTGACTCGATCCATTCCTCAGTGAAACCACAGTTCGTGCATACAAAGCGCGTCACCTTGACGCTGCTAAAAACCGTGAGGCCAACTGGAATGTTATTGCCACTGCCATAGGCACCCGCCTGGCCGGGAATACGGATGATTCGCTGCTGCTGGCATTTTGGACACGTCTGTGAATTCTTCATGTGCATTCCTTTGAATACGATCGTGGGTTGCTGAACATACTCCCTGTTACGAACATATCCATCGATCGTTGCAGGCATTGAACAAACACAACGGCACGCGGGCAACAAAAAAGAGCGGCTGCGGAGATTTCCGCAGCCGCTCTCAGCATTATGACAACCTAAGCGGTATCACCCTCGTGCAGCGACTCGGCCTCGGCGGCGGCTTCGTTCTCCGCCTGCGCCTGCTGCTTCACCAGCTCAACCTCGATGCTGACCTTGATCTCATCGCTGACCAGCCAGCCACCGGTCTCCAGAGCGACGTTCCAGTTCAGGCCCCACTCCTTGCGGTTGATCTTGGTCGTCGCGCTGAAGCCCGCGCTGGTGGTGCCCCACGGGCTCTTGGCGATGCCCGCATACTCGACATCCAGCACTACCGGCTTGGTCACGTCGCGAATCGTCAGGTCGCCGTGGAGCTTGCCCTCGCTCTGGCCGCTCTGCTCGACGCTGGTGCTCTTGAAAGTAATCTGGGGAAACTGCTCGACATTCAGGAAATCCGGCGAGCGCAGGTGATTGTCCCGATCGGTATTGCCGGTGTCGATGCTTGCGGCGTCGATCGTCACGTGAACCTGAGCCGCCGTAGGATTCTGCTCATCCGCCTCGATCGTGCCTGTAAAGCCAGTGAACCGCCCGCGTACCGTCGAGATCATCATGTGCCGGACCGCAAACTGGATCTCCGAGTGCGCCGCATCGATCTGCCATGCCATGTTGAGCCTCCGAATAACTATACTTTTGTTAGTTACTAATTTTCTGTCGTTAGTTTAGCAGGAAACTCAAGATTGTCAAGAGGGCAATTTCCGATCGCGGCAATATTCGTCGGATTCTTGGGCAGGGCTGAGCATGGCGTCAAATGAGCAGCGTTTGAGCAGGCTTTGGCGGTAAATGAGCAGCGTTTGGCTGCCAGGCGATCTGGAGGATGAGCAGCGGAGCGGAGTATTCTTCCAGCATCAAGACGAACCCAAAATCGCAAGACCAAATCTAAGGAGAACACCAGTATGAACTCGATCGCCCGTTTCGCCCGCCTGTTCGCCCTCGCCAGCGCCCTGGTACCCGTCGCAACCTTCGCCGCTCCGGCAGCACAGCCGGCTCAGCTTCTCAGCGCCTGCCAGCTTTCGCCCAGCCGCACCAACTGCGATTATCAAGATCCGCAGGCGACCGGCTGCAACAACGACGCCTATAACCTGGCGCAGGCCGACAGCCTGGGCGTGGTCCGAGCCGTCGTGCGCTACTCGCCAAGCTGCAAATCGGCCTGGGCGCGAGCGGTCAACCTGAGCAATCAGCCCAATACCAGGATCACCGCTCAGATCGCGCGCAACACCGGCGGCCTAACGGCCCGCACGGAGATCTATCCCACCACGGCCGCCGTCAGCAACATGCTCTACATCGGCGATGGCTCACTGGCGCAGGCGACCGCGACGCTGCAAAACAGCTACGGCCAGATCCTCGGTCAGTCCAGGACCGGCTGGGTGCGCTAGTTCAACCAGCGCGAACATAAACCGACAGGCGATGCGCATTGCATCGCCTGTTGTGGTGTTGCGAACAAATTCAGGATTGGGACGTTATTTAACGGGACGAATACGCTTCAGGGCGACCCACTCATTCCACTCGGCGTCGAAATCGTCGTACTGAATGTAGTGCACACCGCTGCGCAAATCCTTGATCGTCGCCGGATACCATTTGCGCTTCCACTGCACCTCGACGGACGTTCCCACGGCATAGGTCGGCCGCGAAACCTCGCGAATATCCTCAGCCGTCAGCCACTCGTCGTCGGTCTCGTCGTAGCCGTAGTAATGCACCTTGAGCTGATCGCCATCCGCAGCGACGATCTGCGCCGGATACCACTCGCCCTCGGAGCGCGCCTCGACGCGTCGCCCGACCTGCGGATGTGGCAGCGACCGCGCGGGCGCGATCACCAGTGCCGGATCGAAGCCGCCGCACACGCTAAAGGTCGCTACCTGCTCCTCGGCAAAGGCCATGCTATCAATCATCTGCGCCGCAAGCTCCTGAAGCGTGATCCGGCGATTGCCGTCGCCGTCGGCGAACGCATGGCCGCGCAGACCCGCCAGCAGCCCTTCGGTAAAAGTCCAGTTGCCGGTCGAAAGCTCGCTGGCGAGCGACGAGGTCAGGCAGGCATACGCCACACGTTTGGCCTTGCGCTGGGCGGCATCGGCGAGACAGCCCGAGTAGCAGCAGTCTGCCAGCAGGATAGCATGTGAGCCCTGAAAATGGCGCTCGATCGTCGCCGGCACCGCTTCCATCGCCCAGCCGAGATTCTCCGCGTCGTCGGCGTCGTAGCTGGCGAAGTAGGGCACGCCGTCGTCGGTTTTGCCGCCGTGGCCGCAGTAGTAGAGCACCAGCAGATCGCCGGCCCTGGTCTGTGCCAGCAACTCCTCAAGCGATTGCTGAATCTTGCGCGTGGTGGCGGCGCGATCTTGTAGATACACGATCTGGTGATCCGGGACATCCTGCTCACGGAAAAACTTAACCAGCGCGGCATCGCGGCGCTGCTGCTTGGGAAACGCCGAATAAATGTCGTCGTGCTTCCACTCCAGGATTCCCACGACAAACACCCAGGTGCGCGCGGGCTTCCAGCCAAGCTCTTGTGTCATGGTTCGATCCTTATCGGCGGATGGGTTAGAGGTCGCGGCTATTGTAGCGCACGGCGGATCGGGCTAACAGGTCTTTAGCTAGTCCCTGTGGAGCACGGCGGATCGGTACTCGACAAGCAGCGCCGGCGGGCCGGCGGCGAAACATGGTACGATTCATGCGGCACATCTATCTCATCACGGATCAGGAGGCGAACATTGGCTGACAACACACTCGAAGTGCGCTCGGCGGCGGTCGGGTCCTGGCAAGAGAATTGTTATGTCCTCTACGATGCGACTACCAATCAGAGCATCGTGTTCGATCCAGGCGCGGAGCCGGAGAAAATCAAGGCGCTGATCGGCGACAGCACGGTCACCGACATTTTGCTGACTCACGCTCACAGCGATCATATCGGCGCGGTCGAGGCGATTCGCGCTGCAACCGGCGCGCCGGTGTCGATCCATCGCGCCGAGCTGCCCGCGCTGGGCTCGATCCACCACGATACGCTGATCAACGACGGCGACGAGATCCAGTGGGGCGCACACACGATTCGCGCCGTGCACACGCCAGGCCACACGCCGGGCATGATCACCTTCATCGTCGACAATCAGCAGGCGATCGTCGGCGACACGATCTTTGGCGGCGGGCCTGGTCGCACAGGCAGCGCCCAAGATTTTCGCACCACGCTGGCGACTCTGCGCGACGTGATTCTCAGCTGGCCCGACACGATCGTGTGCTATCCCGGCCACGGCGAGTCGTTCCGCCTGGCCGATGTGCGAGATCGCGTTCAACAGTTCGTAGCGAAGGAGCATCCCGCGAACTTCCACGGCGACGCCGAGTGGTGATTGGTACAGATCCAATTTTGTAGGGACACGCCGGCGGCGTGTCCTGGGCGAGATCGATCACGCATCTATGGGAATTTTTTAAACAAATGAGGAATCTACCAGCGTAGATTCCTCGTCCTTCATTTAACGATGATCTAACGCTTAGCCCGCTCACTCGCTCCGATCGCCGCGCACAAACGCGCACAGCCACTCGATCAGCGCCTCGATGTCGCCCAGATGGCCGGTCTCGAACGGGCTATGCGTGTAGCGCGCCGGAAACGCGACCAGCGCGGTCGGGATGTTGCCGCGCATCAGCGCCGAGCCATCGCTGCCGATCGAGCCAAAGACCGCGTGCTGGATCGAAATGCCCGCCCGGCCAGCGGTTGCCTCAAGCGCCGCCGTGAGCGCGTAATCGTAGTGGACCAATGCATCCTTGTGGACCAGCACCGGCCCCGCGCCAAGACGTACCGGCATCGCGCGCTCGTCCACGCCGGGAATATCGCCGGCCGGGCCGATCTCAAGCGCGATCGCCGCGTCGAACTGCTCGTGTGTGACCAGCGCCGACGAGCCGATCACGCCGACCTCTTCCTGAACAGTGCAGATCAGCGTCAGATCCCAGCTGCGCTCGGCCGGCGGCACACGCCGCAGCACCTCGGTGATCACCGCCAGCAGCACGCGGTCGTCGAGCGCCTTGCCGACCACATGCGGCCCCAGCCGAAACGTCTCGGCGTCCCACACAACGCGCGTGCCGGGCGTAACGCCGCGCTCCAGCAGCTCGGCGTAGCTCAGGCCGGTATCGACCCAAAAATCGTTCCAGGTGAGCGCGTGCGGCTCGGGCAGCGCCAGCGTCGCCAGGTGGCCGGTCGTGGAGGCGATCACGCCCGGCAGCGGGCCTGACCGCGCGAGCACCTGGACGCGCTGCCCGACCGTGAACCAGTTGCGCACGCTGGTCGAGTATTCCCAGCCCTGGCCGTTCGCCAGCCACAGAAAGCCGCCAGGATCGATCGCGCGGACCAGGTAGCACAGCTCGTCGGCGTGAGCGACCAGCGCCAGCTTCGGCCCGCTGCCGCCGCCACGTCCCAGCAGATTACCGATGCGCGTGCGCTCGGTCTGCACGCCTTCGGCCTGCCACAGCTGCTCGACGAAATCGAGCACCGCGTGCTCTTGCCCGACCGGCCCGTGCAGCTCGGTCAGGGACTTGATCAGCTGGAAAAGCTGCTCGCTCATGAGTCGAAAACAATCACCGAGCGCAGTGTCTCGCCGCGCTTCATCGCATCAAAAGCGTCCTCGGTCTCTTCCAGGCTGATCGTCTTGGTGACGAGCTTATCCAGGTTGAGCTGGCCCTGCGCATACCACTGAGCCAGCAGCGGAAAGTCGCGCGTCGGCAGACAATCGCCGTACCACGAGACTCCCAGCCGCCCGCCGAGGTCGAAGAAGCGCTGGAGATCGAGCGTCATCGTGGGACCAGGCCCGGCCACGCCGATGATGATGCAGGTTCCTGCCAGATCGCGGCACCACAGCGCCTGCTCCCAGGTCTCGGCAATACCGACCGCCTCGAACGAGTAGTTCACGCCGAAGCCGCCGGTCAGCGCCTTGATCTCGGCGACCGGATCGGTCTCCCGCGAGTTGATCGTGTGCGTCGCGCCGAACTCTTTGGACCACTCAAGCTTGCGTGGATCGACGTCGACCGCGATGATCGTCGTCGCGCCGGCCAGCTTGGAGCCCTGGATCACGCTGTCGCCGACGCCGCCGCAGCCAAAGACCGCCACGCTGGAGCCCGGATGCACATGTGCCGCATACAGCGCCGCGCCGACGCCGGTCATCACACCACAGCCGATCAGCGACATCTGCGGCGCCGGCAGCGACTCGTCGTACTTCACGGCCTGATCGGCATGGACCAGCGTGTGCGTGCAGAACGTGCCGATGCCGAGCACCGGATTCAACGTCAGGCCGTCAAGGGTGCGCATACGCTTTTCGGCGTTGAGGCTGGCGGCGCAGAAGTTTGGCTTGCCCTCAAGACAGAAGCGGCAGCGACCGCAGGGCGCGCGCCAGGCCAGAATCACATGATCGCCGACCTGATGATGCGTCACGCCGGGTCCGACCGCCTCGATCACGCCCGCGCCCTCATGGCCGAGCAGGAACGGGAAGCCTTCGGTGCCATAGGTGCCGCTTTTCACGCCCAGATCCGTGTGGCACACGCCCGACGCCAGAATCCGCACCAGAACCTCGTTTGGCCCCGGATCGTCGATCGTAAACTCCTCGATCGAGACAGCCTCGCCGGGAACACGCGCGATCGCGCCTCGTGCTGTGATTGGCATGCTCTGCTCCTTGTCTACCTAGCCAGCATCGTCGTGGCTAGCTCCTTCCATAGTATAGCCCATGTTCCGCATTGGTATCACGCGACTGGTTTGAAAATATTTGATTATCGGCGATCGTTGGGCTGCGTTGCAACGGCCCTGGTTATGCTATCCTGTGGGTCATCGGCTAGCTCCTCAACCGGCGCGATCGATGGAGAAGCGGGGCTTGTCGAATGCGCTAGACCGAAGAGAGCAAGGAGGCAGCGATGGCCAAAATCACGTTCATTGGCGCGGGAAGCACAGTCTTTGCCAAGAATCTGCTGGGCGACATCCTGAGCTTCCCCGAGCTTGGCAACAGCACGATTACGCTGCACGACATCGACCAGACCCGGCTGAACACGTCCGAAATTGTGGCGCACAAAGTCGCCGCCGTGACCGGCACACAGCCGACGATCGAGGCGACGACCGATCGACAGGCGGCGCTGGAAGGCGCGGATTATGTTCTGTGCATGATCCAGGTCGGCGGCTACAAGCCCAGCACTGTGGTCGACTTCGAGATTCCTAAAAAGTACGGTCTGCGCCAGACCGTCGCCGACACGCTGGGCATCGGCGGGATTATGCGTGGCCTGCGCACGATCCCGGTGCTGCGCTCCATCTGCGAGGACATGGAGCAGGTCGCGCCGGACGCCATGTTCTTGAATTATGTCAATCCTATGGCGATCAACTGCTGGGCTCTGAGCCGCGCCACGTCGATCAAAACCGTTGGCCTGTGCCACAGCGTACCGCACACCGCCTCCGAGCTGGCGCACGATCTCGGCATCCCCAAAGAAGAGATCAACTACCTGGTCGCCGGCATCAACCATGTAGCCTTCTATCTCAAGTTCGAGCGGCACGGCGAAGATCTGTATCCCCGGCTGCGCGAGTTCGCCCAGCAAGGTCTCGGGCCGGTGCGCAAAACCGGCTTTGAGTGGGATCTGTCGGACAAGGTACGCTACGAGGTTTTTCGGCGGCTGGGCTACTTCGTCACCGAGTCGAGCGAGCACTTCAGCGAATATGTGCCGTGGTTCATCAAGCGTGGCCGCGAGGATCTGGTGGACAAATTCGATATTCCGCTGGACGAGTATATTCGCCGCTGCGAGCTACAGATCGCGGGCTGGGAGTCGATGCGCCAGGAGCTTGAGCAGAGCGACTCGCCGATCGAAGTGCATCGCAGCGTCGAGTATGGCTCGCTGATCATTCATAGCATGGAGACCGGGCAGCCGCGCACGATCTACGGCAACGTCACCAATCACGGCCTGATCGACAACCTGCCCGATGGCTGCTGCGTCGAAGTGCCGTGTCTGGTCGATACCAACGGCGTCCAGCCAACCAAGATCGGCGCGCTTCCGCCGCAGCTGGCCGCGCTGATGCGGACCAACATCAACGTGCAGGAGCTGACCGTCGAGGCCGCGCTGACCGGCAAGCGCGAGCATATCTACCACGCGGCCATGCTCGATCCGCACACCGCCGCCGAGCTGGACACCGAGCAGATCTGGTCGCTGGTCGACGATCTGATCGAGGCCCACGGCGAGATGCTGCCGGCCTTCGCCTGAGCGCACATGTCACACCCGGCGCGGCTCTATCCTGGAATAGGGCCGCGTTTAAAATGCGCGGTTGCTGTGTGAAGATCGGCCCTCACCCAAGCCCAGAGGGCACCCTCTGCGGCGATTCCCCTGCCCCACCGTCGTGGGCTCCCGTTCCCGCTCCTGTGCCGTAGGCGAGGGGGAACAGTGGTGCTTTTTTGCTTTTTGTTCTCTTGCTCGCACCGAGTTGACCGCAGGCCGCCGAAGGAGTAGGATCGAGCGTGGGCGCACGAGCAGAGGAGCAAC
>DASWTQ010000456.1:0-9023 GCA_036402055.1 Herpetosiphonaceae bacterium
GGTGTTTTTGTCTCTGGCCCAGGCCGGCACAATGTCCAGCCGCGCGATGATCTGCAAGCCCTGCTGTCGAGCGTGCGCCACCAGCAGATCCGCGCCGCGCCAGTCGTAGGAGCGCGGGCCGCGCGGCTGGATGTAGGCCCACGGAAACAGATCCACGACCCAGGTCGCGCCCATCTCGCGTACCTGGCTGAGCTGCGCGGACAGCTCGGCCTCATCGCCGGTGCCGTTGAGCCGCAGATGCACGCCGATCTTGGAATTGATCGTCTGGACGGTCTGCTGCGGGCCGAGACGCGGCGATGGGTAGGTGCGTGGCGTGAGAAATTGCGCGCCCGCCGCCAGCAGCACGACGAGGGCTAGGACAAGGCTAAGATAACGCATGGGTAGTTATAGTGGCGAGCGGTGAGCAGAATCCTTGACGTGTAGGGGCGTGATTTATCACGCCCAGGGCGTATCGCAATACGCCCCTACCGAACTTATGCTCATAGTTGTATGGCTTGTATGACAAGGTTTTTATGTGACAAATGAGGAAGGCGCTTCGTGGTAAGCCTTGATCAAGCAGCAGCTTCATTGATGGAAGGAAACTCCACGACTCGATCATCGAGATAGGTTGTCACATACGTCAAAGCCTGGCGAATGTCTTCTTCTTCCAGCTCAGGAAACTCAGTAAAGAGTTCCTCACGATTGGGGTAGATCGCCACTAGCTCGATCACGCGCCGTACAGTGAGCCGTAAATCACCCACACACGGCTGTCCATTCATGCGCGCAGGATGTCTGGTAATCCGATCAAGTTTCATTACGAGCGTCCTCCTGTGGTGTAGTGTAACACAGCGCGTCGCTGCATCATTGCTCGCATTCGGCCTGAGCGGCACATTTGTAGAGTTCGAGAGTAGCTTAACCGCCAATTGTGCGCGGCCCGGCGCCCACGTAGAATAAACGATATTACTCCTGTGTGTCGTTGCGATTCTCGATCGGCGCGTCCAGGATAGCCCGATCAGCCTATTGAGCAGATCCGACACCGCCGCCTATACTCGCCGCACCCGGAAGCTCCTTTAGAAGTGGGAGGATCGATCATTATGAGCGCATTTCCTTTGCGCGAGTTTACTACATCTGCGAATGTTCATGCAGCCGCGCCAGGCGCTAACGGCGCGTCGGGCGGTGGCAGCACCTTGCCGCCGGAGCCGGCCTCGCTGGCCGATACCGGCCTGAGCATGGGCTTTTTGTCGGAGCTTGTGCTCAAGCATATCTACTTCGCGGGCATGTTGTCCGGGCAGCAGCTTGCCGACGCGCTCAGGCTTCCCTTCTTGAACATCGTCGATACCGTGCTGACCTTCTTGAAAGAAGAAGAGTACGTCGATATTACCGGCGCGCAGGGCGGCTTCTATGAGCGCGCGTTCCAATATGTGATCACCACCAAAGGTCGTGGCAAGGTCCATGAGGTGCTGGATCGCTCGCAGTACGCGGGGCCGGCTCCGGTGCCGTACGAGTCGTATATCGCGGCCGTTAAAAGCCAGTCGGTCGGCTCGATGGTGATCGACCAGAGCACGATTCGGCGCGCCTTCGAGGGCCTGGTGATCAGCGATAAGCTGATGGATCAGATCGGCCCGGCCGCCAACTCGGCGCGCTCGCTCTTTCTCTACGGCCCTCCCGGCAACGGCAAAACCACGATCGCCGAGGGCATCTCGCGGATCTTGCAGGGCCACGTGATCATTCCGCACGCGATCGAGATCGACGGCCAGGTGATTAAAGTCTATGATCCGCTGAACCACGAGGCCATCGATCAGCCGAAGCAGCCGGAAGAAGACACCTTCGGCATGAATCCGGGCATGGTTCCCTCGCTCAACACGCGCAAAGATCTGCGCTGGCTGCTCTGCAAGCGCCCGGTCGTGGTAGTCGGCGGCGAGCTGATCTTGCAGCAGCTTGAGCTGATCTACGATCCGATCGCCAAGGTCTATGAGGCACCCTACCAGATGAAGGCTAACGGCGGCCTGTTCCTGATCGACGACTTTGGCCGCCAGCAGTGCCGGCCACAGGACCTGCTCAACCGCTGGATCGTGCCGCTCGAAAAGAAGATCGACTTCCTGGCGCTGCAAACCGGCAAGAAGCTGGAAATGCCCTTCGACGTGCTGATCGTCTTCTCGACCAACCTTGATCCCAAGCAGCTCGTCGACGACGCGTTTCTGCGGCGTATTCGCCACAAGATCGAGGTGCCGAATCCGTCGCCCAACGAGTACCGCGACATCTTCCGCATCGTCTGCAAGGTGAAGAATATTCCCTACAGCGACGACGGCCTGCGCTACCTGCTGCAAGAGCACTACATAAAAGTCAATCGCGACCTGCGCTGCTGCCATCCCCGCGACCTGTGCGATCAGATCCTGGACGAGGCCAAGTATCGCTCGATTCCGCCGACGATGACCAAGGAGCTGCTCGATCGCGCCTGCTCGGCCTACTTCGTCAAGCTGTAGCATCGTCAATTCTGCTTGGTCTTGTCACGCGCCGCTACTCCTGCTACACTAGCGCTACATCCCGCATCCTGCCTCGGTTGAACGCCAACCGAGGCAATCTCTTGCTCGCTCCGGCACAGCTGCTCACAGAAAGAACGAGTTGTATGGATATTCCGGCTGCCGATTTTACCAATAACGCGCGCCAGGCGATCGATCTGGCATACCAACAGGCCGCGCGCCGCCAATCCGAGCGCGTCGAGCCAGGTCATTTGTTGCTAGGGATTTTGGGCGTGAAAGGTAATCGCGCGCTTCAAACGTTGTCCGCGCTCAAAGTTGATCTGGATCAGCTCGTCGGCACGCTGGAGTCGCGGCTGCCGGTGGGAAAAGCTCAGGAGGCCGCGCCGCGCTGGGAAGGCGAGGGCAAGGACGCGCTGCACTACGCCGTTAAAGAAGCGCGCCATCTCGGCCATCATCAGGTTGACACGCTGCATCTGCTGCTCGGTCTGCTCTACGAGGGTCGCGGCGTGGCCTATGACGCGCTGGAACACTTTGATGTGTCGCTGTATGAGCTGCGCCAGCATGTGCTGAAGAATCCCGCGCTGACCAAGACCATGCGCGCGCCGCGCGCCGCTCGCGTGCCGCTGCCGAGCCTGACGTTTCTCGGCCTGCTGTCGGTCTTTGTGGCTAGCGGCGTGCTGCTGTGGCTGAATCCGGCGGAGTCCTTGATCGGCGCGCTGATGCTGGTCTTCATCGTCTGCGGCTGGATCGTCTCGGTCTGTGTGCATGAGTTCGGCCATGCGCTGGCGGCGTTTCTCGGCGGTGACCTGTCGGTCAAAGACAAAGGCTATCTTACGCTCGATCCGATCAGATACACCGATCCGCTCTTCAGCATTATCATGCCGGTGATCTTTCTGCTGCTCGGCGGTTTTGGCCTGCCCGGCGGCGCGGTCTATATCAACACTAACGCCCTGCGATCGCGGCTGTGGCAGACGATCGTCTCGGCAGCGGGGCCGCTGGGCACGATCGTGTTTTGCGCGCTGATTGTGTGGCCGTTCTTTCTGGACTGGCGCGACTGGGTGACCGAGAGCAACCAGTATTTCTGGGCCGCGCTGACCTACCTGGCGCTGCTTCAGATCACGGCGGTGATCTTCAATCTGATTCCAATCCCGCCGCTCGACGGCTTCGGCATCGCCTCGCCGTGGCTGCCCAACGATCTGCGCAACCAGATGATGATGTTCGGCAATCTGCTCTTTTTTGTGCTGCTCTTCGTGATGTGGAACGATAATCCGTTTACGCAGGCGTTCTGGACTCAGGTCTATGACATCGCCAGCTTTTTGCGCTTGCCCTTCGATATGCTGATGCTGGCCGGAGATCATCTGTTTTTCTTGCAGTAGCGCTCCGATCTCGCAATCTCGCCGTAAGCGATCACCCGAGTGCGCGCGGGTTGCTCCATGCTATACTGATCCTGCAACTGCGTGCTTTCCTCCTCTGCCCGACTCCGCTCACCAAGGAGTGTTTTTCATGCTTACCACGTTGAAGCTGCCGTTCACCTTCGATCCCGCTCGTCTCCAGGCCGAAGTCGATTCGTTTGCGGCTGATGAGTGGGTGCCGCATTTCAACAAGGCGTACTACGAGGGCGATTGGAGCGGCATCGCGCTGCGCTCGGTCGGCGGTGTTGCACGTCAGCTCTACCCCGATCCGGCAGCTCAGGAGCCGTGGACCGATACGATCAATCTCGATCGCTGCCCGTACACGCGCGAGGTGCTGGCACAGTTTCAGTGCGAGCTGCAATCGGTGCGCTTTCTGCGGCTGGCGGCCGGCTCCCATATTCGCGAGCACAAGGATTTCTGGCTCGGTTTCGAGGATGGCGAGGTGCGCTTCCATATTCCGGTCTACACCAATCCCGACGTGGCCTTCTTTCTCGACGGCGAGCGGCTGGATATGCGCGAGGGCGAGTGCTGGTATCTGAATCTCAATCTCAAGCATCGCGTCGAAAACCACAGCCGGACCGATCGCGTGCATCTGGTGCTCGACGGCTACGTCAACGATTGGCTGCGCCAGTTCTTCCCGGCCGAGATGCGCGACATGCCGATCAAAGAGCGCGTCTAGACCACGCAATCTTTAGCCAGCAGGTAGATCGCCTGGCTATTACCTAACTCTCTGGTCATCCCCGCAGTAGTCCAAAAGTACTACGTCATCATCTCCATAAAACCCTCTTCACACCCGATCGCTGCTATGACAGGATCGGGTGGCTGCTATTTGTCTAAAAAAGGTTTATTTCCTCGACGGCGTCACAACCCAAACAAGATTAATCGTTGGCAGCGATTCACGACGTATGCTCCGCAGCCCCCCGGCGGCTACAAAGGAGGATGCATTTTTCAGTCGTCGCCGGCTGTTCGGCGTGTTCGACGATGGATTCGGGCTGGTTCTTTTTCATGAACAGGAGCATTGCTATGCGGCGTTCTTTGATGCGCGCGCTCACGCTGATCGGTGTGGCGCTCGCGCTGGCATTCCAAATAATGGCTCAGCCGTCCGCGTTCGCGGAGCCAGGCGGCGCAACCGGAATTCTGCTCTCGGCGCGTACAGCGGAGGGCAAGGCGATCGAAGGGGCGGAGGTGATGGTGCGGCCGCTGGGCCTCCAGGCCACAACTAACGCCAAGGGCGCGGCGGTGTTTGATGGTCTTAAGGTTGCCGAGCCGACCAAAGTTGAGGTGATGGTGCGGGCCAAGGGCTTTCGTCCGTGGATCATTCGCAAGGCCACGGTGCTGCCCAACGATACGCTGATCATCGACGCGCCGCTCTCGGCAGGCGTCCAATCCCAGGCGCCCGAGGTGATCGATGTGCAGGCGCATCGTGCTGAGAGCGGCGCGGCCCAGTCGCCAGGTCCCGCCATGCCAACCAGTGATGTGGGCGTGATGGCCACGCATACCACGCCGCCCTCGACGATCCGCGTTCACCGGGTGAGCCTGGGCCGGATCGATACCGTCGATTTCAACTACTACGTCAAGCATGTGCTGCCCAGCGAGTGGATCGCAAGCTGGCACTCGCAGTCGCTCCAGGCGGGCGCGATGTCGGTCAAAACCTACGCCTGGTACTGGACGATCTACGCGAAGTATCCCGGCTCCGGCTACGACGTGAAGGATAATACCTCGGACCAGGTCTACAATCCCAACGTCTCGTACGCCAGCACCGACGCTGCTGTAAATGCGGTCTGGGGCTACAAGATGACGCGCAACAGCCAGATCTTCCAGGCGCACTACTGCGCGGGCAGCTACAACAGCAGCCGCACGACCGGCCAGTGCAGCCAGAATCACGGCTGGACCGTCGGCACCTACCTCAGCCAGTGGGGCTCGAAGTGGTACGCCGACAACGGCTACACCTGGCAGTGGATGATCCCGTTCTACTACGATAATGTGGTTGTCGGCACGATCGGCAGTGGCGGCGCGTCGGTTGTCGTCGACGATCAGAACGCCGGCTTTGCGAAGTACGGCCCGTCGCAGTACTGGACTGCGGCGGCCTATGGCTACAATTCATCTATGTGGTGGACCTACTCGAACGGCAGCGTGGCTAGCAACTACGCGCGCTGGACTCCCTCGTTGAGCGGCACGGGCGCCGGCAACTACGCCGTCGAGGTGCATGTTCCCAGCAACTACGCCACCACCGTCGCGGCGCCGTATCGCATCTACCACAACGGCGCGAACAACTACGTCAACGTCAACCAGTCGCTCTACTATAACCAGTGGGTGTCGCTCGGCACGTTCTACTTCTCGGCGGGCGGCGGCGAGTACGTCGAGCTAACCGACGCAACCGGCGAGTGCGCGGGCTGTAAGTGGGTCGGCTTCGACGCGGTGCGCTTTACCAAGCAGTAGATACCTGGGTCTGCCGTGATCGTTGGCTGTGGGCGGGGCCGATTAGCTCCGCCCATGCCGTTTGTCATAGACTGATGAGGACAAACTGGTAGGCTCCACTGCATACCACAGACCCTTGGCGGCGGCTGTGACGCTGTGTCATGATCCGGCCAGTATTGGCGCTCGCGCGTCTCCAAGTGCTGTACCAAACTTGTGGGATATTTTGCTGGAGTTGTTACTATGTCTCTGCTCAAACGTCTCAACGCCGAACCTACTCCGCCGCCGGCAGCCGCGCCGACTCCTGCCGCGACAATGCCGGCTCCGGCCGCTCCGGCTCCGGCGCTCAATACGCCGCCCGCCGCAGCTGCTCCAACGCTGCAAACGCCGGCCGCTGCCAGCGCAGGCGTGGAGGTAGCTAACGATAGCGCCGGCCGTGCCAAAATGCTTGAGCTGTCGCTGGCGATCACCGATCGCATTCTGGCGTCGTTCGGATCGCAGACGCAGATCGAGCGCTCAGCAGAGACTGAGCGGCTGATCCAGGAGCGCTTCGCTAACTACTATCGCCAGAGCGGCACCAATCTTTCGCAGGAGCAGATCAAGTTGCTCTACGCCATGGTCATGACCGAGATCTATGGCTTCGGTCCTATCCAGGGGCTGCTCGACGACGATAGCGTGACCGAGGTGATGGTCAACGGCCCACAGATGATCTATGCCGAGCGCAAAGGCAAGATCGAGCTGACCGACATCAAGTTTTTGGGCGATGACCACGCGCTGAAGATTATCGACCGCATTATTCGTCCGCTGGGCCGCCGCATCGATCGCAAGTGGCCGATGGTCGACGCGCGCCTGCCCGACGGCTCCCGCGTCAACGCGATTATCCCGCCCTGCGCTATCGACGGCCCGACGATCACGATTCGTAAGTTCAGCAAGAGCAAACTCCAGATCGCCGACCTGATCCGCTTTGGCTCGATGACCAAGGAGATGGCCGATTTTCTCCAGGCTTGCGTCGTCTCCAAGCTCAACGTCGTCGTTTCGGGCGGCACCGGCTCCGGTAAAACCACGCTGCTCAACGTGCTGTCGAACTTCATCCCTGAAGAAGATCGCATCGTGACGATCGAGGACTCGGCCGAGCTTAAGCTGGCGCAGGATCACGTCGTGCGCCTGGAGGCCAAGCCTGCCGAGGTCGACGGCAGCGGCCGCGTGGCTATCCGCGACCTCGTGATCAACTCGCTGCGTATGCGTCCCGAGCGCATCGTGATCGGCGAGTGTCGTGGCGGCGAGGCGTTCGACATGCTTCAGGCCATGAACACCGGCCACGACGGCTCGCTCACCACGCTGCACGCCAACTCGCCCCGCGACGCGATCGCGCGTCTGGAGACGATGTGTATGATGGCGGGCATGGATATGCCGCTGGTCGTTATCCGCGAGCAGATCGCCTCGGCGATCAACCTGATCGTTCAGCAGACACGTTTGCGCGACGGCTCGCGTAAAGTCAGCGCGATCACCGAGGTTCAGGGCCTGGAGAGCGGCACCGTGGTGCTTCAGGACATCTTTGTGCTTGAGGAAAAAGGCATCACGCCCGAGGGCAAGATGATCACCGAGCTGCGACCGACCGGCGTGCGGCCCAAGTTCACGCCGCAGTTGGAAGCAAACGGCTTCAAACTGCCGCCGTCGATCTTCGGCGCGGTCTTCCCTGGACGACGGTAAGGACAAGAACCAAGAACCAAGAACCAAGAACCGAGGCGATCGGTATTTGGTTCTTGGTTTTTGTACGAATGCAACATTTATAATGTTATAAACTACAAATTGTAGTTCTTCACTGTATTGTCCGGTATAATTTAGTGTAGACGAGCAGCGCGGCATCTTTGCTACTTTGTTCTTTGTTCTTTGGTTCTTTGGTTCCCTCATTCTCCGTTTGGTTCTTGGTTCTTAGTTCTTGGTTCTTCGTGGGTTCTAGGTTCTACACTCCATGGTATAATCGAAGCGCACGGGAGTTCTAACGGGAGTAGTGCGTGGCGAATATTCCGCAAACAATCGGCAACTATCGGCTTGAGCACGAGCTTGGGCGCGGCGCAACCAGTCAGGTCTGGATGGGCCGGCATATTTTTTTGCATGAGCGTGCTGTCGCCGTTAAGCTGCTGCTGAGCCACGACGAAGAGAGTATTCTGCGCTTCTCACGCGAGGCTGAGCTGACCAGCCAGCTGCGGCATCAGCATATTATTCAGATCTATGATCACGCGACACCGCCGAACAGCTTTCCCTATACGGTGATGGAGCTGGTCTCGGGTGGCTCGCTGCGCCAGCGCATCGAAAAAGTGGGCAAGCTGCCGATCACCGACGCCGTCTCGATCTTTCGGCAGATCGGCTCGGCGCTGGACTTCGCTCACAGCCGCAACATTATTCATCGTGATGTGTCGCCGGGCAACATTTTGCTGGACTCCAGCGGCAATCGTGCGCTGCTGACCGACTTTGGCATCGCGCGGCTGCCGGATCAACATCACACCAGCACCGACATCATCATGGGCACGCCCGGCTTTTTCTCGCCGGAGCACGCACAGTCCGCTACGGCCGTGACATCGCTCTCGGATCTGTATAGCCTGGGCGTGATCATGTACTTCATGCTGACCGGCCAGCTGCCCTGGGAGTCGCCGCCGCAGCATCCCGACTACCGCTTCGACGCGATCTTGCCGCTGGCCTATCGGGGCGTGGATCTGCCGGTCGAGATCGATCGGAT
>DASWTQ010000457.1:0-52899 GCA_036402055.1 Herpetosiphonaceae bacterium
CGTGCTGGGCCTCCCACAGCTGATCCGCAAGGCGAATGGTGCAGCCGGTCAGCGCTCGAAACGGGATCAGGCCAAACGCCACGATGTAGCGCGGCTGCACTAGCGCGATCTCGGATGCCAGCAGCGGCCAGCCAGCCGTCACGCGCGCGGCAGTCGGCAGGTTCGAGCCATCGTCGACGCACTTGACAGCATTTGTAATGTATAATCTCTGGCGGCGCGTCTCCTCCATTAGCATCTCGACCATCTCGGGCGTGCGGCCCATCTCTGCGATCCGTTGCGGCAGATCCGGGCCTACAAAGCCGGCTGTGGCCAGAATTTCCCACAGCTTGGGCTTGCCGGCGAAGGGAAAGCGCGGACCCGGCCAGCTCGCGTGAGCGGTCATGTTGCGCACTGTGGGATTGATAAAGACCAGCATCAGCGTCGGCTGGAAGCTACATCCGCCGCCGGGAACATGCCGGTAGCCCCGGCTGATCGTCGCGCAGGCGCTGCACTCGTCGAGCCGCGCGTTCAACGCGGCAAGTCGCGATTCGTTAACCATAGGTTTATCTATCCTTAATCTGGCCTACATTGAGTGTTTCTATACTCAGGTTATACCATGCTTCCAGCGATCGTCTCTTCCGCGCATGGCCTAGCCAAAGGAGCAGCGCCTTGCTAACGCTTCTCGTACTCATGATCAGCCTGTCCACATTCTGCGTCTTATCAGCCTGCTGCGTTGCACAGAGCGAGCGCGACTAGGTTTGTCTCCCGGCGATCGCCCATGTGACATTTCGTCGGAGGTCGCATTGACTCTCAATACAACCAATGGTATAGTCTCACCACAACTGAACAGCAAAGACGTTGAAGGGGAATAGTAAGCGTTTCCTCGCCGCCCAGCGAGCCGGAGATTGGTGTAAGTCCGGCCAAGCGATGCACGCCGAACCCGCCCCAGAGTCGCCACCGAACAAGCGTCATCTCGCAATGCGCTTTAACGTGAGCCGGTAAGTCCTCCGTGATCGGGACAGCCTATCGCGATCAGCTTTTATCTGGATCGCCGTAGGAGTAAGCGGGAATGCGTGCGCGTTCCAAGCAAGGTGGTACCGCGAGCCTTTAACGGCCCGTCCTTGAGCAAACTGCTCAGGACGGGCTTTTTGATTGTGATCGACAACATTTAGCGATCGGAGACGATATGCCGAAAGAACCAAGAACCGGAATTGAACAAAAGCTCAAAGCGGGTGCCCTTTGGGCGAACGAACAAAAAGCGATTATCGAAACCCTTTGTTCCCCACAGGTCCGAGGGATGAGGGCCTACCCCAACATTGACAAATCGAGTTAAACTTAGGAGGAAGGAACATTATGGCTAAAGAAGGAATAACGGCGCGCGATAAAGACTACTCGCAGTGGTATCTCGACATCGTCGACAAAGCCGATCTGTCGGAAAACTCGGGTGTGCGCGGCTGTATGGTGATCAAGCCCCACGGCTACGCGATCTGGGAAGCGATCCGCGACGCGATGGACGAGCGCATCAAAGCGACCGGCCACGTCAACGCCTACTTCCCGCTGCTGATCCCGAAGAGCTTTCTGATGAAGGAAGCCGAGCACGTCGAGGGCTTCGCGCCCGAGGTCGCCGAGGTCACGCGCGCGGGCGGCGAGGAGCTGACCGAGACCTATGTCATCCGCCCGACATCCGAGACGATCATCGGCTCGACCTATGCCAAGTGGATTCGCTCGTGGCGCGATCTGCCGGTGCTGATCAACCAGTGGGCCAACGTTATGCGCTGGGAGCTGCGCACGCGGCCCTTCTTGCGCACCGCCGAATTCTTGTGGCAGGAGGGCCACACCGCCCACGCCACCGAGGAAGAGGCCGAGCGCGAGACGCTGCTGATCCTGCATGATGTCTACGCCGATGTCGTCGAGAACGTTATGGCGATCCCGGTGCTGCGTGGTCTCAAGACCGACCGCGAGAAGTTCGCGGGAGCGCTGCGGACCTACGCGATCGAGGCGATGATGCAGGACGGCAAGGCGCTTCAGGCCGGCACCAGCCACAACCTGGGCCAGAACTTTGCGCGCTCGTTCGACATCAAGTACACCACCGCCGACAACCGCGAGGAATATTGCTGGACCACATCGTGGGGCACCTCCACGCGGCTGGTCGGCGCACTGATCATGGCGCACAGCGACGACGACGGCCTGGTGCTGCCGCCGAAGGTCGCGCCGACGCAGGTGGTTGTGGTGCCGATCTTCAAGAACGACGCCGAGCGCAGCGCCGTGATGGAGGCCGTCGATCGCATCACCGCCGATTGGAAGGGCCGCTTCCGCTTCAAGATCGACGACCGCGACAACCTTTCGCCGGGCTTCAAGTTCAACGAGTGGGAAGTCAAAGGTGTGCCGGTGCGCGTCGAGGTTGGGCCCAAGGACGTGCAGAAGGGCACAGTCGCGGTCTCACGGCGTGATCGACCCGGCCGCGAGGGCAAGGCGTTTGTGGAGCAGGCCGGACTCACCGAGCATGTCACGCAGCTGCTCGACGAGATTCAGACCGCGCTCTTTGAGCGTGCGCTCGCCTTCCAGCGCGAGCACACCTTTGACGCCGGCACCTACGACGAGTTCAAGACGCAGATCGAGCAGGGCTTCGTGCGGGTGTACTTCGACGGCGACGGCAACGACGAGGATCGCATCAAAGCCGAGACCAAGGCCACGGTTCGTGTCATTCCGTTTGATCAGCCGGAAGCAGAGGGTACCTGCTTCTATACCGGTCGCAAGACCAAACGCCAGGTTGTCTTCGCTCGCTCGTACTAGTGCCGCCGCTGGGAGGCGATCGATCGGTATGGTCGCTTCCCACGGCTCGACGAGCAGGCGAGCAGATTCTAATAAGAAGAACAGCCAAACAAAGAACAAAGAACATCGCTAATGTTAGGCTGCATTCATTTACCTCTGTTCTATGTTCCGTTGTTCTTTGTTCTCTACTGGACGAGGCACGCGCAGGCTGGGAGGAGTAGCGCACCGTGCGCGCGATTTCTCGCAGCCTGCTCCAGCACATAGTTTATGAGTCGAATTTCGGTTCCGCGCTATCTGATCGTCCTGATCTCGATCATCGCCGCGCTGTGGCTGGTCGAGCAGGTCTTTCAGCTTCTCTACCGGATCGCGGATATTCTGCTGGTCTTCGGTCTGGCCTGGCTGCTCAAGTTGCTGCTCGATCCGCTGATCCGCCGTCTTGAGCGGGCGCACTTCACACGCGGCGGCGCGATCGCGATCGCCTACATCCTGGTGATCGGCAGCCTGATCAGCGGCTTCGTCTGGCTGGTGCCACAGCTCACCCAGCTGGCGCAGCGCACGCCCTCGCTGGCCGGGCAGTTCACGCGATCCGCTGAAACGCTTGCCTTCTGGCTCCAGCAGCGCGGCGTCGAGATCGATCCTCAGGCGATCACGAGCCAGATCTTCAGCTTCAGCACGCAGGTTGCCAGCCTGGTCGCACAGCGCGCCTTCAACATCGCCCAGAGCTTCGCGGGCGTAATTGGCCGCATCGCGCTGGTGATCACGGTCAGCGTCTACATGAGCATCACCTCGGGTCGCATGATCGACGTGCTGCGGCCGGTCATACCACCGCGCTGGCGTGACGAGTACGACGTCTTCGTGCGGGATGTCACCACCACCTACTCATCGTATATTCGCGGCTACTTCTACATCGTCGCGCTGGGCACGCTCGCCAGCTCCGCGCTGCTCTTCGGCTTTCGCGTCCCGAACGCCGCGCTGTGGACGATCGCGATCCTGCTGCTGCGACTGCTGCCCTTCATAGGCGGCACGCTGGCCAACATTCTCCTGATCACAACGCTCTTTTTCAGCCTCTCCATCACCGCCGCCATCACGGCGATCGTGCTGCTGTTGATCGGTCAGACCTTGCTCACCAACGTGCTGATGCCGCGCGTGATGAGCCGCGAGCTGGGCATCAATCCGCTGCTGGTCTTATTTGCCGTCTTGCTGGGCGCGCGCATCTATGGCGTGGCCGGGATTCTGTTCTCGATCCCGGCAGCGGCGATCATCGCCACGATCCTGGGCAAAGCAGTTAAGCGCTATCTGCTGCCGCTCTACGAGACCGGCGGCTGGTGGAACGAGCAGGTTACGGTTGTTCAGCAAACTCCCTGGCGTAAAGGCATGGTGCGCCAGCATTATCGTCCAGGCGATGGAGAGGAGCTTAGCGCAGATCATACGCCGGCGGCGCACCAAGTTGAAGCGCTGCCATCCGCACAGACCGAGCCCCGCGAGCCATCGATCAAGGAGACGCCCTGATGCATCTACACATCATTCGTGAGGATCACATTCGGCTGGAGATTAACGGAGAAGACGGACTGGAAGTTGTGGGCGAGGGCTTCGGCCCGCTCCAGATGCTGGCCGCATCGCTGGCGCTGTGCACGGCCTCGGTCATGCAAGACTACGCCGCGACGGCACATTTTCACCTGCATCAGTTCGCCGTAGTCGTCGCCTGGGCCTACGCCGAGCAGCCCTATCGCGCCAATCACTTCGATATGCTGCTTGAGATCGGAGCCGACGTGCCGCCCAGCCGCCAGCAAGCGCTGCTGCGCGCGGTCAAGCAGTGCACCGTTCACAACACGCTGACGCACGGTGCCCATATCGAAACACGCCTGGAGGTAGACGGTGAGCAAGCGTAGTCGCCGGCGTGAGATCCTTGCCGATTTGCCCGAGCAGATCGATCCGCAGGATGGCCGCTCGCTGGGCTGGGAGCCGGAAGGAGACGCCGAGCTGCGCCTGATCACCTTTGGCTCGCCCCGCCGCCCCGCCGATCGCTGCACATACTTCGACGCTCCCGCCGAGTTCGCGCAGTGCTTTGATTGTCAGTATAATCGGGGAGCAAAAGGCAGCGGCGTGGTATGTGCCCATCGCTTCGGCCTGGACCCGACCGTTGTCGCAGGCAAGACGACGCAGTTCAACGCCGGCGAGATCGTGTCGCTGGATGAGGGAAGCGCAAACAGGCGCAGCGTGAAATAATCACTGCTGCGCCTGAGTTTATGTTTAGGCCGATGTGTTGGTTTTAGGCCGATACGTCGATATTGGGCAGCACCAGCGTCCGACCGACCGGCGGCGTGATCGCCAGCTGGATCGAGCCGGCCGGGAACGGGCCGCAGTTGAAGCTGCTGGTATCGCCGACCGTTGTCGTCGCCTGGATCACGCCCTCGCGCCGCAGCTCGACCAGCGCGCCGGTCCAGCTATCGTAATCGTCGGCGATCACCTGGCCAAGAATGGTTACCTGACCTTCGGTAGCAGGCTGAACATCCAGAACAACGGTTGTGCCTTCGGCCTCGGCCATAATTGGGCCGAGGGCCGCGCCGCGTAGCGCAAGCGCCGGGGTGCGCGGTAGAATGCGGGCCAGAATCTGACCGAACGAAGGACGCTCAGGATGCTTCCGCGCGACGGCTGGCTGAGGATGTTTCTGGGACGCGCTGACTGATACGTTGTCGGAGACCAGGAAGACATTCAAATCCTCTACTTCAGCCTTGCAGCTTGCGCACTCTTCGAGATGCAGCCGGATCGTTCGCTCCTCGGTGCGAGCCGAGACCAAGCCCATGACGTAGTCGCCAAGGCGCTGGGGCGCGGGGCAGTCCCACCGGTTAAGCTTACCTTTCAGGACATCTTCTAACATCTGAGCCTGCGTGACGCGAGCCGCGCAGCTTGCACACTCCGCAATATGGTGTTGGACATCGGCATCGGCAAAGCCATCAATCGCCGCGCTGATCTGATCTTCTGTAATCGGTGGTGGGAGACTGCACTCCATGTCTCACCTCTCTTCTTGTCGTAAGTAATGATACTTATTGTTGTTTGCTGTTGTATGACTAGCTAAATGCAAAAACAAGGTTAATATCACATAACATATCGCAGTTCAGCGATATTATGCTTGATCATTTATGCATTGCTAGCAAGATCAAGCCCGCCTAGACCATACCGGCCCGGTTTTGAAGCTCGGAGTCGTTGCGCAGCACGCGGCGGATGCGGTAGAGCGCCACCGAAACCTCACGCTCGTTGCGCCACTGCGTCGGATACTCGGTGACGATCTGGCGTGGCTTCAGATCCTGTAGAAACACACAGCGCGCCAGCAGACGATCGCGCTCGTCGGGCAGCAGGCGACAAACGTAAGACCACAGCTCGGCCGCGTCGATGCCGCCCTCCAGGTTGATCGTATGTGAGATCTCGCTGACATTATCGAGTGGCGTGAGCGCCGAAGGCTGCTGATCGCGCAGATATTGAGCGATCGCCGTATGCACGCACATCTTGAGATACGAGAGAACTTGCGGCAGCGAGGGAAAGCGATCAAACTTCTCGCCGCGCAGCGCAAAGTAAAAGGTCCGAATCGCCGATGACGCGAAGAAATCTGCGCTCTCGCCAGTCTGAGAGAATCGATTATGGCTATAAACCCAGTTCAACACCTGCCGCTCATAGATCTGATAGATGCGAGTAAAGGCTTCATCCGATTGATCGGCCAGCGCACGACGCATCAACTCGAAACAAAACTCAGGATTATTCTCCTGGCGGCTGTTGAATTTTTCGGTCTCCTCAGCGCAGCGCTGGGCGAGGTCTTCGTTAGATAAGCTTGTAAGCGAGGCCATATCAGCGCTCCCTTGGCGGAGGTTGTATATTCATAGTGTACTATGCTCCGTCAAATCAGGACTTATATCGTCACTTGTGTATAGCGTTATGATCTTCATAAGCTCCGGGCCGTACCGTTGGACATGCCCCATTGTACTCCTGATTTGATAATCCGCCGCAGCAGGTATTGATTAAGGTGAAAAATAGTGTATGAACGCTGACGATCTGGTGAAACTATTGCTCAACGACAGCTCGATCATCCAATCGATCGCATCGCCACTCCCCGATCCGGTTGCCGCTGAAGTCGTGAATCGTCTCAAGCAAGAGGCGGATCGCCATTTCGCGATCAATGTCAACCGTTCGCTGGAGCTTGCCGAGACGATCGTGCAGATCGGCGAGAAGCGCAACGATTTGAGCCAGATGGCGCTCGGCATGATGGCGCGCGGCGATGCACTACGGCTCCTGGGCCGCAGCGAGGAAGCCTGGACCGCGCTTGAGCACGCGGGAACGCTCTACCAGCGCGCGGGCGACGAGATCGGCTGGGCGCGAACCAGAATCGGACGGCTGCCGATCAGCCTGGGGCTGAACCGCGTCACGCTGGCGCTGGCCGACGCCGCTCGTGCTCGTGCTGTGTTCACGCGTCACAGCGAGCACGAAAAGTGGGTCGTGCTCGATCTCAACACCGCCGTCGTCTACACCCTGCTTGGCCAGTACCGCGACGCGCTCGATCTGTTTCGCTCAGCGCTCAGCACCGCAGAGCAGCTCGGCGAGGCCGGCGAGCACTGGCTCGGCCCCTTGTACACCAATATCGGCTTCACCTACGAGGCGCTCGGCGATTTTCGACAGGCGCTGGCCTACCACGAGCGGGCGCGCTCACTCTCCGAGGCCCGTCACGAAACCCGGCATCTGGCGATCATCGAGACCAACATCGCGATCATCGACATGACCCAGGGCCACTACCGCCGGGCGCTCACACTGCTGCACCAGGCCCACGACTTGTATGTCACCGAACAGCTCCTCCGCGACGCCGCCGAAGTCAATCGCATTCTGGTCGAGTGCTACCTGCTGCTGAATCGCTATGGCGAGGCCCGCGATCTGGCGCGCCAGGTAATCAAAGCCTTTCGTGAGTTCGGCGAGTCGTATGAGGAGGCGGTCACGCTGCTGCATCTCGCCACCGCCGAGGCTGAGCTTGGCGATGCCGCCGCCGCGCAGCTGGCGCTGGATACCGCCGAGCCGATCTTCGCCTCCCTGGGCGCCACGGCCTGGAGCGCGACCACCCGGCTGCGTCGTGGGCGTCTGGCGCTTCAGCAGGGCGATCTCGCCAAAGCCCAGGAAGAAGCGATCGCCGCCGCAATCTGTTTCGAAGCCGGCGGACAGCAGGTTAACTTTGCCACAGCGCGACTGCTTCAAGGCCAGGCGCTGCTGCCCTCGGGCGAGCTTGAGGTTGCAACCGAGGCCGGATTAACGGCGCTGCGTATCGCCCAGCGGGGTAACGTCCCGGCGCTGCGCTACACGGCTCATCTACTGCTCGGGCGCATCGCGGAGACTCAGGGCAGCCACCAGCGCGCGCTGCGCCGCTACCGGGCCGCCTCGGCGACGGTTGATCGGGTGCAGCGCGGCCTGACGATCACGCTGCGGCCGGGATTTCTGGAAGACAAAGACGAGGCTCTGCGCGCGCTGATCTCGCTGCATCTACGCACCGGCCGCGCCGAGCAAGCGCTGGAAACGCTGGAGCGCGCCAAGTCGCAGGTCTTGCTGAGCTACCTGGCCAATCGCGAGCAGCTGCGCTGGAACTACGATTCTCACAGCCGCCTGTTGATCGAAGAGCTGGAGCGGCTGCGCGACGAGCACCAGTGGTTTTATCGCCTGGCGCACGATCAGCTGGTCAGCGACGACGGCCGCCCGACTTCGATTCAGCCGCAGCAGGCGCTCGAAGAAGTCAAGCTCCGCGAGCGACGTATGCGCACGCTCACCGAGCAGCTCTACCTGCACAGCCACGAAAGCACGACCGCTGGCCGCGCGCCGCAGTTTGCGCTGGCCGATGTGCAGTACAGCCTGAGCGAAGACACGCTCCTGATCGAGTTCTACAACGACGGAAATCAGCTGTGGGCATTCACGCTCGATGAGCACTCGCTTCAGGTTCATCTACTCCCGCTGACCGTCAATGCGCTGAACGGGCTGCTGGCTCAGCTTCAGGTCAATCTGGCCGCCGCGCTCCAGGCCGGGTCCGAGGCGCCGGCCGCGCGCAACATCACGGTCCTGGCGCAGCGGATTTTGCAGCGGCTCCATGCGGCGCTGATCGAGCCGCTGGCAGCGCGCATCGCCGGCCATCCCAGGCTCACGATTGTGCCCTACGGCGCGCTGCACTACCTGCCGTTCCATCTCTTCCACACCGGCTCGTCGTATCTGATCGACCGGCATGAGATCGTGGTGCTGCCGGCGGCGGGACTGGCAACTCAGCGCGGCCCGGTGCGGCCCAGGGGCGCGCTGATTCTGGCGCACAGCTGGGATGGCCGGCTGCCGAACACCGCGCTCGAAGCCGATACTGTGCAGCGGATCGTCGGCGGGCACATCTGCTACGACCACGCGGCCTGTCGCACGGCCTTGAGCACACAGCCGACGCAGATCCTGCATATCGCGGCGCACGGCGAGCACCGCCTGGATCAGCCCGATCTTTCCTACATTCAGCTCGCCGACGGTCACCTGTACACCGACGATCTGTTGCAGCAAGACCTGAGCTATGAGCTGGTCACGCTCAGCGCCTGCGAGACCGGCCGTGCCAACGTGGCGGCCGGCGATGAGCTGATCGGTCTGGGACGCGGCTTTTTGTACGCCGGAGCAGGCGCGCTGATCACGAGTTTATGGCGTGTGCCCGACGATACGGCACATACGTTGATGGAGCATGTTTATCGCTCGCTGCGAGCTGGAACCTCAAAGGCGGCTGCGCTTCGGGATGCACAGCGGAGCATTCAGGAGACAAGCCCGAGTCTGCATCCCGCGTTTTGGGGCGCATTCCAGCTCGTCGGCGATGCGCGTCCGTTGTCGCAGATTTAGAACGATCATTGCATAAGGAGCAACGATATGACCCCCAAGCAACCGAGCGATGAGCGCCAGGTATCACACTTCTTGCCCAGCCAGCTGCTGCTGCTGGTCGAGCACCAGGGCACGCTCAGCGGCGATCAGCTGGTGCGCCTGATCAACCGGAGTAACCATGCGCTCCAGGACGCCCATCTATCGCCGCGCCGGGTGATCTCATTTCCGCAGACTCGCGCGCACACCGATTTCTCGCTGGTGTTCACCGACGTGTACGGCGTCGAAGATCAGCCCGCCGAGCTGCTGCCGCTGATCAAACAGCTGGAGGTACTCTTCGATCAGCCCGATCAGCAGGTCACGCTGCGCGCCGTGTCGCCCAACTGGCAGTCGGAGCGCGCGCCGCTGATCACCGGCTGGGGTCCTGGTGCCGAGCCGATCCCGGCTCCGAAGCTTGCCGAGCGCTGGCACAAGAGCAAGATCGACGATCTGGATACACCCTTTGGCTTTACGCTACCGGCGCTGCCGGTCGGCGATGGTGCCAAGACCGGCGTCGAGGTCGCGATCATGGATACTGCTCCCTGCGTCCACGATCTGATCCATGCTTACAACACCTGGCAGGAGGATCATCCGCTGATCCGCAGCTTGCTCCGTCCCGGAGGCCAGCTTGAGATCACCTACGCCTCGCTCGAAGAGCATCTACGCCTGTCGCGCTACACGATCAAGAACCGCGACGCGATGGGCGATCACGGGCTGTTCGTGGCCGGTATCATCCATACGATCGCGCCGCACGCCAGGCTCAATCTGATCGAGGTGCTTAACCCGTTTGGCATCGGCGACATCGAAAGTCTGGCGGTGGGGCTACAAAGTCTGCTTCAGCGGCCAAGCAGCCAGTCGCTGATCGTCAACTGTAGCCTGGTGGTGAATATTCCGCAGCCGGAGGAGCGCGAAGCGCTGGCCGCGATCGATCCCGCCTGGAACTCGGTCGCGCCTGAGCAGATTCGCCGCATGAGCTGGCCGCTTGAGTGGATGTTCAATGTGCTGCACGACCGCGATGTGCTGGTGATCGCCGCCGCCGGTAACGACGCCGATACGAATCACCGTCCGGCCGCGCGCTATCCTGCCGCCCTCGACTGCGTGATCGGCGTGGGCGCGTTGGAGCGCGACAGCGATCTGGCGGTTTATACCAACATCGCGGACTCGCCCGCCAGCCAGGGCTTTGTCACCATCGGCGGCGACGCGGCCAACGGTAAGGCGCTGCCGAATACCGGCATGCTCGGCATCTACATCGGCACGTTTCCCAACGGACGCCGCAGCACAACCGGCTGGGCCTGGTGGGCTGGCACCTCGTTTGCCGCGCCGGTTATCTGCGGCTCGCTGACGATGCTGCTTGGTCATGGCAAACCCTCCACGCAGGCGCTCCAGATTCTGCGCGATGCCGAGGGCGCGACAACCGCGCAGGGCGAGGAGATCTTCTCGGTTCAGCAGGGCCGTACGCCCAGGCATGCGCCCAGCAATGGTGTTGCCTCAGGTGACAACGCGGAGTACGTCGATATGACCAAGCAGCGGGGATAATACGAATTTCAATAGTTTTTTAATGAGACCATCCTGAGCGTTCTGGATGGTCTCATAGTTTTATTATGCGCGCCTGAAAGACATATGAAAGGCATGTTGAGAACTAGTACTACGAGATTGGATAGTACAAGACTTTGACCGGATTGATGGCCTTGATCTATGTGTAGAGCCGCTCCCAGAGCCGCTGGAGCACCTTGTCACTAAAGTTTCAGTTTTCTTCGACTTAAGTCTTATGACAAACTTTAGGGGCTTGGATTTATGGAAGTAACTAGCACAAAAAAATCTGCGTGGTACAATATCGCCAACCCGCAGAAGCCTCGATTCTTAGTAAAGAGGAACCCCCTATGACACAACGAGCACCATTAGCAAATCCCGTTATCGGTATGACGTTGGCGTTCGCGGAGCATGCATCGCAGCCACTGGCAGGCATTCCCGGTAAAGTCATTCAGGTCTGGTCTGGGTTCCAGTCTGGTGATTGTCTGGTGACTCTTGAGTATGCGAAGCCGGTCAAGTTCCGCAACGCGCTGATCACCCGTATCGACGCATTTATGAGCCAGCTGTGTCCGATCGAGCTTGAACAGTCCCGCGCCGCATAAGTCGTCTACGGGCAACAATCCAGCACTTCATCGTCGAATCGTCGGTTACTTCAGCAGATTGCCGCGCTTAGCTTCACCTCACTACCACATCTTCGCGGGCAATAGCTCCCCTACGCGTCAAAGCCAGACAGTTGTGGCCTGATGTACGCTCAACGGCGAGTTACAGGCCGGTAACGCATACCCATTAGCTTTGGTATGTGCAGACCGCTTGTTGCCCAGGGTTTACGCCGGTTACTACCAGGCCATTCAGCTCAACTTGTTTGGCGGCACACGCTGCATCGTGTTTATCGTTCCACCTGGATGCGCCCGGAACGATGGACGAGTCTGCCGCTGAATCTCAGCTCGGCTTGAAACTGAAGCCGTTACGCTTCAAGTGATCGGCACGCCGCCGAACGCTGAATCGTGCTGCGCCAACATTCGCTCAAATTCCTGCTTAATCTCCTGTGATAAACCACAGCGCACTGCATTTAGGAGTATACGAGTCTTTTTTGAACACAGCCCACACAGACTTATCCAGGGAGCAGGCGGTATGATGCAAGTCGAAAGAATTCGGGTGCGACCAGAGCCGTTCTCGCCGATTCACGCTGAACGTATGGCTTTGTGGCGACAGCGAATCTGGGATGCGGTCCAGACAGCGCGAACCCATGCCGAGTTTCATCTTGCCGGAGCCAAGCAGGGCACCCACGATAGCGGCTATCTTTCGACGCTCGGGTGGCGGGCGTTCCACGAGGGCCAGCAGCGCCAGGCTCACGATTATTTCCGCGCGGCGCTCCACTACGATCCCTACTCGATCAGCGCCTGGTTTGGCCTGAGCCGCACCGCACGCACCCGCCAGATGCGGCGCGCCTATCTCCAGACGGCGATCGATCTCCAGCATCTGGTCAGCGACCTCAGCCGCCAGAACGATCTGTAACGATCAGCGCAGCCCGGTAAAGATCGCCTCAGCACAGCGACGTGCGAGGCCGCTAGCTCTTGCTTTCGCGCTGGCCGATCCCCTCGATTCCCAGCACAGCCTGAATTTCTCCTGTGCGCCGAAATCCAAACCACTCATACAGTCGCTGCGCCTGGACATTATAGTCCTGCGTATTCAGCGTCAGCAGCTCGATGCGCCGGTGATGGCAAAAGCGCACCACATCCGCCAGCAGGCGCACACCAATCGCGCGGCCTTGAAACGCGGGCGATACCGCGATCCGCACGAGATGGGCGTGCAAACCAGCCTGGTGGATCGTCACGTAGGTATAGCCGATCACCTCGCCGCCAAATTCCGCAACCGCGAAGTACGGCGCGCTGATAAGCGCCGGGCCCAGGATCTCCTCGCCTTTACCCCACGGCGTCGGAAAGCAGAGCGTATCCAGCCGCAGCACCGCCTGCACATCTTCCGCCCGCGCCTGCCGTACGATCACCGCCTGATTACCGGATGACGGCACCTCCATGCCCACTTTTTCATAGGTCACAACATCCATCACCCGCTGGTAGCCGAGCTTTTCGAGCGGGCCGCGCAGCCAGGGAGCGCTCCAATCGTCCAGCGTGATGTATAGCGAGGAGACCGCGCGCGCAGGCAGCAGGCCATGTAGCTGGTTGATCAGCAGCGGCAGCGCCGTGCCCGTCTCCACGCGGCTATCGATCAGAATCGCGCGCAGCCAGGCATTCGGCGACATGCGCCATCCCGCCTGCGCCACCGCGACGATGCGCCCGTCATACTCAAGCACAGCCGTGGGTTCGTGCGGCATCAGATCGACAATATCTTCGGTAGAGCTGGTGAGATAGCGGCGGAACGCATGGTAGCCAAGCGATGCAATCACGTTTGCATCATGAGGAGCCGCAGGACGCGCCAGGGCATTACGGCGATCAAATGGTCGACGAAATAATGGCATACCAATCAGGAATCTTTCTCCTTGTGCTTTGTATGATACCATGAGGCCGAAGCGCGGGAAGTGAGGCATCATGCTGCTTGAGGCGGAGCGAATCGTCAAGGCGTACGGGAAAGAGCCGGTGCTGCGCGGCGTCACCTTTGGCGCCGAGGCGGGCGAGATCGTGTGTTTGCTGGGACCGAGCGGCTGCGGCAAGTCGACGCTGCTGCGTGTGATCGCGGGGCTGGAAGAAGATTACAGCGGCAGCGTGCGCTTTGCAGGCCGTGCGATCGATCGGGTGCCGGTGCATGAGCGCAGCTTTGGGCTGATGTTTCAGGACTTTGCGCTGCTGCCACACCGGCGAGTGGGCGAGAATATTGCGTTTGGCCTGCGCATGCAGCGCCTGCCGCGACCCGAGATCCAGCGGCGCGTCGACGAGATGCTGGGTCTGGTTGGGCTGCCTGGCTACGCGCAGCGAACGATCTTTGAGCTTTCCGGCGGTGAGCGGCAGCGCGTAGCACTGGCACGCTCCTTAGCGCCGCAGCCCAGGCTGCTGATGCTGGACGAGCCGCTGGGCGCGCTGGATCGCACGCTGCGTGAGCGGCTGACCGGCGAGCTGCGCTCGATTATCAAAGCGGTTGGTCTGACCAGCGTCTATGTCACGCATGATCAGGTCGAGGCATTCGCGGTCGCAGATCGGATCGTGTTGATGGATCGTGGACAAATTGTGCAAAGTGGCTCGCCGATCGAGGTGTATTGCCAGCCGGCCAATCGTTTCGCCGCGCGATTCCTGGGGCTGAACAACTTACTTTCCGGCCGGCGGATCGACAGCCGGGAGCACAACGGACGGCGCAGCACCGTGATGCAAACCGCGATCGGGCCGCTGGTGGTGGGCGAAGCGCTGGAGGACGACGCGCAGATCGTGCTGATCCGCCCCGAGGCAGCCGAGCAGCCAGCGCCGGAGTCGGTCAATCTGATCGAGGGCATCGTGGCGCGCTCGACGTTTCGCGGCGGCACTCAGCGGCTTTTGCTGCGGCACAGCAGCGGCAGTGAGCTTGAGCTGGATGTCGAGGCGGGAGCGTTCGCCGAGGGCCAGTCAGTGCGGCTGGCACTGCGCCCGGACGCAATCACGACAATTGTGGACTCAGAGGAATTTGTGCAGCAAGATTGAATCTTAGGCCTGATACATCACGTTCCTATGCGGACTCGTGCGTAGGCTCGATAGGTGTGGTATCAGAGGTGGACGAGGGTTGTGGCTGCTCACCTTCGACCTCCACGGCGGGAAACTCCATCGGTGGGAGATGCGCCAGGCTGGGCAGGCCAAACTGCTTAAGAAATTCCTCGGTCGTGCCGTAGAGCACCGGACGGCCAACCGCCTGCAAGCGTCCAACCTCAAGGATCAGACCGCGCTGCAAGAGCGTGCGCACCGCTCCTGCCGAGTCGACACCGCGCACCGCCTCGATGCCGGAGCGCGTGAGCGGCTGCTTGTAGGCGATGATCGCCAGCGTTTCAAGGGCCGCATTCGAGAGCCTGGGCGCGCTGCTCTGGACGCCGAGAAAGCGCTCGACGACCGTGGCCGCCTCGGGCGCTGAGACAAGCTGAACCTGATCGTTGTGGCGCATAATGCGGATGCCGCGCGCGCGATACTCCCGCATCAACTCTTCCAGCAGCGCCTCGATCGTCTCCAGCGGCAGGCCGATCGCCCGTGATAGATCGCGGACCGGCACCGGCTCGGCTGCAACAAAGAGCAAGCTCTCGACAAGCTGTTTGGGGCCGAATTCAGCTTCGACCCCTAATGCCAGCGTCTCGGTTTGGAACAGATCAGTCATGCGCTAGCCGCACGTGCCCTCGCCAAACTCAGGACCACGGGCCACATGATCGCGCCAGAACGCGCGGATCGCAGCCTCGTCATAGCTGTCGAGAGTTGCCAGGAAGCCCCACGAGGTCAGCGCGATCGGCTTGTCATCCTGGATGCTTTCACGCGGTGTCAGGATCAGGCAGGTCCGGCTCTTTCGCAGATCGCGCGCCAGCTCGGTCAGCTTCTCGACGGTCGCGGCATCGACTTTGGCGGGATTGTAGCTGATGATCACGCCGCCGTGCTCCAGGTTATGAACCAGGCGCTCATCTGCGGGAGGCCGCGACGGATAAATGCCCCAGGTGGCAGGTCCGGCCCAGTGGTTGCCCGAGGTTGGCGGATTGGTGTTGTACTCCACAGCCTGACCATCGGGCACGTGCTCGCGCGTGGGCAGCTCCTCGACCGGGCCGCCGGGAGACACAGCAGCCGGCGCTACACCGCCACCACCACCAAACGCTACCCATGCGCCGATGCCCACAGCGATCAGCACGCCGACGGCGATGAGAACGGGAACCAGAGGAAACGCTCGTTTTTCGGGAACTGCTCGACCGCGAAGGGCGGGATCGGGGCGCGGCGCGCCCCCTCGACGTGTGGCCATGTTCGTGATTACTCCTCAGATGAAAGGTGTCAGGTAGTTTAACGAACGGATACAGGAGCGTCAACCAACATCAGTCATCTGTAGCGGGTGCGAGGAGGTGGACTACTCCTCGCGACTCTTAAAGACCAGGATCAGCGGCGTGCCGATGAATGGGTAGTGCTCGCGAATGCGATTTTCCAGGTAGCGCTTGTAGGAGAAATGGATCTCTTCCGGCGCGTTCGTGAAGAACAAAAAGACCGGCGGCGCGACCTGAGCCTGCGTTGCATAGAAGATACGCAAGTGAGCGCCCTTATGGATTGATGACGGCGGATGCGCGCGCACGCCCTCACGGAGAATCGTATTCAGCTTGGAGGTCGGCACACGTGTGTTGCGCTCGCCATTGATCTGTAGCGCCAGCTCCAGGATCTTCTCGACACGCTGGCCGGTGATCGCCGAGATAAACAGCACCGGCGCGTATGGGATGAAATGCAGCGCCGCGCGCACATGCCGATTCCAGGAGTCGAAGGTCTCGCTGTCTTTCTCGATCGCATCCCACTTGTTCACCAGTACGGCGATACCTTTATGCGCATCCAGGATCATTCCGGCGACATGCGTATCCTGCGCGGTGATGCCCTCGGTCGCGTCGATCATCAGCAGTGCCACATCGGCGCGCTCGATCGCCCGCATGGCGCGCAGCACACTGTACTTTTCGATGCCCTGCTCGATGCGACCGCGCCGTCGAATACCGGCCGTGTCGATCATCAAGATCTTCTGGCCTTCGAACTCGACGACCGTATCGATCGTGTCGCGGGTGGTGCCGGGAATATCGCTGACGACCACGCGCTCGGTGCCGAGCAGCTTGTTGAGCAGGCTCGACTTGCCGACGTTCGGCCGTCCGACGATCGCGATCTTGAGCGCGTACTCTTCCTCGGGATCTTCCTCGAAGGGCGGCAATGCCTCGTAGAGCGCATCCAGCAGATCGCCGGTGCCGGTGCCGTGATAGGCGCTCACCGGGATCGGCTCGCCCAGGCCAAGGTTCCAGAACTCGACGGCGTTCTGCACGCGCTCCATTGAGTCGGCTTTGTTCGCGCCGAGGATCACCGGCTTGCTGGTCATACGCAACAGCTCGGCAACATCCTCGTCGGCGGCGGTGATGCCGAACTTGACGTCGACCAGAAACAGGATCGCGTCGGCCTCGTCGATCGCCAGCTGCGCCTGCGCACGAGTCGAGCGGATGATCTCCGCCATCGAGGCGCTGGTCTCGTCTTCTTCGCCGGGCAGAATACCGGCGGTATCCACGATCGTAAACTCGCGACCGTGCCACTCGGCCTCGCCGTACAGGCGATCGCGAGTCGTGCCGGGCTCGTCCTCGACGATCGCGCGGCGCTCACCGACCAGCTTGTTGAACAGCGTCGATTTGCCGACGTTGGGCCGTCCAACGATCGCAACGATTGGTTGTGGCATGATATAACTCCACTTTACTCTTCAAAACAACAAAGGCACGGCGTACCGTGCCTGACACACCACACGCCGAGCGTTGGTTACGCCGCAGCCGCCGAGGACAGCACGAGTGCCGGACTGGCCGCTGGCGCTTTGGTCAATGAGCGAACCGCGCGCACCAGCTCCATCGGGTGACGCGCCATAGCCAGCGGGCTGCCCAGCGCCGCGCTGATCGCCTCAGGCGTTTGATCGTCGATGGTGCGCTCGCCCTTGTAGTCGAACATCACGCGCGGCAAAACCACCAGATCGGCGGGACCCAGCGGCGCGACCTGCGCGATCACATCGCCCGCCGTGAGCAAACCCGCGACAGTCACGGTCTCGCCGAAGAAATCGTTGCGCACGACCTTTAGCTCGGCCTCCACGCCCGGAATCCGCCCGATGCGCTCGACCACCTGGCGCAGCACCGGCTCGACCAGCGTGCCGGTCACGACGATCAGGCGCCTGGGATGGCGGGAGCGCGGCGGCAGTTTGTGCCGGGCCACGTTCCAATCGTCGAGGAACTGGCGCACCATGCCGACGCCGTTTTCGATCTGATCCAGACCGGCGTACACATCCGCCGACGGCACCTCGCGCTCGGCCAGCAGATAGAATTCGTCCGAGGGATAGACCAGGCCGTAGCCCAGCTCGTCCCAGAAGCGCGCCTGGTAGGGCTCCAGCAGATCGATCACGCGGGCGGCCTCGTCGGCGCGAAACGTGCGCAGCGGAATCTCGGTGACCAGATTATCCGCCGAGCGCGCGCAGAAGCCGAGATCCGCCGTCGCGGACTGGCCGGCCACGCCGCGCTTGAGCGCTTCTTCCCACAGCGGCTGGCGCTCCCAGTTGGTGTCGATCCAGTCCTTGGTCTCGTGAACCTGGATCGCGGCCTTGACCGACTGCGGCGCCTTGCCGTTGAAACGATACTTGGTCAGGCCCACCGGCACCGCCGCGATCGACTGGACAACCGGATGCAGCGCCGCCAATGCCTCGATGCTTTCGCGCAGCACTTCGCCATCGTTGAGGCCGGGACAAACCACGAACTGCGTATGCACCTCGATGCCCATCTCGCCCAGCCGCTTGATGTCGGCGATCACGTCGCCGGCGTCGGTCTTGCCCAGCAGCACGCTGCGCATGTAGGGATCGGTCGCGTGGACTGAAACATACATGGGCGTCAAACGCTGCTCGTCGATGCGCTTCCAATCTTCTTCTTTCAGATTGGTCAGCGTCACGAAGTTGCCGTACAAAAACGACAGACGATAATCGTCGTCTTTGAGGTAGAGCGTTTTACGAAAGCCCTTGGGCATCTGCGTCAGAAAGCAGAACGGACATTTATTGTTGCAGGTACGCAGGCGATCCCAGAGCGGCTCCGAAAACTCCAGGCCCAGATCGTCGTCGGCGTCTTTCTCGATCTCGAAGCGCAGCGGCTCTTTGTCGCGCAGCACATCGACCGTGACGGTCTCGTCGGCGATCGCGTAGCGGTAGTCGATCACGTCGCGCATCTGCTGGCCATTCACGGCCACGACCACATCGCCGACTCGCAGATCGAGCTGCTCGGCGGTGCTGCCCGGCTCGACGTTGACGACCACGCCACCCGAGCCCGTTATATTTTGGAGATTCGGCTGATATTCCATGCGCCCACTCAAAAGCATCAAAAAAGGTACGGACACGCCGTACGCCGCTGTATTATACCAGAAGATTGGACATAATCGAGCGATTGAACGCCGGACAGGCTTTTCTGGTGATGTATACCACATGCGACGAGCCCGCGTACGATGAAGGAACATAATGTTCTGGTATAATCCAAGAGGGTTGTCCTGGATGCATCAACCCTTGTTTTGTGCGCTTCAGCAGGCCGTCCCAATCATAATATTGCGAATCGTGATCCAAACCAGGAGGATCGTTTGAACGATATTCAACAGGTCGCCGAGCGAGTGGCGGATAACGTAGAGAACGTGATCATCGGCAAGCGCCGCGCGGTGGACCTGCTTTTGGTCGCGCTGCTGTGCCGGGGCCATGTGCTGCTGGAAGATGTGCCCGGCGTGGGCAAGACGGTGCTGGCCAAATCGATCGCCCGCTCGATCGGCTGCACCTTCAAACGCATTCAGTTCACGCCCGATCTGCTGCCGTCGGATGTGACCGGCGTCTCGATCTTTAATCAGCAGACGAATCAGTTCGAGTTCCGGCCCGGCCCGGTGATCGCGCAGATTGTGCTGGCCGACGAGATCAACCGCGCGACGCCCAAGACTCAATCGTCGCTGCTGGAGTCGATGGAGGAGCGCCAGATTACGGTCGACGGCGTGACGCATAAGCTGCCCGAGCCGTTCATCGTGCTGGCGACGCAAAACCCGATCGAGTACGAGGGCACCTTTCCGCTTCCTGAGGCGCAGCTCGATCGCTTCCTGCTGCGACTGCATCTCGGCTATCCGCAGAAGAACGAGGAGCTACAGATCCTCGACAGCCAGCGCAAGCAGCATCCGCTTGAAACACTGCCGCAGGTGATCACTGCCGAAAACCTGGTGACGATGCAGGAGCAGATCAAAGACGTGTATGTCGACGATCTGATCAAAGACTATATCGTCTCGATCACCACCGCCACCCGCCACCACGACGACGTGTATCTCGGCGCGAGTCCGCGTGGCTCGCTGGCGCTTTATCGCACAGCACAGGCTTACGCCGCGATTCAGGGCCGCGACTATACCACGCCCGATGATGTCAAAGCGCTGGCCGAGGCAGTGCTGGGCCACCGGCTGATCGTGAATCCGGCGGCGCGTATCCGCAACGTTCAGGCGGCCAACGTGATCGACGATGTGCTGAACTCTGTACCGGTGCCCGGCGGACGGCCCGGCGGACGACGACCCGAGCGTGAAGTCATAGGAGCGAGATAAGCGATCGGCCACGAGCTGACGGAGAACCTAGAACCAAGAACCTAGAACCAAGGCGTATTCGTCAAGGCTGTCTATTGCTTGTTCTTTGTTCTTTAAGCTGTTCTTCTAGTCGTGGCGCTCGCGCTATGCGATGAAAGCATTAGGCATCCTGCTGCTGGCGATCCTTTGTTTTGTGGTCGCGCAGGGCACCAACATCACGCTTTTTTTCTATCTCTTCTACCTGCTGCTGGCGCTGCTGCTGCTGGCCTATGTCTGGGCCTGGAGCAACCTACAAGGCGTGGCGGTCAGCCGCGATGTCGGGACGCGGCGCGCGCAGGTGGGCGAGGAGGCTCGTGAGCGGCTGATTCTGGATAATCAGTGGCCGCTGCCCAAGCTGTGGGTCGAGGTCCAGGATCACTCGGATATGCCGCTGCACGCCGGAGGCTTTGTCGCGTATCTGCCCGGCAACGCGCGCCGGCGCTGGACGCTGCGCACGCCCTGCACGATGCGCGGCAAGTGGACGCTCGGCCCGGTCACGCTGCACAGCGGCGATCCGTTCGGCATCTTCAAGCTTGAGCGGCCGATCGGCAACACCGCCGACATCATCGTGTATCCGGCGACGATCTCGCTGCCCGAGTTTCGGCTGCCCAGCGCCGAGCTGCCCGGCGGCGCAGATCTGCGCTCGCGCACATTTCATGTCACGCCCAACGTCGCGACGATCCGCGAGTATGTGCCGGGCGATAGCTTCAACCGCATTCACTGGCGCTCCACGGCTCGCACCAACAAGCTGATGGTCAAAGAGTTTGAGCTTGACCCGACCGCCGACGTGTGGGTTGTGATCGATATGCACGAGCGCTCGCAGGCCGTCTCCGAGGAGGCGCGCACGCTCTACCGTGACCGGCGGCTGGGACGCGAGATCCAGGTTCCCGAGTCGACCGAGGAGTATATCGTGTCGGCGGCGGCCTCTGTGGCGCGGCATCTGCTCACCGGCAGCCGCAACGTCGGACTGCTGGGCTGGGGCCAGCACCGCGAGATCATCCCGCCCGAGCGCGAGGCGCGGCAGCTCTATAAAATTCTGGAGTCGCTGGCGGTGCTGCGGGCCCACGGCTCGCATCCGCTGTCCGAGGTTTTGATCGCCGAGGCCGCGCAGTTTAGCCGCTCCTCGACGATGATTGTGATCACCTCATCAGTCGATCCCGGCTGGGTCACCAGTCTCCAGCAGTTGCTGTATCGCGGCATCCAGACGGTCGTGGTTCTGATCGATCAGGAGACGTTCGGCGGCTGGCCCGGCAGCGACTCGATCATCGGCAAGCTGAACGAGCTGCGTGTTCCAATCTATCGGGTCGAGCAGGGCCAATCTCTGGATCACGCGCTCCGCCAGCCGATCGCCGCTACCGGAGCGCACCGCTAGCGGCGGTCGCGACAATCTTGCCATGCATCCTTCCATCGCCTCATCCAAGCGCGGCTGGTCCCCGAGCGACTTGCTCCAGCGCTGCGTCGATCTGATCTACCGCCTGGGCACGCTCTACGTGCTTGGACTGCTGGTCCTGCTGCTTCAGCATATCCTGCTGCCGCAGCGCGACGGCTTGCTCGCGCTCACGCAGGTCTTCGAGCCGTATCTGTTTGCGCCGCTGCTACTGGTGCTGCCACTCGCTTTCCTGCGCCGATCCGCCTTGCTCTGGGTCGCGATCGGCATCTGCGGCTTGATCGGCCTCATGCGGATGGGTCCGATCTGGATCTCGCTGCCGCCGCTGGAAACGCCGGACGCCTACCGCTTCAGCGCCGCGACCTGGAATATGTACGTCGCCAACTACGATTTTGACGAGATCGGGCCGACGATCGCGGCAGCCGAGGCCAACATCGTGGCGATGCAGGAGCTGACGCCAGGCCATCGCACGGCGCTCGAAAACGACGCGGTGATCGCAGAGCGCTATCCCTTCCGCTACCTGGAGCCTGGCGACTCCGACGGCATGGGCATTTTGAGCACCTTTCCGATCCTGGATCAGGGCATCCTGCGCAACCTCGATCGCCCGGAGTCGTTTCCGGTCCTGTGGGCGCGGCTGGACCTTGGCGAGGGCCGCACGCTGACGGTAGTGACCGCTCATCCACGCGCGCCGCACACACCGTTTCGCGATCGTTTCCCGTTGCCGCGCGCCTTCGACACCTCGGGCGGCAGGGCCGATATTGCGTTTCTGCGCGCCTTTGTCGATCCGCTGCTCGCCAACGACGAGCCAGTGCTGCTGCTCGGCGACTTCAACCTGACCGAGCGCGAGCCGGCCTACGGTGATGTTGCCGCAGGACTGACCGACGCGCATCTGGAGGCAGGCCTCGGCAGCGGTAATACCTGGATCTTGTCGCCGGTGCGCAGGCTGAACGCGGGCCTGCTGCGGATCGACTACCTGTTCAGCAGCCCGCAGGTCGCGCCGCTGCGCACCTCGGTCAACTGCGCGATCGTCGGCAGCGACCACTGCTTGCTGCGCGGCGTCTTCGAAATTCTCCGCTAGATTCATCTCTGCTGCTCCACTCATATTTTGTCCACGCTGCATTTATTTAACACACAGCGTTTGCAACGCATGACAGCCGGCGTGCGTATCTGAGAAGCGGATCGACGCGAATCTGGCTCGTTGTCGCGATATGAGAGGTTCTTTATGAAGCACTCACTCAGCCGAATGCTGCTCTGCATTGGCGTGTTAATTGCGCTGGCGATCGCCGGCCCGTCGCACAGCCTGGCGCAAGCGAACTGCGACGAGCTGCTGATCGATAGCGCCGAGCTGTTCGGCGACACCGCCGCGCTTGAAGCCGCCAGCGATCGACTGATCCAGCAGGGAGCCGAGCTGCATATTCGGACGGTCAAAGATTCGGGAGCGGCCGGACATATCGATGCATATGCCGAGCAGCTGATCGGTGAGTGCGCGACCTGGCGCGCTACCGGCGGCGAGCGAGCGCCAAACCTGCTGCTGGTGCTGATCGCAGTTGACGAGCGCAAGACCGGCATCTACTACGGCCGGCGCTGGAACAGCGCGCTCGACGATCACTGGCTTGCGATCCAGCAGACCGAGATGAACCCGCGCTTTCGTGATGGCGATTTTACCGGCGGATTTGTGGCCGGTCTCACGGCGATCGAGCGACGAATCCAGCCCACGACGGTGCCACCGACGCCTGTGGATCAAGCAGCGATTCCGGCGAATCCTCAGTCTTCGCAACCAGCCACACACATCGACGTGCAGCCTACGATCCCCGTCGCTATTCCTTCTGCACGTCCAGAGCCGCAGATAGCCATCGCCGACAGCCCGGAGCAAGATCCAACCTTTGGCGGCCTCACGATCCTGGCAGGGCTCCTCGTGTGTGCGGGTGGCGGATACGGCGGGTATCTCTACATTCAGGAGCGCAAGCGCCGGCTGGCGGCGCAGCAGCAGGCACGGTTGGCAAAGCAGAGCGCGGTCGAGTTTTGCATCGCGCTGCCGGATCAGCTACAGCAGCTAAGCGCCCATGTCGCGGGCCTCGAAGGACGCGTCTCGACCGAGGATTTCGGGCCGCTGGCTCAAGCGCTTGCACACGCCCGGCAGCTCAACGATGCAATGCTGCTGAGCTTTGGCGAGCTACGCGATCACGATCCTGAACGGCGCGGCTTGAAGGTGGCGCAGTACCAGGCGATCGAAGCCGCGTACCAGCAGATTTGCCGGCAGGCAGATCAGGTGGCGGAAGCGGCTGACGAGCTGAAACGATTGCTGGCGGCGCTCGACGCGGCGATTGAGCACACTCCTCAAGCGATCGCCGACGGCTGGGTTGCGCTTCAGGCTGCCGACGCAACCGTCGAGATCATCAGCAGCCAGGGCTTTCGAACGACGATCGCACAACAGCTGCTGGCGCAGGGACGGCAGGATCTTGACGCAGCCCAGCAAGCGATCGAGGAGCGGCGCTTTATCCTGGCAGCCCGGCTGGCCGACACGGCAGCGCAGCAGATCCATGACGGAGAGCAGCACGCTCGATCGCTGCCGGAGATCAAGCTACAGGCCGAGACGGAGACCGGGAAGCTTGAGTCGCGCACTCCTCGCGTAGCCGAGCAGATCGAGCCTGCGAAGCGCACACTCGACGCGATCATCGCGCTCGCCGCCGCGCGCTGCTGGCAAACAATGGCAGACTATCCCCAGACTGTTGAGCAGCGCGTAGCGGATAGTCGCCGGACGCTGGCTCCAGTGGGCGGAATGATCACCATGCAGCAGCAGGAGTGGGAGGCGGCGCTGCAACAGATCGCCGGTGCCAACCAGCGGCTAGACGAGGCTCAGCAGATGATCGCGGCGATCCACGCGCTCAAGCACGAGCTTGACGTGGCGGTGCGGGACGCGGCCACGCTGATCGAGCTGGCACGCGCGGCAATCGATCGAACCGAGAGCTTTGTTCGCCTCCACGACGCCGACATCCACGATACCATGTGGCATGATCTCCAGCAGCTGGCACGGCAGCTCGCATCCGCAAACGGCGAGCTGAGTCGTGAACGGCCGGATTATCTTCAAATCGTGGCGGATGCGCGGAATGTGCAGGAAACGGCGCACAGGCTGCTCTTGCAGGCACAGGCGCAGCATCAGGCCATGCAGCGATTGCGGGAGCAGGCGCGTATCGCGATCATGGATGCTCAAGCAGCTGTCGAGGAGGCCAACAGCTATATCGATCGGCATCGCGGCGATACATGGCACGGAACGCGGCAGATGGCCGACGATGCCGAGCAGCTGCTCGCGCAGGCAATGGCGGCGGTTGCACCCCAGATTCGGATCGAGTATGCCAATCAGGCGCGCAACGAGGCTGAGGCGGCGTACAAGAAAGCTCGCGGCGAGATTTCGAGCGCTGAGCACGCGCGGCGGAGGACTCGAAGATCGAGCTTTTCGAGCAGCTCGTCTTCAAGCAGTAGCTCATCTTCGGGCGGCGGCTCGTCTTCCGGCGGTGGCTCGTCGAGCTGGTAGCGGCCACAGAGTCAGGCTGCTGCTACAAGCGAGCGGGATGTACACATGTGTACATCCCGTTGTGTTTGGTTTTATTGGCCGCCCTGGCCCAGCTCAGCCTCCGGATCGGGTGGGCTGGCCGAGCGCTCGCTGGTATGCCGGCGGCCTTCGGCGTCTGGCTGGCCCGTGCCGTAGCCGCCCATATTGTTGGTCTCGTAGCTGCCGCTGCGGCCATGCTCCGGCGTCTGCTGCATCGAGTCGCCGCGATACTTGCCATCCTCGTATTCGACGCCGTAGCCTTCCTGGCCGTCGTAGGTATGTGTCTCCTGCTGGCCCTGTTTGATCGCCTCGTTCGCCGGATCGTGCTGTTTATCGGTCATGGCAAAGCTCCTTTCGTCGAGCGTTCGTCTTCTAGCAGCTTCTCAAGCAAGAGATATTCCCCGAATAGCTTGGAAGCCGCTTTGCTGCGGTTGTGCGCTCTGGATCAGCTAGAAACCGCTGCTATACGATCAGGTGTTATTTAAATTTTGTAAAAGAACTATGTCCGTATCCCCCTAAATACCTACACCGGAAAAGCTGCGCCTCGCTATGATGTGCCTGTCCTGCTCGCCCGGCATACATCTAACACATCCTCGACTGTCGCGCCCTAAACACATCAAAGCGCATACACTCATCTTGGTCCATTGAGGAGGTCCAACCTATGGTCATGCACAAACGCTTTGGGTACCTGGTATTCATTGTGGTCTTGCTTGTGCCCTGGCTGATGCCCAGAGCTTCACACGCCGAATGGCCCACCTACCAGCTCGGCGATAGCGGTCCAGATGTGCTGGCGATTCAATACTCGCTGCACGCGGCCGGCGCGCAAGAGGTTCCGACCGATGGATACTTCGGCCTCGAAACCGAAACCGTGATCAAAGAGTTTCAAGCGAATGAAGGACTACCTGCGGATGGTATTGTCGGGCCGGAAATCTGGCAGGCGCTCCTGGTCCCGGTGGGCCTGAAGAGCGAAGGCCCTGAGGTACTGGCCGCGCAGCATCTGCTGGTGGCCAAACATGGCTACAGCCTGGCGATCGACGGCTACTTCGGCGCTGCAATGTACGATGCCGTGCTGGACTTTCAGGCCGCCAATGGTCTGACCCCCGACGGCTTTATGGAGAAAGATACCTGGTCGCTGGTTGTTTCTATCCCTGGCCTACCCGCCACCGCAACCATCGGGCCGAGCAGCACCGCGACGACCGCAACCGCGACCACAGCTACTGCCAGCCCAACGCCCTGCCCAACACCCACAGGCACCGCGACGACCACTGCGACGGCAACCACCGCCACGGCAACTACTGCCACCGCGACCACCGCCACTGCCCGCACGATCACGGCAGTCGCGACGGCTCCGGCGGATTTTGGTGCCGACATGGCGCAGATCGCGGCGACACCTTGTGCAACTGTTACTACAACCGCCACCGCGACGACCACCTCAACGACGACCACGCCAACGGAAACCCGCACGACCACGCCAACCGGCACGCGGACAGTCACGCCGAGCCCCACGCGCGCGCCCACAGCCAGCCCCACGCGTCAACCGACGCCTACGCCGCGACCGTGCAACAACATGAGTCCCGCTGAGATCGCGAATGAAATCAAGAAGAATAGTGGGATTAGCTTATTGGACTTCCATATTTCTGGTGTACAAGATAAAGCGACAGCGCAATTGAATATCAACCATACGGCTCTCGGAGATCCTGCATATCGCAGCAAATACGGCGGCGCTCCTGGGGGCACCATCCATCTCAAGACGCGTATGCTCTGCGGTATGCTGCGGCTGGCAAAAGACTACGGCTACTCCTTCCGTGTCACCGAGATCGCTGGTGGGGCACACAGCAAATTCTCACGACATTACGCGGGCCTTGCCTTCGACATCGACATAATCAACGGCGTTGGTGTCAGCCGGACCAATAAGTACTACCAGACATTCATGTCTCGCTGCCGTGCGCTGGGCGCGACCGAGGTACTTGGACCAGGCGACGCCGGACATAGCACGCACCTTCACTGCGCCTGGGACCGCTAAGCCAGCCTGATCAACGTCCTGACTAAAACAAAGTAGCCGCAGCACTACCCTGAAGCCTTTTGTGAGCTTCGGGGTAGTTTTGTAGTAGTGCCAGGACGCTTCGATTAGCTAAGCTTTGCCCAATATTTGCACACACGGCGTTTCATGGTAAGATGCGCCTCACAACTTAATCGCTTGCGCGAGGGGCCGAGTACGGCCATTGTAGGGGAAGCCGGTGTAAGTCCGGCGCAGTCCACGCTGCTGTAAGCAGGGCAACGATCGCCTTGCAAGTCAGAATGCCTGCCCTTGCGATTAGCGACTACACCTGCGTTGGCACGGGTGGTGGTCCGCGAACACGTTTTGTGTACCGTAGCCTTTCCACCTGGAAAGGTTTTTTTGTTGGCTGAAAAGGAGAGATGTTTGTGATCAAAACCAAGACCGTAGCGCGCTGGCTGGTCTATCTCGTGGCAGTGCTGGCGCTTGTCGCGACGTTTGCTCCGGCCTACGCTCAGCAGAACACCGCTCAAGTCGATAAGGCGGTTGCCTATATTCGCACCCAGCAGCAGGCTGACGGCTCGTTCGCCGGATTCGGGCCGGGCTCGACTGCCGATGCGATCCTTGCGCTGGCGGCGGCCAATCAGAATATCGCCGAGATCAAGCAGGGCAGCGGCGCGTCGCCGGTGGAGTATGTCCGCTCGCAGGCCGCGACAACCGCCTCCGATGCCGGCGTGAGCGCGAAGTTTTTGATCGCGGCGCTCGTGGCAGGCCAGTCGCCGACCTTCGAGGGCGTGGATCTGGTGGCGAATGTCGAGCAATCCTACAATCAGCAGACCGCGCAGTATGGCAAGGATGTGACCACGCACGCCTACTCGCTGATCGGGCTGGTCGCGGCGGGCCGCACGCCCAAGGCTGAGGCGGTCGAAGCGCTCAAGAAGCTGCAACTGCCCGATGGCGGCTGGAGCTTCGACGGCACTGCGGCTACCGGCAGCGACACCAACACGACCTCGCTCGCGGTCCAGGCGCTCAAGGCCACCGGCGATACCAGCGATGCGATCGGCAAGGCGATCGCCTACTTCAAAGCGCAGCAGAACGGCGACGGCGGCTTTCCGTACTCGCAAAGCTCACAGTTCGGCAACGCCAGCGACGCCAACTCGACGGCGCTGAGCATCCAGGCGCTGATCGCGGCCGGCGAGAGTCTTCAGAACTGGTCGCGCGGAAGCCAAAATCCGGCGCAACGGCTGGCGGCCTTCCAGAACGAGAGCGGCGCGTTCCGCTATCAGGACACGCAGCCCGAGGACAACGCGCTGGCGACCTATCAGGCGGTTCCGGCGCTTGTCGGCAAGACGCTGCCGCTTGAAGGCATCGTGATTGCCTTCCCGGATGTGCCTTCCGCCTCACCCGATCCGTCCGCTTCGGCTTCACCCGATCCGTCCGCGTCTGCATCTCCGTCGGCATCGGCCTCACCCGATCCGTTGGCGTCGGAAGCTCCTTCAGCGACACCTGCACCGGTTCCGGCTCCATCCACGCCGCCCAGCGGTGGTGTTCCGGTCCCGGTTCAACTGCCCAATACCGGTGTTGAGGATTGGATGCCCGCCGCTGCACTGATCGGCGCGCTGCTGCTGCTCAGCGGCCTGGCCGTCAATCGGCGGCGAGCCTAAGACGCGAGCCAGGGATGCGATAGCATGTCGCGTCCCTGGTTTTTATTTTCGGTCAGATCTACGGAATTTTTCGATGAAACGACTGCTGATTCTCTGCCTACCATTGCTGGTTCTGCTGCTGCCGGCTCAAACACAGGGCCAGACGACCAATCGCGCGGGCATTGTCGTCAAGTTCAGTGATGGCAGAGTCCAGACGAGCTGCGTTTCTTTCCAGACCGAGAGCATCAGCGGTCTCGATCTCTTGCAGCGCACCGGCCTCGACGTGATCGCGCAAAGCTCGGGGGGCAGCGCGGCGGTCTGTAAGATCGGCGGCGACGGCTGCGCGTTTCCTGCCGAGCCGTGCTTTTGCAAGTTCGGCGGCGGGCAGCAGGGCCAGTACTGGGCCTACTGGCGGCTCAACGGCGATGCCTGGCGCTACTCCGGTCAGGGCGCAAGCGGCGTTCGCGTCACCAACGGCGATGTCGATGGCTGGGCCTGGGGCACCGGCAACGTTCAGAGCGGCGCGGCTCCGCCCGTAACAACATTCGATCAGATCTGCCCGGCCGTGCAGCCCGAACCGGTCCAGCCGGCGCCCGAGCCGACCGCCAAGCCCGCGCCTGAGCCAACTGCTGTGCCTGCGCCCAGGCCCACGATCGCGCCAACGGCCAGACCAACTGCTGTGCCCACGATCGCGCCAACGGCCAGACCAACCGCTCAGCCAACAGCCAGACCGACCGCGCCGGTCGTCGCCGAGGCACCGACGAGCACGATCGTACCGCCCACGACGACGCCAAGCCCGGAGCTGCCCACCGCGACCGCGCTTCCCACCAGCACCGCGACGATCACGCCGACCGCAACAGCCGCCCCGAGCACCACGCCCACCGCAACATCGACCAGCGCCGCAACGCCGACAGCCGCCGATCCGACACCCACGCCGGTCGCCGCGACCTCAGGATCGTCCAATCTGGGCAGCTATCTTATCTTTGGCACGATGCTGGCTGGACTCGTGGGAGCGATTGGTGTAGCTCAGTGGAGACGCCGCCGATGATTCGCGTCACGCGCCATACCGATGTCTGGCTGGTGCGTCATCCCCAGACCGACTGGAACAAAGAGCGACGCTACCAGAGCCGCAGCGATCGACCGCTGACCGACTTTGGACTGCTGCGCCTGGAGGCGATCGCTCAGCGGCTGCGGCGGATTCGGTTCAGCACGATCATCACCTCCGAGCTGAACTGCACGGATCAGGTCGCTCATGCGGTAGCCGCGCAGCAGATACAGGCGCCGCAAATTGTGCGTGACCAGCGCTGGCGCGAGGCTGATCAGGGCGATTGGGAAGGCTTGACGTATAGCGAAGTTCAGGCGCGCTATCCGGCGCAGGTTCGCCAGCGCTTCGGCGATATGTGGAGCAGCCGCGCCCACGGCGGCGAGAGCATCGCCGATCTGTGGCAGCGTGTCCAGGCAGCCTGGAACGACGCGCTGCGCCGGCACAACGGCGAGCATATTCTGATCGTCACGCACGCCACGCCGATCCAGCTGCTGCTCTGCGCAATGCTGAATCTGCCCTTCGAGCAATACTGGCAGTGGCGGATCGACCTGGGCGGCATCACCAATCTGGATCTGTATCCCTCCGGCGCGATCACCCGCGTGATCAACGAGGTGCCGCCGCTGGTCAGCCGCGCATGAGCGACCGCCGCCGGCCCCAGGAGCTGTCGTTTGTGCTCGACGTCAAGGGCTCGATCGCACGGGAATCGCGCTTTCACAGCCTGGTCTGGCTGCTCTGGCTGATCGCGGGCGTCGTGGCGATCTCGACCAATCCGCTCCTCAATCTGATCGTCATGGCGCAGGCGGTGCTCGTCGCGACGACCTGCCACACCGAAAGCCCGGTCGGCCACGCCTTTGGCCTGTTTCTGCGGCTGGGCCTGCTGTTTGTGCTCACGCGCACGATCCTGAGCATCGTTCCGGTTGGCGGCTTTGCCTACGGCGCCACGCCGCTGATCACGCTTCCTGAGTTTGAGCTGCCGATCTGGCTGGGCGGCCTGCATCTCGGCGGTCCGTCGACGCTTGAAATGCTGATCTTTGGGCTGGTCTCCGGGCTGCGGCTGTGGGCGCTGATCCTGGTTTTTGGCGCGTTCAACGCCATCGCCGATCACTACGGCTTGCTGCGACGATTGCCGCGTATGCTGTTTCACGCCGGGCTGATCACGACGATCGCGCTCACGTTCGTGCCGCAGGTGATCAGCCACTTGCAGACGATCCGCGATGCACAGCGGGTGCGTGGACATCGCTTTCGTACCTGGCGCGACGGCCTGCCGCTGATCGTGCCGCTGCTCTCGGGTGGCCTTGAGCGCTCGATCCAGCTGGCTGAGGCAATGGATAGTCGCGGCTACGGCCAAACCACCAGCCAGCAGCCTACACTCCTGGCGCAAGGCGTGATCATCGTGGGCTTGACGATCCTGGCACTGGGCCTGTACTTTGGTCTGACCGGAACCTGGCAGGGCTGGATCGCGGCGGGCGCCGGCGCCGTGCTGGCGATCGAGATGCTGCGACGCATGACCGGACCCAGCCGGCGCACACGCTATCTGCGCGACCGCTGGCGGCGACGTGATACACTGGTCGCGGCGACATGTCTGCTGCTGATCACCGGCATGACGGCGCTGCGTCTGGCCGATCGCGGCGGGCTGCTCTACACCACGCTGCCCCGCGTCACGCTGCCACCCTTCGAGCCGCTGGTCGGGGCGCTATTGTTGCTGTTGAGCACGCCAGCGCTGATCGATCTATTGAACGTTGAGGAGCCCGATGAACGACAATACCGAGTACAACATTCCCACCTGGCAGACTGAGCGCAGCGAGGAGGTTGTGGACTGCCGGATCTTTAAGGTACGCCACAATTTCAGCCATATCGAGGGCAGCGAGCGCAAGGGCGATTTCTACATCCTGGAAAGCCCGAACTGGGTCAACGTGATTCCGGTCACGCCTGACGGCAAGGTCTTGCTCGTGGCGCAGTATCGTCACGGCAGCGGCGCGATCTCGCTCGAAACGCCGGGCGGTCTGCTTGAGCCGGGCGAGTCGCCGGAGGAGGCAGCGGCCCGTGAGCTGCGCGAGGAGACCGGCTACACGGCCACATCGTTTCGCGTGCTGACCGAGACCGACGCCAACTCGGCCTTTATGACCAATCGCTTCACGGCGGTGCTGGCCGAGGGCGCCACGCAGACCGATCCGACGGCCTGGGATGAGCACGAAGAGCTGGAGCCACAGCTGGTCTCGCTGGAGGAGCTGCCCGCGCTGCTCAAGAGCGGCAAGATTCGCAACACCTTCTCGGTGCTGCCGCTGACCTGGTATCTGTTGGAGCGCGCAACATCGTCGTAAGCGGCGAACACAGCCAGAGCCTAAGATGATCCATTTCGATCAGGTTTCGTACACCTACCCGAACGCCACGCGGCCCGCGCTGCACGATCTTTCGCTGACGATCTGCGAGGGCGAGTTCATGCTGGTCGTCGGCGCGTCCGGCTCGGGCAAATCGACGTTTCTGCGCTGCATCAACGGCCTGGTGCCGCACTTCTACGGCGGGCGCTTCGGCGGGCGGGTGCGCGTGGCGGGCTACGACACGCGGCAGGCAGAGCCGCGCGATCTGGCCGGCGTGGTCGGCTTCGTCTTTCAAGATCCCGAGGCCCAGATGGTCGTCGAGGTGGTCGAGGATGAGCTGGTCTTTGGCCTGGAAAATCTGGGCATCGCGCCGCAGGTCATGCGCCGCCGCGTCGAGGAAGTACTCGATCAGCTAGAGATCGCGCATCTGCGCCGGCGGCGGGTCGCGACGCTCTCGGGCGGCGAGCGGCAGCGGGTTGCGATCGCGGCGGTGCTGGCGATGCAGCCGCGCGTACTGGTGCTCGACGAGCCAACCTCACAGCTCGATCCGCATACCGCCGAGGAAGTGCTGACCGCGCTGCAAAAGATCAATGCCGATCTCGGGCTGACGATCGTGCTGAGCGAGCATCGGCTGGAGCGCGTGGTGCAATACGCCGATCGGCTGCTGGTCTTTGAGCGACAGGACGACCAACCGCCGACAGTCAGCATCGGCACGCCGCGCGAGATGCTGGCCGAAAGCGCGCTGGCGCCGCCGCTGGTTCAGCTTGGTCGCACGCTGGGCTGGCAGCCGCTGCCGCTGACGATCAAAGAAGGTCGGCGCTTGATCATCGCGCATGGCCTCGACGCCGCGCCGGAACAAAATCCGCCGGCACAAAATTCAACATCAGCACAGCCAACGTCTAATCGATCGAACCGCTGGTTTGGCCGTCGCAAAGCCGCCGCCCCGGCACCGAACACCGCGCTGGCCGTGGAAAACTTGAGCGTCCAGCTCAGCGGTCGCAGCGTGCTGCATCAGGTCTCGCTGGCGCTCGGCAAGGGCGAGCTGCTGGCGATCATGGGCCGCAACGGCTCCGGCAAGACCACACTGTTGCGGGCGATCATGGGCCTGGTTCCCGCAGCGCGTGGCACGATCGCGGTCCATGGACGATCGATCGCGAACCTGCCGATCGAAGAGCGCGCGCGGCAGATCGGCTATGTTCCGCAAGATCCACGGGCGCTGCTCTTCCAGGAGACCGTCGCCGGCGAGCTGCGCTGGACGCTACAGCAGCATCGTGCGCACAGCCCGCAGCTGGCAGCGCTCGACGTCGAGGAGCAGATCGAGCGGACGCTGGCGCTGCTAAATCTGCAACATCTGGCGGCGGCACATCCGCGTGAGCTGAGCGGCGGCGAGCAGCAGCGCGTGGCCCTGGCGACAATCCTGGTGGCCGATCCGGCGGTGCTGCTGCTGGACGAGCCGACGCGCGGGCTGGATTATCGCAACAAGGCCCAGCTGATCGAGCTGCTCGACCGGCTGCGCGAGAACGGGCACAGCATTGCGCTGGTCACACACGACGTCGAGCTGGTCGCCGCCAGCGCGGATCGGGTGGCGCTCTTTGGCGAGGGCGAGCTGATCGTCGAGGGCGCGCCGCAATCGCTGCTCAACGACTCGCTGATCTTCTCGTCGCAGATCGGCAAGCTGTTTCGGCACCGGCCCTGGCTCACCGTCGCGGATGCGCTGGCGGGATTACAACAGCCAGAGATCCGTACACGCGGGCAAAAAACAACAGCGGAGGCGTAACACCTCCGCTGTGATGCGAACCTGGTTTTTCAGCGTTCCAATGCGATCACGCCGCCTGTGAGGGCTGCTTGCGCTCGCTGAGAATACTGATCGCGACGGCCTCCCACAGCTCCTCAAGCGTGAACGGCTTGGCCAGAAACGGCACGCCGCTCTGCTTAAGAAACGCCTCGCTGCTGGTGCTCATCGTATCGCCGGTGATGAAGACCCAGCGCAGCTGCGGCTGCACGACATGCACGCGATCGAACAGCTCGTTGCCGTTCATGCCCGGCATACGCAGGTCCGAGATCACCAGATCGTAGCGCTTGATGCTGGTCTGGCGCAGCGCGGCCTCGGCGCTATCCACGGCATCCACATCGTAGCCGTGCTGCGTGAGCGCCCGCTCCAGGATCATCCGCACATCGGTCTCGTCTTCGACCACCAGGATCGAGCTGTGTTTGGGCGAGCTTTTCGCGGGCGCGGCCTGCTGCTGCGAGATCTTGTGACCAATCGGCAGCTCGATCAGGAACGTCGCGCCCTGGCCCGGCGTGCTCTCGGCCTTGATCGTGCCGTCATGCTTGTTGATGATGCCGTACACCAGCGACAGGCCCAGGCCGATGCCGTGGCCGACCTCTTTGGTCGTGAAGAACGGATCGAAGATCTTGGGCAGATCCTGCCGCGAAATGCCCGGCCCGGTATCCGCGATGCTCAGGCGAATATGCGTCTCGGTTGCCGAGGCGTTGATCGTGATCTTGCGCATGGGCGAGCGATGCTCCGAGAGCGCCTGGATCGCGTTGTGCAGCAGGTTGTCCAGCACCTGTTCGATCTGATACGCGTCGCCCCACAGCGACGGCAGCTCGGGCTGGACGCGAGTATCCACGCGAATCTCGTTGATCTGAATGCTGCGGCGCAGATTGAGCAGCACACGGTCGATCAGCAGCGCCAGATCGACAGGGCCGCGCACATCCTGCTGGGCTCGCGCAAAGGTCAGCATCTGATTCACGATATGCTTGGCCCGCTGCGCCGCCACCTCAATGTCGCGAATATCGTCGATCAGCTCGGCCGCCAGCGGATTACGCAGCAGCAGCTGCGACATGCCCAGCACCACGGCCAGCGGATTGTTCAGCTCGTGAGCCGCGCCCGCTACCAGCTGTCCCAGCGCGGCCAGCTTCTCGCCCTGACGCACCTGCGCCTCAAGCTGGCGGCGCTCGGTAATATCACGCGCGATAAAATGGATCGTGGTGGGAGTCTCGCCCTCGTAGACCAGCCGCGAGCGCATCTCAAGGATCGCCGACGTACCGTCTTGCCGCACCACATGCAGCTCGTGGGTATCTGATGGCATCGCGCTCTGCTGGATCTGCTCCAGCACCTGCTCGACCGACTGCACGCCGTCAGCCGGCAGGAGATTGGACAGCGTGAGATGCGCCAGATCGCCGGCCGTGTAGCCAAAGAAGCGCAGCGCCGCGCGGTTCAGCAGCAGAATCTGGCCTCTGGTAGTCATGGTGCCTACAAAATCGTTGGCGTTCTCGTAGAGATCTCGGTAGCGCGCGGCGCTAGTCTCGACTGCCGCGTAGAGATCGATATTTTCGAGCGCCCGTGCGATCTGTGCCGCCATGGTTTGTAGAACCTGAAACTCCCCTTCGCTAAACTCGGCCTTGCCGCTGCGCCCGATCGCCAGCACGCCATAGGTGCCGCTGGTGGTGATCAACGGAACAAAGGTGTGCGAGGTCAGACCCAGGCGATGAAACAGGTCGCGTATGAAGGACGAGGTTTTCTCGGTCGTCATGACCTCGGCCTGTCCGCTCTGCCAGACTTCCCACACGCGTGTACCGGGCCCGGCGCGCTGAACAAGCTCGCGAAACTCAGCATCCATGCCGGCGTGAGCCGTCAGCTCCAGGTATTGATTGTTCGCATGAATCAGGTGGATGCCGACGCTATCGAACTGCCGCGCATGGGCGATCGCCTCGGCAGCTTGTTGCAGAATGTCCTCACGATCGAGCGACGAGCTGAGCGCGATGCTGAGCTTATGCAGCGCTGTAAGCTGCGCTACCTGCTCGGTAAGCGCCCGCTGCTGCCGCTGGCGCTCGGTCATGTCGCGCCCAATGATGTACACACCGGCCGGCTTGCCATGCTCGATAAAGAGCTGCATCGTGACCTCCACGATCGCCAGCGAGCCATCGGAGCGACGGATCTCGATCTCGGTAGGATGCAGCTGCTGGCCTTGCAGCGTGCGATCCTGCATAAACCGCAGCCACTCGGCCGTCTCGGGCACCAGGAGATCGTAGAAATTGACCAGGCCGTTGCGCGTATCCTGTGGTGTCAGGCCCAGAAACAGCAGCGCCGCGCGGTTCCACGAAACGATCCGGCCTTGCAGATCGAGCGTCAGCACAATCTCCAGCGCGTTCTGGAAGAGCGAGCGGTAGCGCTCCTCGGAGCGTCGAATCGACTCGTGCAGCCGCGCATTTTCGATCGCGACCGCCGCGTTGACGCTGTACTGCTCAAGCACGGCGAGCTGGGTCTGGAGAAAACAGTGCGGCGTGTGATGCCCGACCGAGAGCACGCCAACGGGACGGCCCTGAATCTGGAGCAGCTGGAAGATCGCGGCTCGCAGCGGCACATGCGTTTTGATAATCGGATCGACGACCGGCTCGCTTTGCAGATCCGGAATCACCAGTGAGCGCTGCTCGCGAAACACTCGCCCGACAATGCTCTCGTCAACGCCAATGCTGTGCCCGCGCAGATGCTCGGCAAACGCGCCGACCGCCATCAGCACCCGCATACGCGAGCCGTCCATCTCGGGCTGCCAGATCACAGCGGTCATGCCGCCGGTCAGGATCATGGCCTGATCGCAGATCACCTGCAAAACCTCTTCGAGATCCGTCACCTCGGTGATGGCCCGGCCGGCTTTGAGCAGCAGCGTGGTGTACGCGCGCTCAGAAACATAATCGGTTTGTTGTCGCAGCCGGTCCAGCGCCTGACCCAGCAATTGGCCAAACGGCTTGAGCGTAGCTACATCTACACGTTCAAGATTTCCACCCGAGAGCACCAGCACGCCAAAAACCTGCTTGTGAGCCACGAGCGGGATCGCCACATAGCTATGGCACCAGAGCAAACTGGCTACAGCGCTGCGCAGCATGGCCTGAGCATCGGCCGTATCGACTGCCGGATCGATCACCTTGATGATCACCGGCTCACTCATGGTTTCTAGCGCGGGCAGGCAATCGAAGAGCTGAGGCAGACTCAGGCCAACTGTGCGCTCGACATGTTCAAGCACGGCCGCGCTGGTACTGGTGTAGGCCCAGGTAAGATCCTGCGTCCCGGGAGCGCACAGCGCAACATGCACATCCAGATCGAGAGGCGCCAGAGTCTGGTGTAGTGTGGTAAAAAAGGCTGCAATATCTTGCGTCTCGAAGCCCATTGCTGCGGCTGTGCTGAGCGCCTGTGTAAGCTCCTGCGCTTTGCTGCTCCGCTCGTCGAGCACCAGCACACAGATCGGCTGGCTAGCAGCTGGGATCGCGACTGCGTGAGCCGTGCAGGCCAGCGCCAGATCCGGCTGGGAGCTTTTGAAGCTGAGCGCGGCGGTGGAGTAGCGCTTGCTCTGTGCCGTATGCAGCAGTGTGTGCAAAGCATCGGCCGACTCAGCCGTTACATAATCGGACAGGTGCTCTTGGGCCAGGGGAGTGGTCGATCGAGCGAGGAGTGTGTGTGCGGAAGGATTAGCTGCCCGAATATGTCCGGTTGGCTCGACAATAAGCGTAGCCCACCGCAGATCTGTTAGCAGTGATTCGACTATGCCCAGGGCGTTATCGATGTGATGACTAACCAGCATCAGTACAGGGCTCGCTTTACTGCACAGGGAAACAGGTTGCGCGTACAATGGTGGATGAACCATTGTACAGAAATTTGGTATCCAATATTAATAAGGGCGGCACGCCAATACTCCTAGAAGGACCTTTCAATGAGTACTAGTACCATGTCCACCCTGGAGCCGCGTCCAACGATTCGCGTCTCCACGACCGAGATTGTGCTACCGAGCAATACCAACACCCACGGCACGATGTTTGGCGGCGATGTGCTGGCGCTGATGGATAAGACCGCTGCGATCGCCGCGATTCGTTTCTGCCGCCAGCCGGTAGTTACCGCCAGCACCGAGCGCATCGATTTTCGCACGCCGATCCGGCTCGGCGATATTATCGAGGCGTACGCGCATGTGATCCACACTGGCCGCACCTCGCTGATCGTGCGCATCGACATCTACGCCGAGCGGCCGCTCTCCGGCGAGCGGGAGCGCTGCACCACCGGCTTTTACTCGTTTGTGTCGATCGACGAGCACGGCACGCCTCAGCCGGTTCCGCCGCTGCTGGTGACGACCGAGGACGAGCGGCGGGATTGGAAGCGCGGCGAGGAGATCCGCCAGCAGATTCAGGCCCGCCGCAAGGCCGAGCGCGATCAGCCAGAGTAGCTCAATGCGATAGTCAGATCATTTGATTTGTAGGGGCACGTCGGTGACGTGCCCTGGACACGCGGGTGCCCTCTGGGCATGCGTGTCCCTACCCACAGAATCAGGGCAGCGTGACCGGCAGCCGCAGCGCGTCGCCGCCATCGTCGGGAGCGCCGGGCGGCACGTCGGCCTGGAGCGGCAAGCGTGCGGGAGCGCCCGGCTGGTAGATGCCTAGTGCCAGCCAGTACTTGCCCTCGGGCAGGTCCGCCGCGATCGGCACCTGCTGTTTCCAGGTCGTATAGTCGCCGGGCTGCCATGCCGGGAGCAGAGCGCCCGCGCCAACCAGCGGCACATCGACCTGTGCCACACGCTCGCCGCGCTCGTTCAGCACGTGAATAAACAGCATATGATCGCCGGTCACGGGCGCTGTGGCATGCCAGTGCAGATTCAAGAAGAGCGCGCCCTGCTCACGGATCGGGGATGCGTCGAGATCGTAGCCCTGCATCTGGATCGCGGGGCCAAACGTGGCCGCAACCGGCTGCTGGATCGGCGGCTTGATGCGGTAGATGTAGGCGTAGTCGATGCCGTGGATGCGCACCACATGCAGCGGCTGCTCCTTGCCCAGCAGCGCCGAGGTTACCTCGGGCACGTCGTTGCGCTGGATCTGATCGATGTAGAGCACGGAGTAGCCCGCCTCGCCTGGCTTGAAGGTCCAGTCCAGCGGCACCACCGGCGAGCAGACGTAGGGCAGCAGCGCCGCGCCGAACCAGGTCGCGATCGGACGCTGGCAGCCGTCGTACTGCTGTGCGATGAACGCGCCAACCTGCTCGTAGCCTTCGCCCCAGCCGACCGGGATCGCGCGCACTGCTACGCGGCTGCCGCCCAGCGCCTGATTGTAGTAGGCGATCTCGTAGGGATGGAACCAGGCCAGGTTCGCGCCGCCAAACACGATCACGCCGAGCCAGGCCAGCCCCGCCAGTCGTGGATTGAGAGCGGAGGGAGTGCGAACCATGCGGCGCTGGACGAGATCCGCCAGCCAGAGCAGTCCGATCGCGGCGATGATGTCGAGCGTAGGAAACATCGGCAGGGCATAGCGATCGAACTTTTTGGCCTGCGTAGTGATCGCCAGCAGAAAGGCCAGCGCAAAAACTGCCAGCAGCGCCAGCGCCACCCGATTCGGCAGATCGCGCCGTCGCCACAGAGCTACCCCGATCGCCGCCAGCAAGCCCAGCAGCGTCCAGGGCGTCAGCCGGAATGCGATCGCGACCGGGTAGAAACCTGGTCCCGGATCGGCGACCGCGCGGCCAAGAAAGAAGTTGCCCCAGGCGTGCGGCACCGCGCCGTCGTAGCGCGCCTGGCCGTACATGCTGTAGACCGCGTTGCCGAGATCGACCCAGGCTGCCGGCCAGAGCGCGAACCAGACTACCACCACCACCACGCCCCACGCCAGCAGCGGCACGATCGGCAGTCGCCGCGACCAGAGAGCAGAGCGCCAGCCCGTGACGATCGCGGTCAGTCCCAGCATCGGCGCGAGCAGGATCGACGGCGATTTGGTGAGCAGCGCCAGGCCACCGGCGAGCGCCGAGGCCAGCAGCAGCGGCCAGCGAATCGGGCCGGGATTGGTGACGATGCCCTCGTCGACGCGGAAAGCCACAAAGGCCGAGAGCAGGCTGATCGCCATGAAAGATGTGACCAGCGCATCGGTGTGCAGCAGCTGCGAGTGAGCGATCAAGAACGGATCGATCGCCCAGAGCAGCGCCGCCAGTAGTGCCACGCGGCCGCCGAAGAGCCGGCGCAGGAGCAGATAGGCCAGCGGGACACACAGCGACGTCACCACCGCCACCGGTAGCCTCAGAAAGATCCGCTGCACATCCGCGCTGTCCAGGCTGACCCAGCCAAGCCCGCCGAGCCAGCGCTGAAGCGTCAGCCCGATCGAGCCAAGCCACATCGTCGTCACGCCGGGATGGCCGATCAGATTGGTAGCGGCATAATCGCCGGTTTGAAGCGCCGTCAGGAATTTCTGAGCGCGGCCAAACCAGTGATAAATCTCGTCCACGGTGACGAACGTTCCCTGGCCTACGCCGCGCGGCAGCAGCGCCAGCACAAACACGCCCAGAGCGATCGCTGCCTGACGCAGCGTCCCGGAGATCGCCTCCAGACGCGCCGGCTTGCCTGCAACCGCTACATGGTTAGATGACGCCAAAGCTCAAGACCTCGTATCGATAGAGTTGTCACAGCGGCGATCGCGCCGGTTTTGTAAGCGCCATCAAGATACCACGAAAGATCCCAACGCGCAGGCGATTCGCTTTTGTAGCAATGTGTTTGTTGCACCATCGTTCGCCTCAGGCTGATTCCAGGTTGTTTTGCTACACCTGGTATGGCATGATAGCTCCAGTCCCTCAGCCAGGCAGAACATGGGAGGAATAGTATGTACTCTGGTCGTTGTCCTAAATGCGGGTCGGCCACGGTCTATCGGCGTATAGGTGGAGTGGGTGAGATGAAGATCCACGTCCGCACGAGCTTCATCTCGATCCCTGTACCGGCACTAGCCTATGTGTGCACGACGTGCGGCTACTTCGAGCAGTATATTGACGATCCGGCAAAGCTCGCCGAGGTAGCACAGACCTGGGACCGCGTCCCGAGCAATCCGTAGATTGCGATCGCTGCGCTACTACGCCCGAATCCGCCCGGTAGCGAAGGCGTAGGCCCAGGGTGTGAGATCGGGCGGCTCATGGCCGAGTGAGCTGAGGATGGTGCAGATCTGTCCGCGATGATCGCTACCGTGGTACAGCACCACGGCGATGACGATGCCGGCCGGGATGGGCTCGGTGCCTTCTTCAGGCAGCAGCAGGCGCTCACTGTCGACGTCGCCGGCGAGAAAGATTTCCCAATCCGTCGACAGCTGAGCCGCAAGCTCGCTCAACACGTCGAGCCCGGCTGTCGATCCCGACTGCCAAAGGTCGGTCGGCTCCCGGCCAAGAAGCTGATCGAGATCCTCTCGCTCACAGTAGATGATGTGCCGCAAGGTTTGGATTATCGTGCCGTAGGTGCCGGGCACGGTGGCGCTCAGGGCTTGCTCGTCGAGTCCCCGGCAGAACTCCAGGATGTGCGTGGTCGCCCAGGCATTGTGCCTGACGGGATCGTGCAGTGCGTGAGCCATCTCGACCTCCAGCGCTTTCAAGGTTTGAAAGAACAGCGATCAAACTCAGCTTCAACTCGCTTCCGTTACAGCAGATACACGCTGGCGCAGCAGCGGCTCGCGAATCGCCTGCGCGTTCAGCGTGCTCGCGCCGAGAAACCTTACGAAGCGCGCAAATCCACGGGCCAGCGCCTCGGCAAAAGCCTCATCGGCGCCGAGCGCCTCGTCGTCCAACCACAAGCCCAGAATAACGAACGTGTTGGTCGTGCGGTCAAGCTTGCTGTCGAAGCGCGCCACGAGCCGATCGCCCCACAAGATCGGCAGTGCGTAGTAGCCGAATTTGCGCTGATGCTCGGGCTTGTAGACCTCCCAGATGTAGTCGAAGCCAAACAACACCTTGGCTCGACCGCGCGCGCTGACGTGATCGAGCGGCGCCAGAAAGACGGCCTCGTCGGTGGTGGTGGTCTCCACGGGTGTCCATGCCTCCGGCACGAGTCCGGCGCTCAAGGTATGGAGTAGCTCCGCATCGCTGCCGAGCGCGTAGTGTACCGGCTTCCAGCCCTCAACCCGCACCTCGATCAGCTCGCCGTCGGCCAGCATCGCCTCGCGGATCTGCTGCGCTTTGTCGAATGGCAGGCCGCGATGAAACGAATCTTGGGCTCGCTTCAGCTGCGTCAGGCCGGAGAAGCTGACATCTTTTTTGATCAAGAAGCGATCGGCTTCAGCTTCGTCGCTTTCGCGGATGAGATGCGCCGGCGCGACCGACTCCGTGAGCGCATACACGCGCTCAAAGCGCTCGCGGTGATGCGTCATGACCTCGCCGGTTAGCCACAAATAATACAAGGCCAGCGCGCTGTCCTTGCGGCCACGATAGCTTTCAGTTCGCGTCCGTGTCGCCATCGTGAAGTTGCGGTTGGTCACCGTGCCGCGCTCACGGAGTATGGCCCGCATCTCGACGATGGCATCGGCATGATCGCGAGCAGTGCTGAGCATCCGCGCGTTGTGCTCGCGCTCACGGCGCATGACGACACGCCAGTGCGGCAGCTCGTCCATCGGCCGGGCAGCAAGCCAGCCACCCCAGTCAAAGAACTTGCGCTGCCCATAGGCCAGCTCTTCCCACAGACCGGGCGTGTAGTCGATGACGCGGCTGTACAGCGTGATGTCATGGCTACGCGCGATGATCTGGAGCGGATCGAGCTGTAAGTATTCCATTGCGCGCATGGCCTGCTCTGTGCCTGTGACGCCGTGCCAGCGCCTGCCAGGCCACAGGCCCTGCTTGCCGAGGATGAAGCGACGGGCAGTCTGGATGTCGATAGTCAGCATAAAGCTCCACAATACAAACGCGCAACCAAAATGAAAATGCTGGTTACTGCGCATCCGGTCATATCACTCAGGACGACAACTCGTTCGCGGAACCAGTATACATGCTCGTGTGACAGGTATGGACACAGGATGGGGAAAGTGGAGCGATCGCCAATAAGAATATTGTTTGAAATTTGCTGACGTTCTACCACGCAGGACGCGGCCAGCTCCAATGCGTGATTCGGTCACTACGTCAATAGGGTGGTTCCGCTGGGCCATCATACCCGCACATCCCGACCCGTGGCGAATTCACCAAGGGCATGGGATCGCCATAATTGTCATGCGGATGCTTCTTAGCATGCTGGTCACACAGAAAGCCGGATGCTTCTAGCGCATAGACGCATTCCAGACACAGTGCAGACGCCTGCTGCGAACATTCCATACATACTTCCTCGGGAGGATTATTTCGGGCCATGAGGAAGATAGGAAACTTAGTCAGTGGTTGCCCCATTCGCGTTGCAACTGCCTTAATGAGGGTTTCTGAGGAGGTTCCAAAATCATAGATATGCGTCACAACAGCGCCAGGTGTAAAAATATCTGCGATCTTACGTTTCATGTTCATAGCCGCGCCATCCCAACCGCCAATCGAAAATTGACTGAGATGGCCACAGCACTCCAGCCAGATCGCACGGAGATAGTCATCGAGATCGATCAGCCGGGCAGCGCCATCCATTTCGAGATGAAGCCAGAAGTCACCATTCCAGGCGTCCTGGACTTGTAAATGGTACAAAACTCGCTGTTTCCCTCCTTGTGAATCAGCCTGTGTTATGCGCTGTTGGCGTGCCGAGCACTTTGCCAGATGTTTAGCAAGACCGCTCCGCGTCATAGAGGTAAGGCAGAATACACATTGTCCACGGGATTGTGTACGTCGTGGCATAGGAGGTACCTCCTTCATCTAGTCTGGTCAGCCATAATAACGATGGGAGAAGATCGTCGTCAAGTAGTCGAGCCAGAAATTCATGAATCCGATTTCTTCACGTAGATTACAGCGACCGAGCCCGCCGAATCTCGATCGCAGCGTTGACTCGCCGAATCGCGCATGTTATACTTTTCCGCAGTCTAATTTGATACAAGACGTTGATTGGGAAGAGTAGCCGCGCGACGGCGTTCAGCGAGCTGGCAATTGGTGCGAAGCCAGTACGTACGAACGTGGTGAATGGTCCCATGAGTCGTGGAACGAACGACGAAGAACACGAAGAACCAAGAACTTAGAACCTAGTCTCAGCACAATCATTCTTAGTTCTGTATCGCCTGGTCTTCGCTCAAGTAGTAGCCACCGGAAACGCCACCGTTACCAGGGCGCGAGGTATCGCAGACAATACGTCTGCCGTACTTGCAGAGTGCGTCGCGATCATCGCGGCGAACAAGGGTGGTACCGCGAGATAAGCAGCTCTCGTCCCTTCTAGGGGCGGGAGCTTTTTTGTTGCACTGGAGTCAAGATCTCGAAACAAAGCAGCATACATAAATTATTTGTTCGCCAACACTTCTTTTTTGTTCACAATCTATCCGTTTTTTGTTCCTTTGTTCTTTGTTCCTTTGTTCTTTGTTCCTTTGTTCTCGAACTGGAGGCGTAATGCAGGTTGGGATGATGAACGATCCGGCGGTCGATCCGGTGACCGAGGCGCGCTGGGCAGCCCGAAACGGCTTCGAGTTCCTCGACTTGACGATGGAAGGGCCGGCTGCGGCTGTGGAGCAGGTGAAGGTTACGGCGCTCAAAAATGTGCTGGATCAGACCGGTCTCGGGATCGTCGGGCACACGGCGTGGTATCTGCCCTTCGCATCGCCGGCGCCGGAGGTGCGAGCAGGCGCAGTGGCCTCGGTCAAAGCGACCTTTGAGTCGTTCAAGCAGCTGGGCACGACGTATGTCAACGTCCACGTGGATCGCGGCATCAGCGCGTTCAGCTACGACGACACACTGCGCTGGAATGCCGAGTCGTTTGGGCAGCTCGCCGAGGAGGCGCAGGCGTACGGCCTGACGATCATGATCGAAAACGTAGTCAACAACCTGAACAACGCCAAAGCCTTTCGCACGCTGCTCGACGCGCATCCAAACCTGCGCTTTCATCTCGACATCGCACACGCCAACGTCAAGGGCGATCGCACCGCCGAATTTCTGAAATCGCATGCCGCAAAGCTGGTGCATGTGCATATCTCGGACAACAAGCGCACCAGCGACGATCACCTGCCGATGGGCGTCGGCGCGATCGACTGGCCGGAGCAGCTCGGGCTATTGCAGGCCAGCGGCTACGACGGCACGATCACGCTCGAAGTTTTCACACCCGATCGTGGATATCTTGTGGAAAACGCCGCGCGGCTGCGCAAGCTGTGGCAAAAGCTGAAGGAGCAGGCATGAATATTCGCAACAGCATCGTAGTGATCACAGGCGCGTCGAGCGGCATCGGCGCGGCAACCGCGCGTGAGCTGGCGCGTCAGGGCGCGACGGTGGTGCTGGCGGCGCGGCGCGAAGATCAGCTGCGAGCGCTGGCAGCCGAAATCGAGCGTTTGGGCGGCAAGACGCTGGTCGTGCCTACCGATGTGACGCGCACCCACGACATCGATCATCTGATCCAGACCGCGATCGACACCTACGGACGCATCGATGTGCTGATCAACAACGCCGGAATAGGCGCGGGCAAAACCGCCGCCACCAGCTCCGACGACGATATGCAGCAGGTGATCGCGGTCAATCTGCTGGGTCCGATCCGCGCGATACGAGCGGTCGTGCCCCACATGCGGCAGCAGGGCGGCGGCCTGATCATCAACATCGGCTCGGTGGCGGGCGAGGTCGGCACCACCAGCCTGTACTCGGCGACCAAGTTTGGCCTGCGCGGCCTGAGCGACGCGATACGCCGGGAGCTGCGACCGGACAAGATCAAGGTCGTGCTGATCGCGCCGGGCTTTGTGAGCACGCCGATGACCAGAGGCATCAAAGTGCCGATGCCGGGCGCCGAGGTTGTGGCTCATGCGATCGCCGTGGCGATCCAGCGACCACGCCGCAAGATCATCGTGCCGTGGTACTACGGGCCGCTGGCGTTTCTCGCCAAAGCCGCGCCCTGGCTGACCGATTGGCTGGTTGGCCTGAGGCAAATTCAACAGATGCTCAGACGCGAAAAACAATCCTAAATCATAAAACAAAGGAGTATGATCATGGCTAAGAAACGACTGTTGACCGGAACCCGCCCGACCGGCAAACTGCATATCGGGCATTACGTCGGCACCTATGCCAACCGTCTGCGGCTTCAGGACGAGTACGAGTGCTTCTTTCTGATCGCCGATCTGCACGTGCTGACGACCAAATCGACCAAAGCCGACATCGCCGAGACCAAAAACAATATTCACGATCTGGTGCTCGACGAGCTGGCGCTGGGCATCGATCCGCAGCGCAGCACGATGTATGTGCAATCGGCAGTCAAGGAGATCTACCAGCTCAACCTGATCTTTGAGATGCTGGTGACGGTGCCGCGTCTGAGCCGCATCCCGTCGATCAAAGAGATGGCCCGTAACGCCCACATCGAGGAAGAGCAGCTGCCGTTCGGACTGCTGGGCTATCCCGTGCTCCAGGCCGGCGATATTCTGCTGCCGCGCGCTGAGGCTGTGCCGGTTGGTCGCGATCAGGCGTCGCACATCGAGATAACCCGCGAGATCGCGCGGCGCTTCAACAACGTGTACGGCGAGGTCTTCCCCGAGCCGGACTATGTCGAGAGCGATGTCGGCACATTGGTTGGCACCGACGGCCAGGCCAAGATGAGCAAAAGTCTCGGCAACACGATCCTTCTCTCCGACGACGCCAAGACTGTCGAGCAGAAAGTGCGCGGCATGTACACCGATCCCAACCGTGTGCGCGCCGACATCCCGGGCCGCGTCGAGGGCAATCCGGTCTTCATCTACCACGACGCTTTCAATCCCAACACGGAGGAGGTCGACGATCTCAAAGATCGCTACCGCCAGGGCAAAGTCGGCGACGTCGAGGTCAAGCGCAAGCTGGCGACCGCGATCAATAACTTCCTTGAGCCGATGCGCGAACGCCGCGCCGAGTTTGCGGCCAGGCCCGGACTGGTCGAAGAGGTGCTGCACGCCGGCAACGCCCGCATGAGCGCCGTCGCCAGGGAAACGATCGCCATGGTTGAGGATGCAATGGGCATGACGTATTATCGGGATTAGCGAGAGCGGAGAACAGAGAACAAAGAACAGAGAACAAGAAAATTACCAGCCCCTGTTCTTTGTTCCTTTGTTCTTTGTTCCTTTGTTCTTCCAAACATATGATCACACCAACTTTTGAAGCGCTTCAGGCGCTGGCTCAAGAACACCGGCGAGGCCTGGTGCCGATCAGCATCGAGCTACTGGCCGACACGCTGACACCCGTCTCGGTCTTTCTGCTGCTGACGGCGGGCGAGAACGGCCCGGTGTGTCTGCTCGAATCGGTCGAGGGCGGCGAGCACATGGGCCGCTACTCGTTCATCGGCGTGCAGCCCCGCGAGGTCGTCGCGCTCCACGCCGACGAGGGCGATCCGCTGGCGGCGATCGCGCGGCTGGCCGATACCAGCGGGCCGTATCATTCGTTTCCGGGCCTGCCGCGCTTCAGCGGCGGCGCCGTCGGCTGGCTGGGCTTCGAAGCAGTGACCGCGTTCGAGCGCATACCACGTGCCAAAAGCCGGCCCTACGGTGGTCTGCCGGACGGCGTGTTTGCCCGCTTCGATACGCTGGCAGCCTTCGATCATCTGCGCCACACGCTGACGCTGATCACACATGTGCGGCTGGATGTTGCCAATCTGGCCGACGCCTACAGCCGGGCGACGGCGCGGCTTCAGGAGCTGCAAGAGCGACTGCGCGCGCCGCTGGGTGCCAGCCGCGTTCAGCCCCGTCCAGCCGAGACCGACACACTGCCGATCTTCGAGTCCTCGAACTTCACCAAGCAGGCGTACGAAGCCGCCGTCGAGCGCGCCAAGGAGTACACCCGCGCCGGCGACATCTTTCAGGTTGTGCCGTCGCAGCGCTTTGCTCGCAGCACCAAGGCCGATGCCCTGACGATCTACCGGGCGCTGCGGGCGGTCAATCCGTCGCCGTACATGTATCTGCTGCGCGGCTTTGGCCTGGATCTGATCGGCGCGTCGCCCGAGATGCTGCTACGCGTCGAAGAGGGCATCGTCGAGACGCATCCGATCGCCGGGACGCGCCGCCGTGGCCACGACGAGGCCGACGATCAGCGGCTGGCCGACGAGCTGCTGGCCGATCCCAAGGAGCGCGCCGAGCACCTGATGCTGGTCGATCTGGGCCGCAACGACGCCGGCCGCGTGTCCAAGCCTGGCAGCGTCAAGGTGCCGCAGTTCATGGAGATCGAGCGCTACTCTCATGTGATGCATCTGGTCTCGCGGGTCACCGGCGAGCTGCGCGATGATCTTACGCCGCTCGACGCGCTGCGAGCCTGCTTCCCGGCGGGAACTGTCAGCGGCGCGCCCAAGATCCGCGCGATGGAGATCATCACCGAGCTGGAGCCGGATCAGCGCGGGCCGTACTCGGGCTGCGTCGGCTACCTGGGCTTCGACGGCTCGCTCGACACCGCGATCACGATCCGCACGATCTATCTCAAAGACGGCGTGGCGCATGTTCAGGCCGGCGGCGGTGTTGTCGCCGACAGCGTGCCGGATCTTGAGTGGAAAGAAACGCAAAACAAGGCCCGCGCCTTGCTGCGTGCGATCGAGCTGGCGGAGTCGATGTAATGGCGTCGTTAGCCCGTGATCATGAATGGAAAAAGCTATGAGAATCCTGCTGCTCGATAATTACGACTCGTTCACCTATAACCTGTTTCAATATTTGAGCGAGCTAGGCGCGACCGTCGAGGTTGTGCGCAACGACGAGATCGAAGTTGAAGAGATTCGGGAGCGCGCGCCGGATAAGATCGTGATCTCGCCGGGGCCGTGTACGCCTGCCGAGGCCGGGATTTCGATCCCCCTGATCCGCGAGCTGGGCGTCGAGTTTCCGATCCTGGGCGTGTGCCTCGGCCACCAGGCGATCGGCGCGGCCTTTGGCGGGCGTGTGATTCGCGCGCCGGAGCCGGTCCACGGCAAGCTCTCGCCGATTCATCACCAGAGTCAGGGCGTGTTTCAGGATCTGCCGTCGCCCTTCGCGGCCACGCGCTACCACTCGCTGATTGTCGAGCGCGCGAGTCTGCCCTCGGCGCTGGAGATCACCGCCGAGACCGAGGACGGGCTGATCATGGGCCTGCGCCATCGCGACTTGCCGATCGAGGGCATTCAGTTTCACCCGGAGTCGTACACGACCGAGCACGGCAAGCAGCTGCTGCGCAACTTTTTAGAGCGCACCAAGAACCTAGAACTAAGAACCTAGAACCTAATGAAAGAACAAAGAACAGAGAACAAAGAACAAAAAAGACGCTTATTCCCTTTGTTCTCTTGTTCCTTTGTTCTCTGGATCGAAGGAAGAAGGAGCGATTCATGCGACGGGTGATCAATCTCCTGCTGCTGGCACTGCTGATCGGCGCAGCCTTTGGGAGCGCGCGATCCACGCTGGCGGCGGAGCGCAATTTCCCCGAAACCAATCAGATCGTCGGCGGGCGACTGCTGGACTTCTGGAACGGCAACGGCGGGCTGCCGGTCTTTGGCCTGCCGATCAGCGATCAGCGCTCGGAGCGCACCGATGCTGGCCGGTTCGCGGTCCAGCATTTCGAGCGCGGCCGGCTGGAGCTGCACCCCGAGATCGCCGCGCCCTACGATGTGCTGCTCGGCCGTCTCGGCGACGACCTGCTGCGACGGCAGGGCCGCGACTGGCGCGGCGAGCCGAATCAGGGCAATCCGCTGGGCGGCGCGTGCCTGCGGTTCGATGAGACGCAGCGCGAGGTCTGCGGCCCGTTTCTCGATTACTGGCGCTCGCACGGCCTGAGCGATCCTCGATTGAACGCCTACCAGCGCTCGCTGGCGCTCTTCGGCCTGCCGCTGACCGGCGTCAAAAGCGAGCGCAACACCTCAGGCGATCAGGTGCTGACACAGTGGTTTGAGCGCGCCCGCTTCGAGTATCATCCTAACAACCCCAATCCATACAAAGTGTTGCTCGGCCGTCTGGGCGCCGAAAACTACGCGCCGGAGTCGCCCAACGGCGAGCCGACACGCTACAAAAATGTTACGGTGCCCGAGCTTGGTCGCACGCTTACGATCCCGGCTGGCTTCGAGATCCAATTGATCGCCGAGAACCTGCGCCGGCCGCGATTCATGGCTCAGGATGCCGACGGCACGCTCTACGTCGCCGAGCAGGACGCGGGCGAAGTTACGCGCTGGCGCGACACCAACAACGACGGCAAGCTGGAGAAGCAGCAACCCTTTGCCGCCGGACTGCCGCTCGTCTCAAGCCTGGCCTTCACGCCCGATGGCCTGGTCGCCGCGACCGAAACCCAGCTTGTGCTGCTGCGACCCGGCTCCGATGGTATCGCTCGCAAGCAGGTGCTGGCTGAGCTGCCCAGCGGCTCGCGCGATCTTTACGGTCATCGCACGCGCACGGTGATTCTGGGAGCAGACAACAAGCTCTATGTCAGCATCGGCTCGTCGTGCGATCTGTGTGTGGAGCAAGATCCGCTGCGCGGCACGATCACCCGCTACAATCGCGACGGCTCGCAGCCTGAGGTTGTGGCGCGCGGCCTGCGCAACTCGGTCGGGATCGCCTTTCGGCCGGGCACACCCGAGCTGTGGGGCGTAGACAACGGGCGCAACGGCCTTGGCGAGCAGCAGCCGCCCGAGGAGCTGAACAAGATCGTGACGGGCGGCGATTACGGCTGGCCCTACTGCCACGGCGATCGACAGCCCAGCCCCGAGTTCAACGATCCCGGCCGCTGCGCCGGCACGCTGCCGCCCGCCTGGACGATGACAGCGCACACCGCGCCGCTCGGCCTCCAGTTCTACGATGGGCTGAACCTGCCGCCGGCCTACCAGGGCGACGCGATCATCGCGCGGCATGGCGCGGCAGCCTCGGAGGTTGCGCGCATCAGCGGCTACGATCTGCTGCGGATTCGCTTCAAGAACGGGCAGCCCGTCGCGCAAGAAACCCTGATCAGCGGCTGGCTCGTCGACAACGCCTGGTGGGGCCGTCCCGCCGGCGTGCTGGTCGATCGCGACGGCAGCCTGATCATCTCCGAGGACGGCACCGGACGGCTCTACCGGCTGCGCTATACCGGAGCTTTGTAGATCAAGACTCTGTGCCTGGCTTGTGTTTTTGGAGGAATCATGCAGATACAAGATGCGATCAAAACGATTGTGCAGGGCCGCGATCTGGGCCAGGATGAGGCAGCGGCCGTGATGCAGGAGATCATGACCGGCGAAGCCACGCCCGCGCAGGTTGCCTCGTTTCTGACGGCGCTGCATCTCAAGGGCGAGACCGACGCCGAGATCGCCGGGATGGCCGAGGTCATGCGCGAAAAAGCCGTGCGCGTCTTCCACGACAGCCCGGTGCTGGATACCTGCGGCACCGGCGGCGATTCGACCAACACCTTCAACATCTCGACCACAGCGGCGTTTGTCGCCGCCGGCAGTGGCGCGACGGTCGCCAAGCACGGCAACCGAGCGATGACCAGCCGCTGCGGCTCGGCGGATGTGCTGGAAGGATTGGGCGTCAACATCGAGCTGGATGCCGAGGGCGTGGCGCGCTGTCTGGATCAGGCCCAGATCGGCTTTATGTTCGCCCAGAAGTTTCACCCGGCCATGCGCTACGTCGGCCCGATCCGCCGCGAGATCGGCATTCGCACGGCCTTCAATGTGCTCGGCCCGCTGACCAATCCGGCGCACGCGCAGTATCAGGTGCTGGGCGTGGCCTCCGCGCCGCTGGCGGAAAAACTGGCCCGCGCGCTGAGCCGCATGGGAACCCGTCACGCGCTGGTTGTGCACGGCACCGACGGCATGGACGAGATGAGCCTGAGCGCGCCGAGCATGGTCTGGGAAGTTCGCGCCGGGGAAGCGCCGCAGCAATACGAGATCGCGCCCGAGAGCGTGGGGCTGAGCCGCGCCGAGCGCGCCGAGATTTTGGGCGGCACCGTCGAGGAGAACGTCGGGATTATTCGCGGCATTCTGGATGGCTCGGTGCAGGGGCCGCAGCGCGATATTGTGCTGCTCAACGCCGCCGCCGCGCTGGTCGCCGCCGAGCAGGCCGCCGATTTTGCCGAGGGCGTCGAGCGTGCGCGCCAGTCGATCGATAGCGGCGCGGCCTACCGACGGATGGAGCAGATGGTGCGCGCCAGTCGTGCAACGCGATGAGCCGTTTGGCCTACAGCGATTTGCGCGCCGTCCTGGTATCATACACTATGTAATCCAAATGCCAGGAGGAATTACAAGATCCTATGGACAAAGAATTAATCGTTTACGGGCGCACCTTTCCCTGCCCCGATCTTATGCGCTCTGAGCGATTTCTCAAGAGCAAACAAGTATCTTATCGCATGATTCATATCGACGAGGACGAGAGCGCAGGCACGCTGGTTGAGCAGTGGGTCGGTCATCGCAGCGTCCCGACGATCGTTGTGGCGCGCAAAGGCGACATCCAGCCGATCGAGGAGCCCCAGCCGCTCCCGCCCGGCCGCTCCGCCCGCTCGTTTGATCGCGGCACGCTGATCACCGAGCCGAGCGACGAGGCGCTGAGCAAGTTTTTGCAGCGCCATGGCCTGATGCCGCAGAGCTAAGATCCGCGACACATACATACCAAAGCCGGAGCGCCTGAAACGCTCCGGCTTTTTTTATTGAGGCTAGGCCCTCACCCCCGGCCCCTTCCCCACTCCTCGGCCGGCTTCCGCCTCGGTTGCGACAGGCGAGGGGAGTATGCGGACGAATTTTAAACCCCTCGCC
>DASWTQ010000458.1:0-2214 GCA_036402055.1 Herpetosiphonaceae bacterium
TGCTCGGTCTCCGTGCTGAGCGCAAACACCGAGATCGGCTCGTCGCCGAAGAGCGGCAGCAGCGGCTTAGGATCGAACTGGATGCGGCGCGCGGCCTCAAGATTGCGGATCGGCACGAACAGGAAGGGCACGCCGGTCGAGACTACTTGCACCGGCAGATCGGCCAGCAGATCGCTCTCCTGGAGGCCGAGCGCCTGCGCCACAACCGAGCGCTGCTCAAAGATCGGCCCCCACTGCGGCGCGCCGTGCTGCATCCAGATCACGAGGTTTTCCGACTCGTCGCGCTGGAAACGCACCCGCACCGGCCCGATCGTTTCTTCAAAGACGGCCTCGTCGACGTCTGACCATAGGCCCTGCTGCGCTAGCACAAATGCCGTGCCGATCGTGGGATGGCCGGCGAACGGGATCTCGCCGCCAGGTGTGTAGATGCGCAGACGCGGCGTCGCCGGATCGCTGCCGGGCAGCACAAACGTCGATTCGGAGTAGTTCAGCTCGCGGGTCAGCGTCAGCATCTCGGCGGCGCTCAGACCCGCAGCCTCGGGAAAGACCGCCAGCTGATTGCCGCCGAACGCGACGTTGGTGAAAACATCCACCTGTACAAATCGATATGAACGCGTCATAAAGGTTGTCCTTTATACCATTGGAACGGTTTCATAAAACGTGCGGACCCGTAGCCGCTGCCGCCGGATCAGCTGATCGTGCAGCAGCTCACCCAGGATCTGAATCCCGCGCTCGATCGCCTCGGGCGGGCAGGCCGCAAACGCCAGGCGCATAAAGCCCTGCACCGATTGCTCGGGGAAGAAAACCTGGCCCGGCCCAAACGCTACGCCGTGCTCCAGCGCCGACTCGTAGAGATCGGTTGAGCGCAGGCCAGGCGGCAGCCCAACCCAGAAGCACAGGCCGCCGCTGGGAACAGTCCAGGTCGCATCCGAGGGAAAGTAGCGCTGGAGACTGGCGGTCATCGCATCCCGGCGCTCACGGTAGAGCGCCTTGGTTGTGCGCAGATGCGCCGCAAAATGGCCGCGCGCCAGATACTCGGCCAGCGCGCGCTGCGTCACCTGCGGCGAGTGCATATCCGACAGGCGCTTGACGGCAACCAGCGCTTCGAGCAGTGGCGACGAGGCGGACAGCAGGCCCAGGCGAATGCCCGGCATCAAAACCTTGGAGAAGCTCGTCAGGTAGATCACCAGGCCGGTCGTATCGCGGGCTTTGAGCGGAGTAGGCGGCGGTCCGTCGTAGGACAATGGGCCGTAAATGTCGTCTTCCAGAACCGGCAGCGAGTAGCGCTGGGCAATGTCCAGCAGCGCCTCCTGACGCTCGGGAGTCATGCACACGCCGGTCGGGTTATGAAAGGTTGGGATCGTGTACAGCAGGCGCGGCTGGTGCTGCGTGATCGCGGTCTCCAGCGCGTCGGGACGAATACCCTGCTCGTCGATCGGCACGGCGACCAGCTTGAGGCCCTGCACCTGCATCCGCTCGATCATGCCGAGATAGGTCGGCTGCTCGACCAGGATTGTATCACCTGGATTGAGCAGCGCACGTAGGACAATATCCATGCCCTGCTGCGCGCCCGCGACCACCATAATCTCCTCGACGGGAGCCTGAATCGAGCGATCCAGCAGATACAGCGCCAGCTGTTCCCGCAGCGCCATCTCGCCCTGGCTGCTGCCATAGTCGAAGATCGCCGCGCCGTCCTGGGCGATAACCTGCTGGATCATGCGGCCAAACTCGCGCACCGGAAACGTTTCTTGAGCCGGCGCTGCCTGCGCAAACGAGATCATCTCGGGCTGATGTGCCAGCCGCATAATCTCGGCCAGCGCGCCAGGACGCAGCAGCGGCACCGGCGGCAGCACCGGCGATGGCCGCATCTGGGCTTTCACGCCGGGCCGCTCGGCCACGTAGCTGCCGCGCCCCACAAACGACTCGATCCAGCCATCGGCTTGCAGCTCGGCGTAGGCGTTATGCACCGTCAGCCGAGTCAGGCCCAGCTCAGACGCGAGCTGGCGAATCGGTGGTAGGCGACTGCCAGCCGGCAGCGCGCCACTGCGGATACGCTCTTGAATTTGCTCGACAAGTTGGAGATACAACGGGCGCTGGCTCCGTCGCTCGATGTGCAACTGCATACAAAATCCTCGCATTGAGCAACGCTGCTCGCTGATCGATCTTCGATCTACGTTCTGCCCGGCATTGTACCAATTGTCCTTAGAGACAGAC
>DASWTQ010000459.1:0-8428 GCA_036402055.1 Herpetosiphonaceae bacterium
AATTTGTGTTGGTCGAATAAGTTGTAAAACGACGACAGCAGACTGCTGTCGTCGTTTTACCTCTTATGCGACCCACACAATTTCCGTATGGCGGCCAGGCGGTGATGGAAGGCGTGATGATGCGCGGCCTGCATCAGGCAACAGTCGCAGTACGCGCCCCTGACGGAACGATCGTTTTTCAGGATCGTGAGCTGAACGCAAGCCGGCGAACGCGCTGGGCGCAAATCCCGCTGCTGCGCGGCATCCAGATGCTCGGCGATGCGCTGCTGATCGGCATGTGGGCGCTGTCGTTCTCGGCCAACGCCTCGATCGGCGAGACCGAAGAGCAGATCACCAAACAGCAGATGATCATGCTGGTCACGATCTCGCTCAGCATGTCGATCGCGCTGTTCTTTGTGGCTCCGCTGCTGATCGCCAGCTTCGTCGCCCGAACGCTCGACTGGGGCATTCTGGCGCGCGAGGCGCTCGAAGGCGTGCTGCGGCTGCTGATCTTCGTCGGCTACCTGCTGCTGGTGCGCCGCTCCCGAGATATTCGCCGGGTCTTCGCGTATCACGGCGCGGAGCACAAGGCTGTCAACGCGTACGAGGCGGGCGCGCCGCTGACCGTCGCGGGTGTCCGACCGTTTACGCTGATCCATCCGCGCTGCGGCACGAGCTTTTTGCTGGTCGTCTTGCTGATCAGCGTGATCATCTTCGCCTTTCTTGGCAACTTACCTTTCGTTCTACGGCTATTGTCACGGATCGTTTTTGTGCCGATCATCGCAGGTATTGGCTACGAGCTGCTGCGATTATCCGCGCGCAACTATCATAAAGCCTGGGTGCGCACGATCGTTGCGCCATCGCTGGCGATGCAGCGCCTGACCACGGAAGAGCCCGACGACTCGATGCTGGAGGTTGCGATCTTAGCGCTTAATCGCGTGCTGGTCGCGGACGGCATTACCGTCGAGGCCGCCGCCGTGGAAGGCCAGGCGATACCGGCCACCGCTTAAGCAAGCCCGGATCTTGATCCTGTTAGGGAGGACCGCCGATGCCGCTGGTAGGAAATCTGCGCGATTTTGCACTCCACGACTTTTTATATCTTGTCGATCGCGGCTATAAAACCGGTAGCCTGATGCTGAACCGGCCCTCGACCGACGACGCCGCGCATCTGTACTTCGACAAAGGCAAGCTGCTTTCGGTGGTCCGGCCTCAGCGTCGCGAACGGCTGGGCGAGCTGCTGATCCGCCTGGGTAAAGTCTCGCCGCAGCAGCTGGCGCAGGCGCTCCAGATGCAGCAGATGAACAACGCGCGGCCGCTCGGGCAGATCCTGGTCGATCAGGGCGTGATCGGGCAGCGCGATCTGCAAATGTGCATTCAGCAGCAGATCGAAGAAACTGTCTATGAGCTGTTCGCCTGGCGCGACGGCGAGTTCAAGTTCCAGGCTGGCCAAAAGCCCGCGCCCGACGATGTGCAGTCGCTGGTGCCGCTGCCGGTGGAAAACCTGATCATGGAAGGCGTGCGCCGCGTCGACGAGATGTCGCGCATCAAAGAGCGCATCCCGAACAACGACATGATCGTGCGCTTCGTGGATCGGCCCCAGGAGAAAGCGGCCAACATCAATATGACTGCCGACGAGTGGCGCATCTTCGCGCGGATCAACGGCCGCTCCTCGATCAACGAGATCGCCGATAAGATCGGCCTGACGCCCTACGCGGTCAGCCATATTGTGTTTGGATTTATCACCGCCGGACTGGTCGAAGTGCAGCGACCGGCGGCCGGACAAAGCTCGAAGGCCCCCGTTGCGACTCAAGCAAACCGTGTCGGCTCCACGCCGACGCGTCGCTCTGCGGCTGAGCCTGCATACGTCGAACCTCCGAAGAAAAGCCTCGTCGCTCGTCTCATCAACCGCATTCGCGGTCTGTAAGCGTATTGTTCAGGTACGCGTCGGCATTGCTTTCCCAGCGACGAGTACCGCCCTGTTACAGCGTTGCAATTGTCGGAGGTTTCCTCGTGCAAACCGTCAAAATGGTTATTTCGGGCGCAGTGAATGCGGGCAAGACCGAGTTTATTCGCTCTATCAGCGAGATCGAGGTGGTTTCAACCGAGCGTAAGGCTACGGATGAGACCCGGCTGCTCAAGAAAGAAACAACCGTCGCCATGGACTTCGGGCGCATCACGATCGCCAACGACCTGGTGCTGCATCTCTTCGGCACGCCTGGCCAGCGCCGCTTCGATTTCATGTGGGAGATTCTGTCGGAGGGCGCGCTTGGCCTGGTGGTAGTCGTGGACAGCACGCGGCCCGAGACTTTCCGCGAAACCACCCGGATCGTCGAGTTCTTCAACGAGATGCGGCCGGCGCCGTATATCATCGCCGCGAACAAGCAGGACAAAGACACCGCGTGGTCGCCCGACGAACTGCGGCTGGCGCTGCGGCTGCCGGAGCAGGTCAAGGTTGTGCCCTGCATCGCTACTCAGCGCGATAGCTGCAAGAATGTGCTGCTGGAATTGTTGTACGAGATTATGGAAACTGCCAAAGAGGGCTAAACACTGTTCTTGAATGTTGGTTTTGGCTCAGATACGTAATCAATTGGCCGCAGGAGTCGTAATATGCTCCTGCGGCCATCTTTAGTTTGGGAATTTTTTTGCACGCTATAGCTGTAGCAGCCATCCGGCGAGACGTTGTTTGATGCGCTCATGTCGCTCTGGTGCGATGTGTCCGATTGCTCCAAGCAAGATTTGACCTTCGACAACAGCCAACCGTCCAACACGACTCAGACTGACTTGCTTCAATCCACTTTCGGCAAAATCGGCATCGTGCGTTTGAACGATCTCGTCAAACTGGTCAATATATTGGCGAGTTTGGCTTGAGATCATACAAATGAGCCAGTCATCATAATTACCAGGAAGCTTCCCAAGTAAATAACGCAGGACGCAGTTTGCCTTCTCCAAGGTCGGCTTGGGGAAAGCGCATAAGGACGATTTGCCCTGGCTGCTTCATTAGAACACGACCTTCAAATCGGAAAGCGTGTACTGTGTGTCGTCTTCGTCTTCCATATCTCGCATAGCGGCTGCTAACGAAAAGCCTGACCATTCCTGTTCTTCTTGGCGGAGCGCCTCACGTTCCGCCTTTACCAGCAGGTATTCGATGAAATCTAGCACTTCTGCCTGAAACGTCGCTGGGAGTCGTTGAACTGATTCCTGGATTTGTTGGGCTACGGCCATCGCTGCATCTCCTGGCATCAAGTCATTGCATCACTTCAACGACTATTGTACACGGATCATCAAATCCTGAGCACATGGAGGTGAGATAGAGCTAACAGATTCGTCCCATATCAATGCAAAGGACGCAACAGCGTGCAGCCGTTGCGTCCTTCGTGATTCGCGGGAAGATCAGGCGGTGACTTCGGCCTGCACGAACGAGTCGAACCACTCGACCTGCTGCCAGCGAAACTCGGGCAGCGCCCAGGTCAGAAACGTTTGCAGCCCGGCCACGTCACTCTCGGTCAGATCGTAGCGCAGATCGCGCAGATACTTGGCGCAGACGCCCGCCGGCAGCCCAAGACGCGGCGCGTACTGCTGCGCGATCTCGTCGATATGGCGCATGCCCTCGGCCTTGGCCTCGTGCAGCGCGGGAATAATCCCGGCCTCGTGCACCTCCTCCGCCCGATCGCGGCGCACACACCAGACCGCAAAGGTAAACGGTAATCCAGTGGTTTTCAGCCACTCGTCGCCGAGATCGAAAAGATACGGCAGGCCGCGACGCCCAATGTGACGCCGCACGGTCGCCTCGATCAGCGCTTTGTCGCCGATCATCAGCGCGCCCGCCGACTGCGCCAGCATCGTGTCGAGATCCGGCTGCATGGCGGTCCAGGTCGGCGTGACCTCGTAGTGACGCTCGCAGAGCACGCGCAGCAGATTGACGCTGGTCGCCGAGTGCGTCGTCAGCGCGATCGACTGGCCATCCCACTCGCGCGGATCGGGCAGCCACGAGAAGACGTTGACGCTGTTGACCGCGCCGATCGTCGCGATCGACAGGCCGCCGACGACCAGCAACTCGTCGGCGTGGCGCGCGTACTCGAACGCCGAGATCGGCGCGACCGCGACATGACCGTCGATCAACGCCTGGTTGAGCGCGGTCGGCACGCCATGAAAAAACTCGACCTGCGGCAAGCGCTCGGCCATGCGCCAGTTGATCGGCTGGCAGTTGAGATAATCGATGATGCCAAGTCGTAATGTCATAGAGGTATAAGGGTAGCCACAGCGCGAGGCCGGCTACCCTTCTCCACTAAAATACGAGTGTATGATCGTCCAGTTGAATGAGCGGTGATTCCTCAGGCGTAGACCTCGATATGGTTGTACAGCGCATCGCGCTCGACCGGAACTTTGCCCGCCGCGCGGATCAGGCTCGTCAGATCGTTGCGGGTCAAGCCTTCCTCAGTCTTCGCTCCGGCGGCGTGATAAATATCTTCCTCAACCACCGTACCATCGATGTCGGAGACGCCATAGTTGAGCGAGACCTGCGCGATATGCGGCGTGCTTGAGATCCAGTAGCTCTTGACGTGCGAGAAATTGTCGAGCATCAGCCGCCCGACCGCCAGCTCGCGCAGATCTTCGGTGCCGGTCGTCCAGTCCAGCTTCTTGACGCGGCCCAGGTTGTTGTTCTCGGGATGGTAGGCCAGCGGAATATAGGTAATGAAGCCGCCGGACTTCTCCTGCTGCTCGCGGAGCCGCACCAGATGATCCACGCGATGCTCGGGCTTCTCGATGTGGCCGTAGAGCATGGTTGCGTTGGTCTTGATGCCCAGCGAGTGCGCGATCCCGTGAATCTCTAGCCAGCCGTTGCCGTCGACCTTCTCGGGACAGATCTTGCGCCGCACATCGGCATGGAAGATCTCAGCGCCGCCGCCCGGCATCGCATCGAGACCCGCCTCTTTCAGCACCTTGAGCGTATCGTGCCACGACATCTTGGAGACCTGCGCCATGTAGTCGATCTCGACGGCCGTGAACGCTTTGACGTGAACCGTCGGGAAATCACGCTTGAGCGCCGAGCAGATCTCGGCGTAGTACTCGACGCCAAGATCCGGCACCAGGCCGCCGACGATATGAAACTCCGAGGTGCGATCGGTGTAGGTTTTATGGGCGCGCGCAACCATCTCTTCGGTGGTGCGGACAAACGCATCAGGATCGTTGAGATTGCGCCGGAACGAGCAGAAATTGCAGTGCAGCGCGCACACGTTGGTCGGCGTGATGCGGTGGTTCTGCACAAAATACACGTTGTCGCCGTTGCGCTTCCGATTCACATAATCGGCCAGCTTGCCGATCAGCAGCAACTCGTCCGAGGCGTAGAGCCGCAGCCCGTCGTCGAAAGAAAGCCGCTCGCCGGCCTCGACTTTGGCGGCAATGTTCTTGAGTTCGCTGTTTTTGAATGTCCAATGCATGAGGCTACCCCTCACAGTCTAGCTTGAAACTGCGTGCAGTATATCACAAAGTTGTCATAAGTTCCGAGGGTTCGGCGCCTGATGCCGATCTACTCTAATGAGTGGATCGGGCATGTCCAGTCAGCGCCGGCTGTCGCGGAAAACCCAGGCTGCGGCGTGCCGACGGCGCGATCACACATAGATCGCCGCGACGAAGAGGCCGATCATCACCAGGCAGATCACGACCTCGACCACAGTTGCCAGCAGCCAGCCGACGACAAAGCCGCCGCTGGCGCGCACGACTTTACGCCAATCACGATGCCGCAGATACTCCACGATCGCAATCGCCGCCACCGAGCCGACGATCGCGCCGATCACGCCGAACGTGAAAAGTCCGACCACGCCGCCGACAATGCTGGCGACCGTGGCCCAGATCGATGCGCCGCCTTTGCTGGCGCCGAGATAGCCCATCCACAGGTCGGCGGTGCTGCCCACGAGCGCCAGCAGCAGCAGCAACACCAGGCTTGGCCAGCTCACCTCAACCCAGTTGGTCTGCCAGGCGTAGTAGAGCGCGCCCAGCCAAACGATCGGCGGACCCGGAATCAGCGGCAGGATCGCGCCCAGCAGGCCAACACCCATAATGATCGCGGTTGCGGTCATGATCGGACTCATCGTCAGCGTTTCCTTTACAAGCTCCGGCGTTACTCAGCGCCGCGCACGGTTTCGATCCGCACCGGCGAAATCTCTTTGCTGGTCTCCAGCACCCGCTCTTGACGCGGCAGATAGTAGGCGCCGCCGGATCGTCGCGGAAACACATGCTCGCTGACCGGCACGAAGCGCTCGACATCGCCGAGATACATTCGCTGCGAGATGCGAATCACCTGCTCCTCGATCTCGATGATATTGAACGCGTTCTTGCCGCGCATCCAGCGCCGCCCACGCGTAGACGTGGCCGTGCCGCTCTGCGCGATGATCGTGCCCGACTGGAGATTAGCCGAGGCTTCCAGCGTGTTACCGGTAAACGAGGTATGAATATGGCCGCAGAGCACCAGCTCAGCACCCGCGCGGTCCATCGCCGCGATCGCCAGATCCGCGTTGACGATCGCCTTCTTGGCGCGATCGCCGGGAGGAGCCAGCACGTGATGATGCATCACCACGACTTTGCAAAACTGCTCGGGATAGCTTTTGAGCGTCCGCTCCATCCACGCAATCTGCTCAAGCGAGAGCTTACCGCCCTGGATCGTGAAGGAACGTGCGGTATTCATGCCCACCACCACCGTATCTTCGCACTCCCAGACCGGATTCAGGTCCGGCGAGATGTACTTGCGGTAGCGTGCGGTCGGCCACAGGTAGCGCGCGATCTGGTTGTACTGCGGCACATCGTGATTGCCCATCACGATCAGGCGCGGCTGCGGCAGCTGCTCGATGTAGTCGCGGGCCATGAGCCACTGCGCTTTGAAATCGGCGCGCATCACCAGGTCACCCGCGATCACCAGCAGATCGGGCTGAATCTCGTGGGCCTCGCGGATGATCAATTCGCCTCGCTCGTGATTGAAATACGGGCCAAGGTGAATATCCGAGATTTGCATGATCACACGGCGCATCTACTGAGTCTCTCCCTCGCTCTCAACTGGCGCGGCAGGTGGGCGAGCCTGGCCGCGAGCCATCGGGATCATCTCGCGGAAGACCGCAACCGCGCCGCCGGCCATCACAACCAGAAGCAACACCTTGAGCGTCGCCACAATATATGATTCGATACCAGTAAGCTCTTCAGCAAGCGGCACACCAGCGATTGCGCCGAGTATTGTCAAAAGAACCAGGCAGGCTGCGACAAATGCCATAACGCGCTCCTTGTATCTCTCAGTTGGATCGATAAGCCAGTTCGTGTCTGGGATTGTAGCATAGCTTGGCCTGAGCTTGAGCTTTTTACCCGAGGTTGACATTGGGCCGTCTGGCTGGTATGGTTAACACGGTTGGGGAGTAGCCTACCGGTCATCCGGTGTTGCCGATCGTCAAGACAGCGCGAAACGCGCTCGGTCGGTGCCAGTATTCAAACTGTGGCGAGACCACCACGACGTTTTTACGCCGTGGGGGTCTCGCCTTTTAAATACCCCGCGGCCTAGCTCGATCAAGGAGAACTAGGCGAATGTTGGACACCGGAAACATCTGGCTCTGGGTGGGATTTACGGTCTTCGTGCTCGGTATGCTGGCGCTCGACCTTGGCGTCTTCCACCGCAGCGCACACGCCGTCTCGCTCAAAGAAGCCGGTATTTGGAGCGCAGTCTGGATCTCACTGGCGCTCGTCTTCAACGCGATCATCTACTTCAATCTTGGCCCCGAGGTTGGTCTGCAATTCCTCACGGGTTATCTGATCGAGAAATCACTAAGTGTTGACAATATATTTGTATTTGTCCTGATCTTCTCGTACTTTAGCGTCCCGGCGATGTACCAGCATCGCGTGCTATTCTGGGGCATCTTTGGCGCGCTGGTTATGCGCGCGATTTTGATCTGGGTCGGCGCGGCGCTGATCGAGCAGTTCCACTGGGTGATCTATATCTTCGGCGCGTTCCTGGTCTTCACGGGCATTCGCATGGCCTTCCACAAGGACGAGGAGCTGCATCCTGACGAGAATCCGGTTGTGAAGCTCTTCAAGCGCTTCATGCCGGTTGTGCCGGAGTACCACGGCCAGAGCTTCTTTGTGCGTCACGCAGGCAAGCTGGCTGCCACGCCGCTGTTTGTGGTGCTGCTGCTGGTCGAGAGCACGGACCTGGTCTTCGCGCTCGACTCGATCCCGGCGATCTTCGCGATCACAACCGATCCGTTCATCGTCTACACCTCGAACGTCTTCGCGATCCTTGGCCTGCGCGCGCTCTACTTCCTGCTGGCCGGCGTGATGGACAAGTTCCGCTATCTCAAGATCGGCCTGTCGATCGTGCTGGTCTTTGTCGGCGTCAAGATGCTGGTGGAGGCGCTCCACATCACAATCCCGATCGGCATCTCGCTGGGCGTGATCGCGGCGGTGATCACGGGCT
>DASWTQ010000460.1:0-2460 GCA_036402055.1 Herpetosiphonaceae bacterium
ATCTTATCGATGCTGAGCCAGAACCGCGTCTGCGCTATCGCCAGCTGAGCGGCGGCACCAGCGGCGGCTACGTCGATAATCGGACCGAGGTGCTGCCCAGCGATCCGAGTCTGGCGATCGGCAGCGATGGCGCGCTCCACGTCACCTGGAAGGCTGGAAACAGCAGCTTAAGCGAGATCGCGTACAGCACCAACAGCGGCACGAGCGGCGATTTTGCACCAGCTATCAGCTACGATGCAGCGGGCTACTACATCTTTCGCAACCCTGACATCGCGCTTGATCCGAGCAATACGCCATATATCGTCTATACCTATGTCGGTGAAGCCAGCGATGTTGTGAAGATTCGCTGCGAAGCGGTTGTTACTGCTTGCTTCGGCCAGATCGGCACGCGCACGCTTCCACTCAACAGCGCACAAAATCCCTGGTGGCTGCGTGGCAATCCAGATATTCAAGTACTCGGTACATCTCCCGCTTTGGTTTTCGCCGCCGACAACAGCGCCATCGACAACAACGAGATTTGGTACTACACACCGCCTAGCTCGGGCATCGATCCCGGCCCGACGCGCGTCACAAATAATGCCGTGCAGGATCACAAGCCGCAGATGGTTGTTGAGCGCAGCAACTTTGGCGACGTTCCAGTCGTGGCCTGGCGAACATACGCTACAGTCAGCATACCGCCAGGCCTTGAATTTGATTGTTTCGGCGATGCCTACATGTTCTATTTCACGCCCTCAACCGTGCAGCGCGTCTTCACGAGTACGGGCGGTTGTCGCAATGATACTCAAGATCTAGCCGCAAATGGACAGTGGGTCGCCGGCGTGTGGCTCGATCGCCGGAGCAGTGAGGAAAGCAGCCCGCTGGTTCCGTGGACCTTGTTCAACGCCAATACGACCTACGCTCCGATCATAGGCAAATAAAACAAAACGTGCGAGCATCCGGCTCGCACGTCGCGCTTCGTCGATCGAAAATTGTGCGAATCAGCTCCAGCTACGCTCGATCCACTCCTGCGGCTGAACATTGATCGAGCCGATGCGCACATCCCAATGGAGATGCGGCCCTGTCACCATGCCCTTCGCGCCGATCCGCCCGATGATCTGGCCCTGCTCCACGATCGCGCCGGGCTGCACCAGCACCGCCGACATATGCCAGAAACCGCTATGTACGCCCTGGCCGTGATCCAGAATCACCGCGCCGCCACGCACCAGCAGATCCGGCTCCGCCAGCATCACGCGGCCACGTGCCGGCGCAACCACCGGCGTACCGGTCGCGTTGGCGATGTCCAGGCCCTCGTGAAACGAATCCACAGGACCGCCGTTATACGAGCGCCTGGTGCCGAAGTCCGAGGAGATGCGGCCCTGCGCCGGCATAATGAACTTGCCCGACCATAATCGCTCCGGCGTGGCCTGAGGCCAGATCGCGTTGACCTTCTGTCGCTCGGCGGCGATCGCCTCCCGGTTCTGATCCAGCCGATCCTGGACTTCCTGCGGCAGGTTGATGTTCTCGGTTCGATAGCGCGCATCCAGCACCCGCACTGTTCCCTGGTAGACGGCAGTGCGTCCATCGGACAGATCGGCTTCGATGCGCAGCGGCAACGTACCGGGCGCGGTCAGCACCGGCACACCGCCCAGCCCGGCCCAGCCCCGATCGCCGGCGCCGAAGAGCGCGACCGGAGCATCGCCTAGCCGGCCACGCACCGCTTTTGCGCCTGGGATCTGCACCTGGATCGAGGTGGTGTGGCCCTGCACGACCGCTGCCGGCGTGGCCTGGACGCTCAGGGTGGGCAATGCCGTCGCCTCACCCGCCAGCTCTGCGCCCAGCCGTCCGAGCAGCACCTGAAACGCGGCGGAATTGTCGGGATGGTACTCGAAGCGTGCGCGCTCGAACCACTGGGTGATCACATGATCGCCCGAGCTGTTGGTCTCATAGTTGGGCTCGGTCAGCGGCAGGCCGAAGAGCGCCAGACTTTCGCGCTGCGAAACGCCGGGATCGCCCAGGTCCAGGCCGTGGCGCTGCCAGTAATCGAGAAACACGCCGCACACCGCGCGTCCGGTCTCGGCAAAGCTGCGGCACGGCCCTTCGAGCTGAACGCCAGCGCTCGGCCCGCGCCAGTCACGACCTTGTTTGATCAGCAGCTCCTCGCCCAATCGGCCCAGCTGCACATCATAGGGCCGCGCGCTTTCGGGATGCAGCTCCAGTCGCTCGCGCTCAAACTGCTGAGTCGTAAACTGACCCTGCGGTGTCGTCGCGGGCTGCTGCGGGCCGAGCGGCAGCCCAAACACCGCTAGGCCGCCGTTCGCCTCCCAGAATTCGAGCAGCCGCCCCTCAACACGCCAGCCGGTCTCGGGAAACAGCCGGCTTTGATTCTGAGCCTGGATCGGCTGCGACCTGAAGCTCAGCAGGCCAATCACGAGCACAAGGGTGAGGATGATTCTACGCATCAACACGTCTCCTTGGAGCAAA
>DASWTQ010000461.1:0-1958 GCA_036402055.1 Herpetosiphonaceae bacterium
CGTGGAGTTGATCGCTTGATCAACTCCACGCCGAGGTTACGCTATCCGAAATCAGCAATCATTTAAGCAAGAGAGCCAATCGATCGGCGGCGGCGACGTGTTCCTGATTGCTGGCGCTGAACGGCTCATTGGTCGCGATCAAGAGCGAGCCGTCGGTTCCGAGGCGCTGGACTTCCGAGGGTGGAGTCAGCGCCCGATCGGCGATGCTGGCGCGATGCCCGGCCAGATACACAATCCAGCCGGTCTGGGGAACATCAGCCCCAAGATTACCAGGCAATGATTGATACTGGCGCGAGGTGACCAGGCCCCACTCCGGGCTCCACACGGCAACCATGCATTCCAGGAGCGACGTCAAGACCGGCACATGCAGCAGCCGTTCCGCAATCGGCTCTTCAATCGGCAGCGACAGAATACAGGAGTTAATACCGGGGATCGGCGCATAGCTGCCGCACTTGATCGTCAGGCTGGCGCTTCCGTCATCGCTGCCGCCCGTCCACATGCCAACACGAAAGCCCAGCTCCTTGATCACTTCGTTACCAACGTCAGTACGGTTTTTGCCGCCCAGCAAGAGCTTTTGCAGTGCTTCCGGCTCAACCTTGATCTCAGATTTGAGCGCTTCTTTCTTTGAGCGGCCTTGTTCAAACCAGTGTTCAAAGATGGGATCGCATGTGGCTAAGCACGTCAGGAGCTTGGCGGTGCGCTCTGCACACGACGCTACAGATTCTTTACGTACGCCCCAATAAACGCCGATATAAAAACTTTCCATCCTGCCCCTCGCTGGTTATCATTGCGCCGGCGTGTGCACGACTTTAATAGCACCATATCCGTTTTCGTTCAAGAGCGCCCGCATCGCATCTGCCGCTCTTTCTTCGGCGACATGCCACACAATCGGCGTATTACCAGCAGCGTTAAGCTGGCGCGCCGCCTGGTCCGGCAAATCAACTAAACCATCGTACCAGGGCTGGAAGGTTCCATCACGTCGTACAAAATTAGCGTAACCTGGGCCTTTTGCATCTAACAGGGTGCCATTCGTATAGCCATCGAACTTGACCCCGTTGACGCGATAGCTCATGTTAGCAGGCCGCCCCGTGATCTGGGTTTGATACGCTGCCGCACGCGGCGACATTGATTCGTTAACTACTTCCCATCTGCCGGGATTCCGCGGCGCTGGCGGCTGCGGCGTTTGCGGCGCGGGCTCCTGCGTGGGCGGAGTATTGCCGCCCGTACGGCGTGCATGAATACGCGAGATGAAGGCGCGCACCGCCCCGGCTAGCCGCGAGGCGATCGACGACAGCAGCGCCAGCAGCCCCGTAATGCCCAGGGCGATCGCGCTGTCCGCGATGTTGGAATAGTCTTCGTTCTGCTCTTCCGGCGTCTGCGGCACTGCGATCAGATCGCCGGCAGCCTTCAAAATATTGGTAATCTCAGCCGCAACAAACGAGGCCAGAATTCCCTGGCCCGCCGCCAGCGCGACCTTCGCGCCAGCCAGCGCTCCCGGCAGCGCGCCGACACCGCCGAAGAACGCGCCGATCACCGCGCCCGCGACGACCGAGGCGATCGCGAACCACAGCGAGAGCCGCCCGGCGATGCTGTTGACGGCGCGCCAGATCAACAGCGGAATATCGCTCAGCGTGCTGAAGATCCGCTGCACACTGCCGATGAAGCCCTCGATGCTGCCGGTATCGACGCCTTCCAGGCTGCCGACCTTGGTCTGGAGATTATTCCACAGCCCGGTCACATCCTCGATCACGCCGGGCCACGGCCAGATCAAGCCCCAAAGGGTATCTTTGATAATGTTGGGCAGGTTGCCCATCAGCGCCGACAGTTTGGCGCTGAGGTTGCTGGTCACGCCTTGCCAGTGTTGAGCGATCGTGCCACGCTGCGGCTGGGCGTCGGCATTAGGCGTACGCTGCACCGTACCGCCACGCGCAGCGGCCGCACCGCCGCCCGTGAATGAC
>DASWTQ010000462.1:0-3737 GCA_036402055.1 Herpetosiphonaceae bacterium
ATAGCCCCAGCGCCGCCGGTGGAGCCGCAGGGCATAGCGCAGATGCGCCTGCGCCGCGTCGTACTCGGCCAGCAGGATCAGCAGGACGCCCAGGTTTTCATGCGCCGCCGCAATATGGGGATGCTCCGGCGGCAGATGCGCCTGCCAGAGCGTGAGCGCGCGCTGCATAAACTGCCGCGCCTGCTGGAAGTCGCCGCGCATGTGGTGGATCAGGCCCAGGAAGTTGCAGCTTGAGGCGATCGCGTCGGGCTGTCCACCGCTCGTTTCGCGGATGACCAGCGACTCTTCGAGATAGCGGCGCGCGGCCTCGGCGTCGCTGCGCAGCCACAGATGATGGCCCAGCATCTCGCACAGATCGGCGGTGCGCGTATCTCGGCGTCCGCGCGCGGCGTCCACGATGAAGTGGAGATGGCTCTGGATGTCGATCAGTGGCGCAAGCTCACTGGCGGCGTTTACGGGAATCGCGAACGCGAGCAGGGCCTGCTCGACGGCGGCCTGCGCCTGCGCACTGGCCTGCTGCTGAATGAACAGGTGCAGCAAGCGATGCAGACGCAGCGTTTCGCGGGCTACCTCTTCGATCAGGCCGAGATCGCGCAGTCGCTCAAGCGCGGCGGCGGCACGCACTGACGAAACCGGCTCGGCGATATAGCGCAGCGTGGCAAGCAGCAGCCGGCGTGGAATCGCCTCGCCGGGCGCGAAATGGGCGGCGCAGCTCAGCAGCAGCCGCGCGGTCTGATCGTCCGCGTTCGTCGGGTCGAGGCGCTCGTAGCTGAGGGCGAAAGTGCGCGCCACGTGCTGAACATGGCCGGTCGGCGAAACGCGGCTGCCCTGGAGCGATGGGTGGCGCAGCAGCGTGGGCTTGCGCAGCTCGGCCATATACTCATCGGGCGTGAGATCGGCTCTATAGCGCGCCAGATACGAGCCGGCCAGATGCAGCGCGAGCGGCAGATCGCCAAGCTCGGTCGCGATCGCGTCGAGGATCGGCAGACTTGCGGGCAGGTCCGGGCGATACTGCCTGAGCAGCGCGATGCTATCGGCGCGGGGCAGCACGTCGAGCGGCAGGGTTTGAACATGCAGCGTGCTTTCCCACAGCGCCCGGCGGCTGGTGAGCAAGATCCGGCAGCCGCCGCAGGCCGGTCGCCAGCGCGCCAGCAGATCGTCGTCCTCGCAGTTGTCGAAGATCAGCAGTCGTGGCAGCGGGCTTTGCCAGGCGGCACGCACCAGCGCGATCTGATCCTCGGTGGAGAGCTGCGCAAAGTTGGGATGCAGATCGAGATACGCGGCGCTGCCACAGGCGGCGATCTCGCTGGGCACGGCGGCAGGGTCGGCAAAGTTGAGCCAGAAGACGCCGCCCGCAAAGTACTGGCCGTAGCGATGCACAAACTCGGTCGCGAGCTGTGTTTTTCCGATTCCGCCCAGGCCCGTGGCGGCGACCGGTCCGATCGCGACGGCAGATTGTTTGATCAGCGCCTGAGCCACGGCCAGCAGCGCCTGAGCCCGTCCCACAAAAAACGGATTGGGCGTCAGAAACATTCGCGATCCTGGCGGCAAAGGTGCGATCGGGGGCAGTGCGTGCGCTGGAGTCGTGGCGAGGAGCGCGCGGCCCGCTGCCAACAGGCTGGGATCGATGCTGCTGCTGGTGCCGCCCAGCCCTTGAATATGCCGGCCCGCGTACCAGCGCGTCAGGAGATCGTGGTATTTGGCCGGCAGTGTCGCCAGCGGCAGTGTGTGAAACGGCGGGTGCTGCGCGGCGTGCAGGAGCTGATTGGTTTCGCGGACGGTCAGGTGCAGCGCCGCCGCCAGCTTGATCACATCTTGCCAGCGCCGTGGCCGCAGCGATCGCCCATCGAGCCAGTTTTTGATTGTTTCCAGGGGAATATCGGTCAGCGCGTGTAGCTGAACAAGGCTGGCATGTCCGCGACGAATCGCGTCGGCCAGCACGTGGCTGAAGGACTGGTATTCGCTGCTCATAGGCTCCATTGGTTGAGGGGCGGGCCAGGATGATTTTAGATCATGCGGATATATTAAGCGACGTCATCAGATATGCAATGGTAGCGTGGTTATATGGCTGGCCCTCACCCCGTCTCGCTCTGCTCGACTCCCCCTCTCCCGCTGCGGCAGGCGAGGGGTTTAAAACGGCTCATGCTGACGATAAACCTTGCAGTTATAGCATCAAAAATCACGAAGCTGTTCGCCCTCTCCTATCGCAATGGGAGAGGGGCGGCGAAGCCGGGGTGAGGGCCTGCTTACTTCCGCCTTGAAAACTTGCGAGGTCTCAACAGTGCAGCACACAGATCAATCATCGCTTGAGGACGGCATGGCGCGGCTTGCGGTAGTCGAAGCGTCGATTCGCGGGCGATCGGAGCAGGGCGAATTCAGCGGCGCGGTGCTGGTCGCGCGGAAGGGTAGGCCGCTGCTCTGCCGGGGCTATGGCTGGGCCCATCTAGAGCAGTCGACGCGCAACACGTCGCAGACCAAATTCCAGATCGCGTCGATCAGCAAGCAGTTCACGGCGCTGGCGATTCTGATCTTGCAGGAGCAAGGTAGGCTCCAGCTTCACCAGCGGCTCAACGCGCTCGTGCCGACAGATCTACCAGCGTGGGAAGATGTCACGCTGCATCATTTGCTCACGCACACCTCGGGCATTCCCGATCTTCCATTCTGGCCGCGCTACATCGATTCCGCTGCCAACGGGCCGATCACACCCGCGTATCTGCGGGAGCTGTTTGGTGCCAGCCCGCTGCAATCCGCGCCCGGCGCGACCTTTGCCTACAGCAACTGGGGCTATATTCTGCTCGGCTATGTGATCGAGCAGGTATCGGGAGTACCGTACGCTGAGTTTTTGCAGCGCTGGATCTTCGCTCCGGCCAGCATGACAGGCAGCGGCTACACGGATCGCAGGCGTGTGCTGCCCGGTCGTGCCGCCAGCTATGCGATCGAGAGCGGCGCATGGGTCAACGCGTCATTTCTGGATCTGGAAGACGCCTATGCGGCGGGCGCTCTGTACTCGACCGTCGAGGATCTGCTGCGCTGGGATCGTGTTTTGTCCGGCGCAACCCTCGTGACATCCGCCGCGCTGGACGCGATGTTCACGCCGTATGTTGCGGTCGGCGACGGATCGAGCTACGGCTATGGCTGGCAGATCGCAGCCAGATTCGGGCGGCAGGTGCAGTATCACGGCGGTCGCGTCGACGGCTTTCGCGTGCAGCTGGCGCGCTATCCCGACGATCAGGTGTGTGTCGCGGTGCTCTGCAATCTGCAAAGCTGCGATCCCGAGCCACTGGCGGATGAGCTGGTCGCCGCGCTTTTTGCCGCAGATCAAGACCGCGCCTGATGTATGCAGACGCGGCCCTGGTCGCTCGGCTGGCGATGATCTAGGAGGAAAGGAAGGCTTTGAGCTCGTCCTCGGATAGGCCCTCAAGCTGGCTCAAGAGCTGGGCCAGCTCGTCCTGCTCGACCTCGACGCTGCGCTGCTGCGTGATCAGCAATGCCAGATCGGCGATGCGCGGCGCTTCAAAGAAGCTGCGCAGCGGTAGCTCTACCCCGAACGTCTCCGCAATCCGCGACATCATGCGCGTTGCCTGAAGCGAATGACCGCCGAGCTGGAAGAAGTTATCATAGATGCCGATCGGCTCAACGCCCAGGATTTCGGACCAGATCGCGACGAGCTGCTCTTCCACGGGAACGCGCGGCCCGACGTAGCTTTGTTCGGCGTCACGGCGGTCAGCCTCAGGTGC
>DASWTQ010000463.1:0-3650 GCA_036402055.1 Herpetosiphonaceae bacterium
CTGCTGCGCCGTTCCAGTTCCCCGCTCGATCAGCGCCGCCCGCAGCAACGGTCCCGCCGCCAGATCCAGACTCGCCTGAATCTCATTGGCCTGCATTTCAAGCGCCTGCGCTTGCTCAGCCGGCGCGATCGCTGTCAGGTCGATCACGCTCCAGACCGCGCGCGACTCCAGGCCCGCGTGCACTTGCTGCCAGCCGGACTCGGTCTCGGTGAAGCGCAGGCGCAGCGCGTCGTGGTGGAGCAGCAGATACTGAATCGCCTGGGCCAGACGTGCGGGATCGAGGCGCTCCCCGGCTTCCAGCAGCACCGATTGGTTGAAGTGCTCTGGCTGTGGCAGCGCCCGCGCAAAGAAGTGCTGCTGGATCGGCGTCAGCGGCGCCGCGCCCGTCACCAGCCCTTGCTCGGCGACCACCACCGGCGCGGTATCCGCCACCGCTGCCAGCGCCGCAATCGTTTGGGACTCGAAGAGCTGGCGCGGTGTGAGGCGCAGCCCGGCCTGGCTGGCGCGCGCGACGATCTGAATGCTGAGGATCGAGTCACCGCCCAGCGCGAAGAAATTGTCGTGGATGCCGACGCGCTGGAGGCGCAGCACCTCGGCCCAGATCCGCGCCAGCGTCGTCTCGGCCGCCGTCTCGGGCGCGGCATAGGTTGTTGCAGGATCGGTGTGTAGCTGCTCGGGCGCCGGCAACGCCTTGCGATCGACCTTGCCGTGCGGCGTCAGCGGCAATGTGTCCAGGACCACAAACGCGCTGGGCACCATGTAGGGCGGCAGCTTGTCGAGCAGGAACTGGCGGAGACCAAGGACAAGGCCCTCACCCGTGGCCCTCACCCCCGGCTCCCCCACCCCCTCTCCCGTTGCCTGCGGCACAGGCGAGGGGGAGATGTCGGTACTTTGTTCTTTGTTCGGTTGTTCTTTGTTCTCGACAATGTACGCCACCAAACGCGGATCGCGGCCACTATCGACGCGGGCAAGCACGACCGCCTCGCGCACCGCCGCGTGTTGGGCCAGCACCGCCTCGACTTCACCCACCTCGATGCGGAAGCCGCGAATTTTCACCTGCGCGTCGGTGCGGCCGAGGAATTCGAGCGTGCCGTCGGGCAGGCGGCGTGCCAGGTCACCGGTGCGATACCAGCGCTGTCCATCCAGCTCGACGAACTTTTCAGCGGTCAGCTCGGGGCGGTGCAAGTAGCCGCGCGTCACGCTGCCGCCGCCGATGTAGATCTCGCCCGCCACGCCGACCGGTACCAGCTGGCCGTGGGCATCATAGAGGCGGAGCTGGGCGTTGGGCAGGGGGCGGCCGATCAGCTGGCGCGTGGGCAGCTGCGCGGGATCGACGACATGACAGGCACAGATGATCGTGCCTTCCGTCGGGCCGTAGAGCACTACCAGCTCGGCCTGCGGGAAGACCGAAAGCGCATCCGCCAGCAGCTCCGGCGGCACCGCGTCGCCACCCACCCAGATCCGGCGCAACCCTGTAAAGGCATTGGGCGTGGTGATCTGCCGCGCCTGTGCCACGATCTCACGCAACAAGCTGGGCACCGCGTGCAGCAGCGTCCAGCCCTGGAGATCCGCCACCAGCTGCGGCAGATCGAGCACCTGCTCCTGGGTCTGGATCACCACCGTGCCACCTGCGATCAACGGATTGACCAGCTCAAACGCGGCGATGTCAAACGCCACCGAGGCGATCCAGGGCTGGATGTCGCGCTCCTGATAACCGAAGGTCGTCTGGCTGGCGTGCAGCACTTGCAGCAACTGACCATGCTCAACCGCCACGGCTTTCGGCGTGCCGGTCGTCCCGGACGTGTAGATCAGATACGCCAGGCTGCTCAGCTGGGCGGCACACAGCGGCGCGGTGTACGGCTGAATCCCGATCAGATCCTCATCGTGATCGAGGCAAACAACCCGCGCCGTATAGGGCGGAAGGCGATCCAACAGCGCCGCCTCGGTCAGCAGCACAGCGGCATCCGAGTCCTGGAGAATGAAGGCGACGCGCTCGGCGGGATAGCCGGGGTCGATCGGCACGTAGGCGCCGCCCGCTTTCAGCACCGCCAGCAGCGCCACCACGAGATCGAGAGAGCGATCCAGATACAGCGCCACCCGCGTCTCAGGGCCGACGCCCAGCGTTTGGAGGTGGTGCGCCAGCTGATTCGCGTGCGCGTCGAGTCCGGCGTAGGTCGTGCACTCCTCGCCGCAGACCAGCGCAATCGACTCAGGCACGCGTGATGCCTGCGCCGCGATCAGGTTGTGGACCAGCGCCGCCTGCGAGTACGGCTGCGCCGTCGTATTCCACTCCAGAAGCTGATACTGCTCGGCCTCAGTCAACAGCGGCACGTCGGTCAGCAGCTGGCCCGGATTTGTCGCCATGCCGGTCAGGATCGTATCGAGATGGCCCAGCACGCGCCGGATCGTTGCCGCCTCAAAGCGCTGGCGATCATAGGTGATCAGCAGATCCAGCTCGGTCTGCGGCCCCACCGCGATCGTCAGCGGGTAGTTGCTCTGCTCCGTGCCGCGCCGATCTGTCAGCATCAGCGAGCCGTGCTCCGCGCTCTGGGCCGTGGCGGCGATCGCCGGGTAGTTCTCGAAGACCACGAGGCTGTCAAAGAGCGACTGGCCGCGCGGGATCTCGCTCCAGCTCTGGACCTGCACCAGCGGGCTGTACTCGTATTGCCGCTGCTCGGCCTGTTGCAGCTGAAGGTGGGTCAACCAGGCAACCAGCGAGGCATCAGGCGTGACATGCACGCGGACCGGCAGCGTGTTGATGAAGAGGCCGATCATGCGCTCGACGCCGGTCAGCTCGGCGGGTCGACCCGCGACTGTCGCGCCAAAGAGCACCTCGCGCTCGCCGCTGTAGCGACTGAGCAGCAGCGCCCACGCGCCTTGTACGACCGTGTTCAATGTCAGCCCGTGCTGCCGCGCCAGCGCGTTCAGCGCCGCCGTCGTCGCCGCAGAAAGATGATGGCGCTCGCGTGCGTACCCGACCGCCGTGTGCTCCGGGCTGATCATCCGGTCGACTCCGAGCGGCGTGGGGGCGGTCATGCCGGCCAGCGTGCGCCGCCAGAAGGCTTCCGCCTGCCCAAGATCCTGCTCCTGGAGCCACGCAATGTAGTCGCGATACGGCCGTGGCGGCGCGTATTGCAGCGCTCGTCCCGTGAGCAGCGCCTCGTAGGTAGCGAAAACCTCGTTCAGCACCAGCGGCAGCGACCAGCCGTCGAACAGCAGATGATGAACGGTCCAGACGAAATAGTGGGCATCGTCGGCGACCCGCAGTAGCGTCAGGCGCAGGAGCGGCGCGTCCGTCACGGTAAGGCCCTGGCGACGATCGGCGTGCAAGAAGGCGGCGAAGCGCAGCTCCTGCTCGGCGACGGAGAGGGCGCGCCAGTCCTCGATCGTCCACGGCAGCGTCACTTGCGTCTGCACCACTTGCAGCGGCTGCTCCAGCCCGGCCCACACAAAGCGCGTGCGGAACACCGCGTGTCGCGCCACCACCTGATCCCACGCCGCCGCAAACGCCCCCCGCTCCAGCGCTCCCCGCAGCGTCGACACCAGCTGCTCGACATACACGCCCGTGCCCGCGTCCGCCAGCGTGTGGAACAACATGCCCTGTTGCAGCGCCGTCAGCGGGTACACGTCGGCCACGTCCCGCCCCCGCC
>DASWTQ010000464.1:0-3549 GCA_036402055.1 Herpetosiphonaceae bacterium
AGCGCCACTCCTCCAGCCGCGTGGTGGGCATGGGCGTGTCGGCGAACACCGCGTGCGCGCGCATGCGCTGGTCGCGCAGCCAGTCCGCCTCCAGCTTGCGCGCCGTGAGCATCTCCACCTGGTCGCGAGTGAAGACGCCGACGTCGGCGGGGGTGGTCGTTGCTGTATCTGACACTGTCGTTGTTCGATCCGAGTTTCGTTGCGACCGCTTGAGGGGACAGGTTACAGGGGACAGGTTACAGCCTGCAAAAGCGCGTGCCGTTGCTGGCTGTAACCTGTAACCTGTTCCCTGTAACCTCTTCCCTGAATCCCGCCGGGTTACCCGACGGACCCTTCCATCTCCAGCTCGATCAAGCGGTTCAGCTCCACCGCGTACTCCAGCGGCAGCTCCTTGGCGATCGGCTCGATGAAGCCGCGCACCACCATCGTCGCCGCCTCGTCCTCGCTCAGGCCGCGCGACATCAGGTAGAACAGCTGGTCCTCGCCGATCTTGCCGACCGTCGCCTCGTGCGCCAGCGTGGCCTTATCCTCTTCGATCTCGATAAACGGGATCGTATCCGAGGCCGAGCGATCATCCAGGATCAGCGCGTCACAGACCACGTTGACCTTGGCGTTGGTCGCGCCCGGCAGCACCTTGGCCAGGCCACGGTAGGTCGTGCGGCCGCCGTTCTTGGAAACCGACTTGTTGGTGATACGGCTGGTCGTGTCAGGCGCGGCGTGGATCATCTTCGCGCCTGCGTCCTGGTGCTGGCCCTCGCCCGCATAGGCGATCGAGAGCACCTCGCCCTTGGCGCCGCGTCCCATCAGATACACCGAGGGATACTTCATCGTCAGCCGCGAGCCGATGTTGCCGTCGACCCACTCCATCTGGCCAGTCTCGTAGGCGACGGCGCGCTTGGTGACCAGGTTGAAAATATTGTTGGCCCAGTTCTGGATCGTCGTGTAGCGGCACTTGCCGTCCTTCTTGACGATGATCTCGACCACCGCCGAGTGCAGCGAGTTCGTCGTGTACACGGGAGCGGTGCAGCCCTCGATATAGTGAACCTCCGCGCCCTCGTCGACGATGATCAGCGTGCGCTCGAACTGGCCCATGTTCTCGGCATTGATGCGGAAATAGGCTTGCAGCGGAATATCGACCTTCACGCCCTTGGGCACGTAGACGAACGAGCCGCCGGACCAGACCGCCGTGTTCAGCGCGGCGAACTTGTTGTCGGCCGCCGGAATCACGGTGCCGAAGTATTCCTTGACGATCTCGGGATACTCCTTGAGGCCGCTGTCCATGTCAAGGAAGATCACGCCGAGCTTTTCCCACTCTTCGCGCAGCGAGTGATACACCGACTCGCTCTCGTACTGCGCGCCGACGCCGGCCAGGAACTTCTGCTCCGCCTCGGGAATGCCCAGCTTCTCGAACGTGTTGCGGATATTCTCGGGCACATCGTCCCACGAGCGATTGGTCTTCTCGCCAGGCCGGACATAGTAGTAGATGTCGTTGAAATCCAGCTCGGCCAGCTCGTGATTGGCCCACATGCCCTCCAGCGGCATCGGCTTCTTGTTGAAGATCTCAAGCGCCTTGAGCCGCCGCTTCAGCATCCACTCGGGCTCGTTCTTCATGCGCGAGATTTCGCGCACAATCTCTTCGCTCAGCCCCTTTGACGACTTGAAGGTGTAGTTCTCCTCGTCGCGGAAGCCGTACTTAGAATAATCAAATTCCAACTCAGGTTTTGGAGCGGTAGTCATCGCGCTCACTCCTTATATATATGCAGGGCGCTTGAACGATTGCCCAATGCACTTGAAATTACAACAGTTCGTCTTCGTCCCACTCTTCGTCGATCGCGCTGTATACGCCGACTTTGAGCGCCTTCAGCCCCAGCAGCGCGCACTTCAGGCGCGTATAGCCGATCGGAATGCCGAGCAGCTCCAGCACATCGTCTTTGCTCAGCGCCCGCACCGTATCCAGCGGCTTGCCTTTGACCTCCTCGGTCAGCATCGAGGCCGCTGCCTGGCTGATCGCGCAGCCGCGACCGCTAAACAGCACATCTTTGACGGTCTCGTCTTCGATCAGCAGATCAAACCGGAGCTTATCGCCGCAGAGTGGATTGATCGCCTCGTAGCTCACGGTTGGACTGTCGAGCCGTCCGCTGTTACGCGGATGCTTCCAATGGTCCAGAATATTCTGCTGATACAGATCGTCCATGTAAATTATACCGTGTTTGAGAACAAAGAACAGAGAACAGAGAACATCCTGATAGAATCGCTATTTTTTGTTCTTGGTTCTTGGTTCTTTGTTCTGGCTCTAGCCAAAAATCGCTTTACACTTTTCCAGCGCGTCCACCAGCTGATCGACCTCTTCCGGCGTGGTGTACAGGTAGAACGAGGCTCGCGTCGTCGCCGGAGCGCCCAGAATACCCATCAGCGGCTGGCAGCAGTGATGCCCGGCCCGCACCGCCACGCCGTGCCGATCCAGCACCGCCGCCACATCGTGCGCGTGAACGCCGTCCAGATTGAACGAGATCACGCCGCCGCGCTCTGCGACTGCGGGGCAGTACGTGCGCAGCCCGTCGATCGCTTGCAGCCGCTCCAGCGCATACGCCGTCAGCAGCTGCTCCGCCTGGTGGATCGCCTCCATGCCGATCTGGCTCAGATAATCCACGGCGTAGCCCAGGCCGATCGCCTCGCCGATCGCCGGAGTGCCCGCCTCGAACTTGTGCGGCAGCTCGTTCCAGGTGCTCCGGCGCAGCTCCACACTGCTGATCATCGAGCCGCCACCCAGAAACGGCGGCATCGCCTGGAGAATGCTTTTGCGTCCCCACAGCACGCCGATCCCGGTCGGACCGCACATTTTGTGCCCCGAGAAGGCCAGAAAATCGATGCCCAGCGCCTGCACGTCGACCGCGAAGTGCGGCACGCTCTGCGCCCCATCGACCAGCACCAGCGCCCCGACTGCTTTGGCCGCCCGCGTGATCGCCGCGATCGGATTGATCGTGCCAAGCACATTCGACATATGCGTGACCGCGACCAGCCTGGTCTGTTCCGTAAGCAGCGTGTCGAGATCGTCGAGCGCCAGCCTTCCATCGCCGTCGACCGGAATAAAATCCAGCTCCGCGCCCGTCGCCTGCGCGATGATCTGCCACGGCACGAGATTGGAGTGATGCTCCATCTCGCTCAGCAGAATCCGGTCGCCGGTCCTGAGATTGGCGCGGCCCCACGCGTTCGCCACAAGGTTGATGCTCTCGGTCGTGTTGCGCGTAAAAATGATCTCGCGCGGGCTGCGGGCATTGATGAAGCGCGCGATCTTGTGCCGCGCCTGCTCCATCGCCTCGGTCGCCTGCTCCGAAAGCTGGTACACGCCGCGATGCACATTGGCGTTGTAGCGCCGGTAGTAGTCGTCGAGCGCATCGATCACCAGCGCCGGCTTCTGTGACGACGCGGCGCTGTCGAGATAGGCTAGCGGGTGCCCGTTGACCTGCTGGTCGAGGATCGGGAAGTCGGCCCGAATCCGCTCGACGTCGAGCTGTGGCGCGATGGATGGTGTCATAGCATCTCAGAACC
>DASWTQ010000465.1:0-4168 GCA_036402055.1 Herpetosiphonaceae bacterium
GATTGATATTATTGCTGCTAGTATGGCGACAGCATCGCTAGTACTGAGGGTTCGAGTTCGAACTATATTACGCACGACATAAATAGTGAATGCTACCGCTAGGACATATAAAAGGATAACAATCATAAATAGCATCACTGCCTCCTTTTTATCTCAAAATTCTAGCATAGCCTTGGATGAAAGAATATACACACAATTATCGATAGATGAATTAGTGTTCTGGTCATGAAACCTCCTTGACTTCGCTTTCACTTCTAGTGAAAAGAGCACTATATCAGATGGAACGCCAGTACCGTCTGATGAACGTCTGAAAGGATGCGCGGGAATCGAACCATCATCCGCGTGAAAATGTGCCACAATCCCTTGCATGTCGGGCGCTCCGTCTCAGCGAGAGGCATCGGCGGAGGATTCCGCCCTGCGCGCCCACGCGACGTTACCGACATTGCCATGAGGTTGCTTGTATGGCTCAAAAAACTCATTCTTCCGACTGGGATCGTCTCTTTAATCCCAATGCTCCCCGGCGGCGCGGCCCGATCGCGCTGTTCATCACCGTCTCCCTGGCGATCTGCTTCCTGGGCGTGGTGATGCTCGGCTCCGGCTTCGGCGCGAACAAATACGGCGAGTACGTCGAGGCGCGGGCGCTGACCGCCACGCCGCTCTGGAAAGAATACTACGCGCAGCAGACCGCGACCGCGCAGGCGCAGAACATCCCGGCCGCTCCGACGACTCCCGCCGAGACGCGCGCCAGCGTGGTCAACGGCGGCAACCTGCGCTCCGAGCCGCGCATCGCGCCCGAGACCATTGTCGGTCAGGTCACGCCGGGCGATGTGCTGGTGCTGCTGGAAAATCGCACCGTCGAGAGCGGCGTCTGGCACCGTGTGCGCGTCGTGGAGCCCAAGGGCGGCGTGGCTGCCGGAACCGAGGGCTGGGTCAGCGAGACGCTGCTGAAGTAATCGGCCCAACACAGAACAGCGACGAGGCACGCAGCGCGCGTGCCTTTTTCGTTGCTCGGCGGCATGGGCAACCGTGCTCTCAGCCCGTTGAGATTCGGCACGCACTGATCTACACTGAGCTGTCGGCATTTCGCAACTGCACCTGGAAGCGATGGTTGGTTAGACCAGACCAGGAGGTGTAGCATGACTCCCGAGGCGATCAAAGAGCTGGTGCGGCGCGACATCGAGGATGTGTGGGTCAAAGGCAACGTGAGCGCGGTTGAGCAGGTGAGCGGCCAGGAGCGCAAGGCTCGCGATCCGATCGAGGGCACTGAGGTCGGGCGCGGACCCGAGCAGCTCAAATCGGTAGTCTCGCACTACCGCGACATGTTCTCGGATCTTCAGATCGAGATCGAAAGCCTGATCGTGGATGGCGACATGGCCGCCGCCCGTCTTTCGGTGCGCTCCAAAGCCACGGGCGAGTTCATGGGCGTGCGCGTCGACCACAAGCCGGTGTCGATCACCGCGCACAACTTCTACCGCGTTCGCGACGGCAAGATCGTAGAGTCGTGGTCGGAGTGGGATCGCCTGGGGCTGATGCGGCAGCTAGGCGTCTTCCCGATGCAGCAGGAGCGATCGGTCGGAGAATAGCTCGCCGCATCCCGAAATCTCGTTAGCGAATATGTTGCCCGCCTCATATTACAGGCGGGCAGCTTCGATTCCGCTTAGCGCTTGCCGCGCAAACCTGTATAATATGGGTTAATGCAGTCACGTGTCGTGAAAGCGTTTGATAAACCCCGTACATCGCTAGAAAGAACCGTGTATGGCTCCTGCTGCGGCCAATGCAGCGAAAGTCCAGCTTATCAACCAGCGTCTGCATGAGGTCTACGGCCCTCGTGAGCGCTACAGCGCCCGCGATCCGCTGGAAGAACTGATCCTGACGATCCTGTCGCAAAACACCTCCGATCGCAACAGTGGCCGCGCCTGGCGCATGCTTCAGTCGCGCTACCGCACCTGGGAAGAGGTGCTGGCTGCGGATACGTCCGAGCTGTACGACGCGATCAAATCGGCGGGTCTCGGCAACATCAAAGCGCCGCGCATCCACCATGTGCTGCAAGAGGTCCTCGACCGGCGCGGCTCGTTCGATCTGCATTTTCTGCGCGATCTGCCGCTGGCCGAGGCCAAGCGCTGGCTCACGTCGCTGCCGGGCATCGGCCCCAAAACGGCGGCCTGCGTACTCTGCTTTGCCTGCGACATGCCCGCGCTGCCGGTCGATACGCATGTACACCGGGTTTCGCAGCGGCTCGGCCTGATCGGGCCGAAAGTCGGAGCGGATGCTGCCCACGACTTGCTGGAGCAGGTGGTACCGCCGGACGATGTTTACGCGTTTCACGTCAATATGATTCTGCATGGCCGTCAAATCTGCCACGCGCAGCGGCCCGAGTGTGGTCGCTGCCCGCTCGCCGATGTGTGTGACTATTATGCAGCTCAGCGCGCCTTCCCGCCTCTGGTCTGAGCGATCGAGAGGCGCGGGCGCGGCGCTGTTTGAAGGGCGGATCTGCCCGCATCGAAGCTATGGAAACGATCGTTTTTATTCATAATCGCCTGAGCGTGACAATGCTCTTGTTTATGGTGGCGCTGGGCCTGTGGGGCCTGTGGAATTTTCTACGCGGCGAAGGCATGACCGGCTCCTACTGGGGTGGCCTCGCGATCGGCGAGGGGCTGGTGGTGGTGCAGGGCCTGCTGGGCGTGCTGCTGTATGTGCTCGGCGGCGCGCCCGCGCGCGGAATCTTGCACATTCTCTACGGCGTCGTCGCGATGATCTCGATCCCGGCGGCGTTTTCGTTTACGCGCGGCCGCTCGACGCGCTACGAGACGCTGATCTACGCGATCATCGCGCTGTTTCTGGCCGGCGTGTCGATCCGGGCGCGTTTGACAGGTGCCGGATACTAGAGCGGCACGCTGTTAGGTAAATAATCTTTGATTTAGTAGCCGAACGATAGTTCATTGTCCCGATCGGCGAACAGTCGCTGGTCATACCAAAGTTGTGACTTATGGCTTAACCAAAAAAAGATCGTATCGCGATACAAAGGTTTGAGTGAACATAGTCCGCTGGTACACTACAGGTCAACCTGACTATTAACCTGTTGTGTCCCACCTGATCCTGGTGTGTAAGGTAATCCAGTGCTCTGAATCGTAGGCATTGGTTCGTTCTGGGAGCAGAATAGTATGGCTGCGCACCGTCCTGCACTGCCTACGCACGTGACACTGCTCAACTCAGCTCTGCCAGGTGGCGCGCTATCCCCCGACGACGCTGATCCTCTAGCTCGCCTCCTTGATGCGCTCGCATCCGCTCAGGATGTGGTCAGTCTCTGCGCCGTGCTACAAACCTATCTTCCGCGCCTGGTGTCTCACGATTGGGCCGCGCTTTTGCTGAGCGAGCCCGATCCGCACGCTCAGGTCTGGCAGGCTGACGCTTCGACGTCGAGCCAGTGGTACGCGCTGGGCGACTGGCCGGTCGTGCTGGATGAGATCACGTGCATCATGCACGGGCCCAGCTTAAGCCACGCCTCGGAGCCGCTTCAAAATCTCTTTCGCTTGCTGGCAGTCGAGCACGGCCGCTACGCCGTCGTGCCGCTGTCCCTAGCCGAAGGCACGGCGGTGCTCTGCATCGGCGCGCTGGAGGAGTCGGCGTGGAGCGAGGCCGAGCAACAGTCGCTGCTGCATGTCAGCGCGAGTGTACGGCTGGCCTTGAGACAGGTCTTGCTGACGGCCACGATGCAGCGGCTGGATCGTAACACGCGCTTGTTCGAGGCGATTCGCGCGACGATCGCGCACACGCTTGAGCTTGATCCGCTGCTGCGACAAGTTGTCGAGCAGATCTCGCTGCGCTACGGCTATCCCCTGGTCAGCCTGTACCTGGTCGACGGCGACATGCTCCAGTGCAAGCACCAGGTCGGCTACCTGAATGTGATCCAGCGCATGCCGATCACCACCGGGATTATGGCCCGCGCTATGCGCCAGCGGCAGACGATCTGTATTCCCGATGTGCGCTCCAATCCCGAGTTCATCGCCGCGATACCGGGCGTGGTCTCCGAGATCGCCGTGCCGCTGCAATCCGAGCAAACCGTCTACGGCGTGCTCAACGTCGAGTCCACGCGCGATCATCGCCTGGGAAAGTACGATCAGATTGTGCTGGAGGCGGTCGCGGCTGAGGTCAGCATCGCGATCGAGCG
>DASWTQ010000466.1:0-6581 GCA_036402055.1 Herpetosiphonaceae bacterium
CCGATAACAGCGCCGATTTTCAGGAGTTCATGGTGATGCCGGTCGGCGCGTCCTCGTTCGCCGAGGGCCTGCGCTGGGGCGCCGAGATCTACGCCACACTCAAGAAGGTGCTCCACGATCGCGGCCTCTCGACTACGGTCGGCGATGAGGGCGGCTTCGCGCCGTCGCTGCCGACGAACGAGGCGCCGCTCGAAGTGATCATGGAGGCGATCCAGAAGGCCGGCTATCAGCCCGGCTCGCAGATCATGCTGGCCATGGACCCGGCGGTCACCGAGCTGTACGAGAACGGCTCGTACAATCTGGCCCGCGAAGGCCGCAAGCTCTCGGGCGAGGAGCTGGTCGAGTACTGGGTGCAGCTCGTCGACAAATACCCGATCATTTCGATCGAGGACGCGCTGGCCGAAGACGACTGGGACAACTGGAAACTGCTGCGTGAGCGCATCGGCGACCGTGTGCAGCTGGTCGGCGACGATCTGTTTGTGACCAATGTCGAGCGGCTGCGGCGCGGCATCTCGGAGCGCTCCGCCAACTCGATTCTGATCAAGCTGAACCAGATCGGCACGCTCACCGAGACGCTTGACGCGATCTCGACGGCACAGCGTGCGGGATTTACCGCGATCGTCTCGCATCGCTCAGGCGAGACCGAGGACGTGACGATCGCCGATCTGGTCGTGGCGACCAACGCGGGCCAGATCAAGACCGGCGCTCCCGCGCGCACCGACCGCGTGGCGAAGTACAACCAGCTGCTGCGCATCGAGGAGGAGCTGGGCGACGCTGCGAAGTACGCCGGGCTGAGCGCGTTCTACAACGTGCGCCGCAGCTAGCGCGCCGTTTTTAAAACGTTGTCGCGAGGGGTACGGCGCGCCGTACTCCTCATTTGTTTGCGGAGAAAGGAGCGATCCTATGTTGATCACTGTTGATCTGGCGCATCCCGAGAATGATGTCGAGGTGGTTGGTCTGGCCGAGGGCGAGACGCTGGAGCTGCGGCTGGGGCCGCGCGGCTATGCCGCCTATCGTATTTTTGGCGCGGCGGCGCGACTGCTGTTTCTGTCGCTTCAGGATATGCGCAAGCCTGATATTGCGGCGGCGACTGAGATGATGGTCGATCGCGAGAGCACGTTTATTCGCCAGCGCCTGGACGAATTGCGGCGACCTGGCTCCGGGGGCTCGGGAGATGAGCAGTCCAGGCCGCCACGCCGCGACCAGCGCCCGCCGGATCAGAGCAACGGCCAGGGTCGCCGGAGGAGATAGGCCCTCACCCCGCTGCTAAAGCAGCACCCCTCTCCCGTTGCGACAGGAGAGGGGTTTTGTCATACAGAAGCAGGTGAGCGTTCTTTTGTTCGTTTGTTCTTTGTTCTTCTTACTTCGCCTTCTTGGCCGCAACGATCTGCACGCCCTTCGGCGGCGTCACGCCCGGTCCGTAGGCGTAGAAGTCTTCCCACGGGCGATACTTGCTGTTCAGCACGTCGCGGTGGATAACCTTGCCGTTGGCGGCGGTCACGATGCGCGACATCTCAACGTCCTTGCCCGGCCGTCCATGAACCAGCTGCACAACCTGGCCGCGCTTGAGCGACGGATCGTACTGCCAGGCTGGGATGCCCTGTGCCTTGACGTTCTTCGACTTCGGCCCGATCATCTGCGTCTGGCGGCCGTCGTTGAAGCCGTAGAGCGCGAAGGTGGCCGTCGCAGCCTTGGGATCGGTCCAGGCGGTCATGTAGATCGGGCCGGCCGTGTCGTTGCGCCACTTGAAGTCCACGTACGGCGCGAAGACCGTCGCGTCGAAGCCGTCGATGTTCTCGTAGAAGTTGATCACGTAGGAATGCGGCTGGCGCGCGACGATGTCCAGGCCCGCGTTGAAGACCGCGCGATACATGGTCGTCGAGATCTGGCAGATGCCGCCGCCGGTCACTTTCTCAAGCTGGCCGTTGACGATCGCGTAGCCCTCGACAAAGCCGTCGTCCGGCCCCGCCGGGCCAAGCGCGGTGTTGAACGAGAAGGTCGCTCCCGGCGCGACGATGATGCCGTTCATGCGGGCGGCGGCGCGGGCAATGTTGTTGACGCGCTCGGTGATCGAGCCGTAGTAGCCGGTCGTGGCCGTGCTCAGTAGAGTCATCGCCGGAACCGGATTGCGCACCGACGCGGGCAGTCCCGACTGATCCAGCGCCTGCGCGCCGAGCCGGGCCAGCTTGATCGAGTTCTGCGGATCTTCCGGGTGATACTCCATCTTGATGCGCTCGAAGTACTGCACCGTGTACGGCTGGCCGTCGTCGACGCTGATCTCGGTAAACTCTTCCGAGAGCGGATAGCCGAAGATCGGCGTGCCACCGTTCCTGAGCCAGAACTCGCGGAAGCCAAAGCGGATGCTGTGGCCGGTCTGCGGGAAGTAGGTTGTGTTGGCGTCGTTCTCGGCCGGCGCGGGTGCGAACGCGGGATCAGTCCGGCCCTCGATCTGCTTGCGGCCCAGCTGCGTCAGCGAGACGTAGAAGGCGGGCTCGAACTCAGGATGCAGCTCAAAGCGAGCGCGCTCGAAATACTGCACTTCGAGGTTGCCCTCTTTGATCACTTCGGTCAAGGGCAGCCCAAAGACTGCGATGCCGCCATTCTGCTCGTAGAACGCTTTGATGCGCGTGCCGATGTTGTGACCAGTTTCCTTAAAATAGCGGAAAGGAATGTTGGCTTGCGGGGCTGGCGCAGCGGCAGCGCGTGGAACAGCGTTGCCAAGTGTTCCTGCGGCCAGCATCAGGGCCAGCGCAAGAAACATGATACGGTGGGTACGTTGGAACACAGGTGGCCTCTCTACACGACAGGGTTAAGAGTCTCCTCGAATTATAGATGAGTTGAAAGGATCGTCAACCCTGGCGCTAGGCGCAACAACCTGATACCTGGCTGATATAGGACTATCCCGAAGTAGGAGTAGTCTCGATATTTCGCGCGGCTGTGGCTAGCTGGTACGCCGCGCAGATCTCGCGCAGCGGGCAACCGTCGCAGGGCGGGCAGTGCGTGGCGCATTTGATCGGCTGGCTGAAGGCGCGGCGCGGTGCGCTCGTCTCGTCACAGCGCGGGCGGCGGCTCAGGCAATGGTGAATGCCGTGCTCGACGATCAAAGCGTGAAAGTCCCAGAAGAGCCGCATCCGGCTGTTTTCTAGATGCGGATACGCCGACAGATCGAGATCGTCAGGTAGCGCCTGCTCGATGATCTGTTGCAGCGCGCCGTATTTGAGCGTTGCCACGTCGGGGATTGTGCCCAGGCGGCCGATCACGCGGCGCAGGTAGGCATCGACCACGAAGCTGGCGTGATGCCCACCGTAGAGCAGGATCGCGTCGGCAGTCTCCGGCCCGATGTGCGGCAGCGCCAGCAATTCCTTGCGCAGCTGATCGGTTGGACGCTCGAACAGCCGCGTAACATCGCCGTTGTAGCGCTGGACCACATACTGCGCGAAATGCTTCAGCGACGGTCCTTTGGCGTTGTAGTAGGCAACCGGCTTGATCGCCTCGACGATCGTCTCGACCGGCGCTGTCGCCAGGGTGCGCTCGTTGACCAGGCCCAGCGCATCAAGATTCTGGATCGCCTGCTCGACGCGCTCCCACTGCGTCTGCTGTACCAGGATCGAGCCCAGCACAATCTCCCAGCGCCAGTGGTTGGTGAAGAGCGGCCACCAGTGCGGCTCGTGGCCGTAGTGGCGGTGCAGTCGATCGTAGATGTCGAGGAGTTGATTCGTGAGTGGTTGATTCATAGCAGCCTGTATTGTACCCGATTCGCGAACATGTTTTCTGGAAATAAAAGTTCGCCGGCACAGTGCAGCGCCGGCGAACATGTCGAGTGTGATATTGAGGCTGAACTACGATGCCGCTGTCACATCCGCCAGCCGCTGGTTGCGGGTTTCGGTGCCCATCAACAGCGCCGCGATGCCGCCCAGGATAAAGAATCCGGCGTACACGCCCAGCGCCAGCGGCAGCGAGTAGCCCAGCAGCGCGCCGCCTACCGAGGGCGCGAAGATGCTGGCGAGCCGCGCCATCGCGCTGACCCAGCCCATGCCGGTTGTGCGCGCGTCGGTCGGATATAGCTCGGGCGAGAAGACGTAGAGCGCGCCCCACGCGCCCAGCAGCGAGAACGAGAGCAGGTTGCTGGTGATGATGATCCCGGCGGGGCTGGTTGCGACCGCGAACAGGAAGCTGGCGATCGCGCTCACGAAGAGGTAGAGCGCCAGCGTCGGCCGCCGCCCGATACGATCGATCAGATACGCCGCCAGGATATAGCCCGGTATCTGCGAGATCGCCAGCAGCAGCGTGTTTTGATACGCTGGCAGCAGCGCGTAGCCCTGCGCCTGGAAGAAGCGCGGCAGCCAGGTGAAGATGCCGTAGTAGCCCAGCGAGAGCGTAAACCAGGCGATCGACAGGAAGAACGTTCGCCGGGCCAGCGTGCCTTTCCAGATCGCCGCCAGCGGTACTCTGGTCGCGCCCTGTGCCGGCTCCAGCTCGCCGATCTCGATCGGCCGGCCGTTCTCGCGGGCGATCGTTTCCAGCACCTCGCGCGCGGCCTGAGGCTGGCCCTGAATCAACAGGTAGCGCGGCGACTCGGGAATGCCCCGGCGAATCCAGTAGCCGATCAGGCCCGGCAGCGCTGAGGCGCCCAGCACCCAGCGCCACGCCTCGGCCGGAGCGAAGTTCGCAAACACAAGCCACGAGATCGCCGCCACCGCGATTGTGCCGAGCGCCCAGAAGCTTTCCAGATACACCAGGAAGCGGCCGCGCTCTTTGGCCGGCACGTACTCCGCCAGCAGCGAGTAGTCCACCGGCAGCGTGCCGCCAACCGCAAAGCCCGTCAGAAAGCGGAACGCGACCAGCAGCCCGTACGAGGGTGCCAGCGCCGAGGCTAAACCAAAGACCGCGTCAAGCAGCACCGTCAGCAAGAAGACGTTGCGCCGCCCGAATCGATCCGCGATCGCGCCCCAGGCCAGCGCGCCGATGAACATGCCGGTGAAGGTTGCCGAGAGAAACAGCGTTTGCTGGGCCGCGCTGTTCTGCAAGCTAAACGCCGCGATCACGCCGGGCAGCACAAAGCCCGCGATCAATACTTCCATCGCGTCTGCCGCCCAGGTCAGGCCGTTGACCAGCAGCAGCCGCCATTGGAAGCGGCCAACTCCAATCTGTTCGATCGCCTCGTCGATGTTGGTCAAAGCCCTGCTTGATTGTGCCGGAGCTGTTTGTACCGTTGTCGCCATGACCGTACCTTTATGTGAAATGTACACTAAATGATCGCCCAAAAAACAGGGGCCGCAGCACCCCGTTCATGATCCATCTTGTGTCATTATAACACCAAGCGGATCTCGCGTCCGATCCCCGATTTTGTCCAGTTTTCCTGAGCACAAAATGATCCAGCAACAATCTATGGTGGGAGCGATTGCGTATTAATCGATGGAGAAGTTGCGCCTGCTGGCGCGAGAAGAGAGAAGATTTCAAGTGCTTGCACAACTGGATACGAGCCCGGTTCCTGCATTGCCTGAGCCGGCGCGTTTATGGATGCCCAGGCGGGTGGTTTTTACGCCTAACGCTCTAGCCGAGCCGTGGGGCCAGCAGATCTATGCGCGCGTTTCCGCGCTCGGCCTGCCGATCGAAGAGCTGCGCAGCAACCGCCTCACTGGCCTACGGGCCGACGACGAGCGCAGCACCTACAACCTGGCCAAGCGCACTCTGGCGGTGGTTACCGCGCCGCCCAGCACCCTCAAGTTACAGCCGATCCCACCGTCCGCCGATTGGCAATTTCATCTGGCTGAGGGCTGTCCCGCGCACTGCCAGTACTGCTATCTCGCCGGGAGCTTGCAGGGACCACCCGTCGTGCGCGTCTTCGCCAATCTGCCGGCGATCCTTGCTAACCTGTCCGCCTACGAGCATCCCAATCGGCCGACGACCTTTGAGGCCAGCTGCTACACCGATCCGCTCAGCATTGAGCATCTGACCGGCAGTCTGGCTGAGTGTATTCGCTACTTTGGCACGCGACGTAATGGCGCGCTGCGCTGGGTGACCAAGTTCGACGCGATCGAGCCGCTGCTGGATCTGCCGCACAACGGCCAGACGCGCTGCCGCTTCAGCATCAATGCCGATCCAATCTCGCGGCGACTTGAGGGCGGCACGGCTCCGGTGGCGGCGCGGCTTCAGGCGATCCGGCGGCTGGCGCTGCCGCGCTCACAGGGCGGTGGTGGTTATCCGGTCGGGCTGGTGATCGCGCCGATCATGCCGATCGACGACTGGGAGACGCACTACACGCAGCTTTTCGACGCCGTGAGCGCAGCCCTGGACTTTCCCTGCGATCTGACGTTTGAGCTGATCAGCCATCGCTTCACGCCCGGCTCGAAAGACGTGCTGCTGGGCTGGTATCCGAACACCAGCCTGGAGATGGACGAGGCCACGCGCTCGATCAAGCGCAACAAGTTCGGCGGCATCAAGTACGTCTATCCCCAGACAACCATGAAGCAGCTACGCGGATTCTTCGAGCGGGAGATCGCTGATCGATTCCCGCTGGCTAAATTGTTGTATTGGACGTAGATTTGTAGTGGATTTGAGGATTAACATTTGTAGGGGCG
>DASWTQ010000467.1:0-8950 GCA_036402055.1 Herpetosiphonaceae bacterium
AAGCGTGTCGTCGCGCTGGGCTACAACGATCAAGGCGACGCGGCGCTGCTGCACGCGGAGGCTGAGGCGCGCTCAGTGGCGCAGCTGCTCGATGGCGAGGCCTGGACCGGCTCGTCGCCCAAGAGTCGCTTGCTGCTGGAGCAAGGCCGCGAGATGCGCTGGCTACATGTTGCCTGTCATGCCGTGTTCAAGCCCGGCGATCCGCTGGACTCCGAGCTGCGGCTGGGCGAGGGCGATGCGCTGAGCGCCCGCACGATCATCGGCGAGTTGGATCTGGGCGTTGATCTGGTGGCTCTGAGCGCCTGTACCAGCGGTCTAAGCCAGGTGGTCTCCGGCGATGAGCTGCTTGGATTGCAACGGGCGTTTCTCTATGCGGGAGCGCCGACAGTGGTCTGTACGCTCTGGGAGGCCGCCGATCTGGTGACGCGCTTTGTGATGGAGCGCTTCTACACCGATCTGCGCGACGGCCGTCCGGTGGCGGCGGCGCTGCGCGACGCGCAGATCTTTGTGCGCCAGCTCACGGGCCGTGAAGCGACCGCGATTGTCGAGCGCTGGCGGGATGAGTCGCCGCAGGATGCCGAGATGCTGGATCAGGTGGCGCTGCTGCTGGCCGATCAGTCCGACGCTCAGCCCTTTGCCGATCCGGTGTACTGGGCGCCGTTCATGCTGATCGGCCGTCCATTCTAGCGCGCCGATCCGTCTTGATCGCTCGGGTCGGTCGTGATCTCGATTGTTAAGTGCGGCAGATCCGCCAGCGGCACCGCCTCGAACGCGATGCAGCCGGCCTCGTCGGTAACTCCCTGCCAGGTCGCGTCGGCCGCGCGCAAAACAACATGGCTTGGCGCTTGATCGAAGGGGTCGCGTTCCAGCGACTCGACATTGATGCGCAGAAAGCTGAGCTGCTGGCCGATTGCAAACACATCGATATGCACGTCGAGACCCGGCGGCTGGAGCGCGTACGAGTACAGGTGATGTCCGCGTGCAGCGCCGGCCAGCGCGGGTGGTCGCAGCGAGTCCAGCAGCGCCTGCGAGAACGAGACGATCAAGCGGCCCCACTCGTCGAGCCGCCAGGGCTGGACTGAACACCGGGTGGGCAAGAACGAAAGATCCGGCTGCGGATAGCTGCGCGTAGGCTCGATCGATCCATTGTACGCATCGATCGTCAGCGCTCGCAGATCATCCAGGGCTGTCGCACAGCCCTCGCATTCGCTGACATGGGCTGCAACATTGCGGTAGCTTCTGCTCGGCTGCTGACCAAGCGCCTCGGCGGTCACATAGGCGGCGAGCAGCGCCTGGATGCTGGCGCACAATGGGTCTGGCTGCTCCGTTTGGTGACTCTTGATGTCGCGCTTGGTCATCGCGTCACTCCCTTGTCTTGATGGATAAAGGCAGCCGACTTCCAGCGATCTTGCACTTGATCCTCGCGCATCTGGCTCATCGCTCGCTGGTATCGGGCAGGATGCCAAGCTCGACCGCCAGCGCCCGCCAGTGCCGATCGTCCTGCAAGCGCTTGATCGCCCGCGACCGCAGCACATACACGCTGCTGACGGAGACGCCCAGCCGCTGCCCGATCGCTACGTCGTCCAGTCCTTCGATATATTTGAGCTGGAGCGCGGCGATCTGCTGTGCGGCGCGTGGATGGAGGCGGAGAAATCCGCTAATAATCTCCTTGAAGCGCTGGTGTAGCTCTTCGGCGATCACGCTCATGCTCAGCTCAGGCTGCCGCTCATCCGCAACATACGTGCCCAGCGCTTCCTGCCCGCTGCTACGGGGCGCATCCAGCGACTGGGGAAGCCGTTGCTCCTGGCGCTGAATCGCGCGGGCCGCGTCGCGCAGCTGTTGAAAGGCAAAGGCCAGAAACGTGCCCGGCTCGCGGCAGCGCTCGAAGACCAGGAATACGCGCTCAATCGCCAGCTGCGCGGCCTCGGCGGCATGATCGGGGTAGCGTCGCCGGGCGCTGTCGTAGAGGTAGCGAAAAAGCTCGGTATAGGCGAGATTCTGGCGCTCGCTTCCCTCGGCACCGGAACAGGCCATATACAGCGCATGGCAGTAGCTATGGATCGCCGCACGCTGCGCATCGGCAACAGTGTCGCTGACGACGAGCCCCAGCGCGCGCTGCACGAAGGTTTCTTGATCGAGCAGCCGCCAGCCGTACCGCACCAACAAGCCACGAACAGCGTCACGGCACTGCTCGGCAAGCAGATCAAGATCTCGCTCTGTTTGTAACATTAGCCTGTTCCTGATCGAATGAGCGCCGGTGACATGCAGGATAAGCGAAGTGGTAGCCGCATCGGGTGGGGAAGATGTTGAGTGATGATGCGGCTAGTATATGTCACACGAGCAGAGAAATCAACAGGTTCTCCGAAACCGCCGATCGAACGTTTCTTGTTGTTCTAAATGCGGTTTGCGCCGGGAATGTAGCGTATGCCCGGATGTTAGGCGGCTCACAACGAAATGAGCGAGGTATCACCTCGCTCACAGGCTGCTGATGCAGGTTTGGTTCTTGGTTCTCGGGCGCGGCCCTCACCCTCGGCCCTTCGGGCAAACAAAGGAACAAGGCGGGTGCCATGCCCAGAGGGCGCCCGGCGAAGGAACAAATGATCGGTCTCCTGGTTGTACTTTTGTTCTTGGTTCTTGGCTCTCGATCAGGCCCTCACCCCCGGTGCTACGCACCACCCCCTCTCCCGTTGCCTTCGGCACAGGCGAGGGGGAAGAAGGTACTTGCTGTTGTGCTTGGTTCTCCGTTTGTTCTTTTGTTCCCTTGTTCTCTTGTTCTCTTGTTCTTCCCCGGTTCTTGGTTCTTGGTTCTTGGTTCTTCGTGCTCTAGCTGATCGTCGTCGTGTGGCCGGCCAGGCTGCGGGCGTACTGTGCCGGCGGCAGTGTCGCCGCGCGCAGATACTCACGCATCGCGACGCAGAGACTATGGGCGATGATCAGATGGGCATCTTCGACCTGCTCGATCGAGTCGGATGGCACGCAGATCGCCAGATCCGAGAGCGCGACCAGCTGCCCGCCGGTGCGACCCGTGAGCGAGACGATCGTCACGTCGGCCAGTCGCGCCGCCGCCACGGCCTCCAGCACGTTGGGCGAGTTGCCGCTGGCGCTGATCGCGAAGACCAGATCGCCCGGCCGCGCCAGCGCGACCAGCTGCTCGGCAAACACGCGATCGTAGCTGGTATCGTTGCCCCAGGCGGTCAGCAGCGGCACGTTGTCGGTCAGCGCCACCACGCGAAAGGTCGGCAGGCCGTTGGTACGCGTGCCCTTGGCGAGATCGCAGGCGAAGTGCGATGCCGTCGCCGCGCTGCCGCCGTTGCCGAAGACGAAGATCGTTCCGCCGCGCCGCTGGCAATCCAGCAGCATCTCAGCGGCCTGCTCCATCAAGGCGTAGGGCATATTGTATGTAACATCAGCAAGCTCGCTCCAGTAGCGTTCAATCTGATCGCGCATTCTATTCTCCTCTGCTTCGCTCATCCATCGACTGTCGCAGTGCAAGGCCATCGCGACGGCGCACAGGCACATCGACACACCGCCAAGCGCAAGGGTTGTCGGGAGCAAACCTATCGCCAATGTTTGGAAACCATCGGCAAGCTGCCGCTCGCCTTCTCGCTACACTGCCATGCCGGCGCAGTCTGCTGTAGTGGGCCTGATAGCTGGGAGCCGATCGTTCTTTGCTGCTTGCATGGTACGCAATTTAGAGCCTGGCGGCATTAGGCACATGCCCAAATAACATTTTCTTACCCGGCATAGTCATTGTGCATCTGCATGATTCGGGATGCGAAAGCTGAGGAGGAGCTTAAACGCGTCGCAGCCCGCCGCGATGTGCTGGCAGGCTGCGGATCGATCGGACGCCGAGGCTAGCGGTTGATCACGCCGTAGTAGATATTGACCGCGCCGTCGCCGAAGTAGGGCGAGTACATGCTGTTGGGATCGGCGTTGTACTTGTAGCTGTTCACGCCGTTGATGTAGTTGCCGCTGACCGAGTTATAGGTGTAGCCGTAGATCCATGGTCCGCCGCTTGAGCCGCCGGTCATGTTGCAGCCCATGCCGTTAGTCGCGGGGTTCTGGTTGTTGTCTACCCACGTGTAATCCTGGCACCAGGCCATGCGCTGGCCGTTGAACGGATACGCGGCCGGATAGCCGAAGGCGCTGATAAACAGGCCGCGCGGGCCGTTTGCTACCATGCCCAGCGAGCCGGTGTAGTAGGCCACGCTGTTACCGTTGGGCCACAGCACCGCGCTGCCGATGTCGTACCCCAGGTTGCCGCCGTTGATCCAGCCGTTGAGCGACCACAGCTCGCGCGCGTACCACTGGCCATAGGGCGCGTATCCGTCCGCGTAGGCCGGAACAAAGGTCCAGTTTGTGTGCCAGGTGTAGGTGCTCGGATCGAAGACGCAGTGGCCTGCCGTCCACACCGCGTTGTTGCCCAGCACCGAGGCCGAGCAAACGTAGTTCAGGCCGTTGCTGGTGAAGAAGACCTTGCCGATGGTGCTGTGCGGAAAGTGGGTGTAGACCGAAGGATCGAGAATGCCGGCGGCGTAGTTCACCGAGGCGTCGCTTGAGCTGACCAGCGGATTGTCGGCCTTGATGCCGCTCTGATCGATCTTGGGGGCGCTGCCCTCGATCTTAAGCTGGGGGCCGCTCGCCGATGGGGCTGGAGCGCCGGGCTTGCTTGGGCGGGCGACCTTCTCGACCGGATACGGGATCGCGCTCAGCATTTCTTCGCGGGTCCAGACGTGGGCATCGGCGATATTGATATTCGGCGAGGCGATCGCTTGATCGGCGGTGCCGCCCTGACGCTTGCCGTTGTTTGCCGCGAGTGACGAGCTGGCTGAGGCGGTGCTGCCGATTCCGGCGATGGCGATCAGGGCGATCAGGAGCAACAGTTTACCGATGACGGTCCGAAGTGCCTTGGGTGACATGGCTGCTGATTCCTTTCGACAACAGGTTACGTATGGCATCCAGAACAGGGTGGGAACCGTTTCTCGGGGGAGAGACATCGATCGCTGGCGTGCCACCTCCTTTTGCTAGGCATAAAGAAACAAAGCTATGCTGACGATGCAGCTAACCTCGGGATGGTGATCGATTTATATAGCGTGAGGTGGGCAATCCTGCACGCTACGTCTCGTAAGATGTGGTTGGGGGTTAAAATAAATATAATATGAAGGTAAAAAATTGTCAATGGGGGAAATCCCTACTTCCTTACGCCGCAGCTCATGGTCGATTCGGGAGCGTGCTACAATCGTAGGAGCGCGCAAGCTGCTGCCAACGATCACAAAACTGGCTCAAGGAGTGTGTGATGGAGGTTTTCGAGGCGATTCGTACGCTGCTCTCTGTACGCAGCTATCAGGACAAGCCCGTGCCGGAGGAGAGCATCCGGCGCATTCTGGAGGCGGGACGCTTGACCGGCAGCGCGAAGAATGCGCAGCCCTGGCAGTTCGTCGTCGTGCAAGAGCGCGAGACACTGCGGCGCCTGGGTGAGCTGGTGCGATCCGGGGCGCATGTGGCGCAGGCTCCGCTGGCGATAGCGGTCGCGATCGAGAAAACGCCGTTCGCCGTCTCGGATGCCAGCCGCGCCATTCAGTCGATGCTGATGACGGCGTGGGCCGAGGGACTCGGCTCGAACTGGGTCGGGTTTGCGCCGATGAGCGATGTCGGCGCGCTGCTGAATGTTCCCGAGAACATGGAGGTGCTGGCGCTGCTGCCGATCGGCTATCCGGCGCAGGCGGTCGGCCAGGGCAAGAAGCAGCGCAAAGATCTGTCCGAGATCGTACACCGCGAGCGCTTCGGCCAGCCGTTCGAGTAGAGCCGCCTGCGATCCGGCGTCGGCCGTGTAGCTACACATCTCTGCATCGCCGGTTTACGTAATATCTTGTGGAGCCGGTATTGTTCGGGCTCCAGGATGCAAAGGTGATTTTTCCATGAGCGACACAACTAATCGAGCGCCGCAGGGAACCGAGGTCGCCACGCTGGCTGGTGGCTGTTTCTGGTGCCTGGAAGCGGTATATAACGAGCTTAAGGGCGTGACCAGAGTCGTCTCCGGCTATGCGGGCGGCTCGGTTGCCAATCCTTCCTACTACGAGGTTTGCAACGGCACCACCGGCCATGCCGAGGTCGTGCAGATCCATTTCGATCCCGCTGTAGTCTCGTTCCGCGAGCTGCTCGAAGTGTTTTTCACGATCCACGATCCGACCACGCTCAATCGCCAGGGCGCGGATGTCGGCTCGCAGTACCGCTCGGCGATCTTCTTCCACACGCCGGAGCAGCGCGCCATCGCCGAGGAGGTCATTCGCGATCTCAGCGCCGATCAGCTGTGGCCCAATCCGATCGTGACCGAGATCATGCCGCTTGACACGTTCTATCCGGCGGAAGATTATCACCAGAACTATTTCGTGCAGAATCCGTATCAGCCCTACTGCCAGGCGGTGGTCGCGCCCAAGGTCGCCAAGTTCCGCAAGCAGTATCTCGCCCAGCTCAAGAAGTAGCCTCCACCGCTGGTATCGCCGTTCGCGCGATGCCAGCGCCGCTCGAATTTCCTCGAATGTTCCCCACCAGCGCCGCCGCGTCGAGTCGATTCAGGTACACTGTGATCTGAACGATTGTCAGCACGAAAGAAGGCGCGCATGTCTTACAAGCTTCTCGGCTATGGCTATGCCTGGTGGTCCTCCGATCCGTTTCCGCAGCTCTCACCGCGCGTCGATCTTCGTGTCACGTCGACTGATGACGCCGCGCTGGTTGCCGATCTGGCCCGGCTTAATCCTGAAGAAATCGTCAGCCGCATGGAGCAAGGCAATCAAGCCTACGTAGGCTACGTGCGCGATCAGCCGATCGCGTATGGCTGGTCGGCGGCGAAGATCGGCGCGATCTATGAGCTGGATCTGGTCTTCGAGATTCCGCCGGGCAATCGCTATCTCTGGGATTTCGCGACGCTGCCCGAGTGGCGCGGCTGCGGTGTTTATCCGCGCTTGCTCCAGGCGATCATCGAGCAGGAGCAGCCGGCAGCACAGCGATTCTGGATCGGCCATACCGCCGATAATCATGCTTCGCGACAGGGCATTCTCAAAGCCGGCTTCCAGACGATCGAGGCGCTGGTGAGAACAGAGTCCCGTCAGCTCAAGATTCTACCGCTCGACGGCAGCCCGCGTGCGGCGCTGAGCCCGATGGGCCTGCGGCTTGGCGTGCTCACGCCCGACGCAGACGACGCAGGCTAGAATCCAGTGTCGGAGGCGCGCGCGATGTCTACGATATTTCCTGGCGCAAACTGCGTGATAAAGCCGCGCACAGAATCGCTGCGATCTTCTGCGCCGAGATCGGGTGTGAAAAAGACTTCCTCGACGTACGCGCCCATGTCCTGCACCGCCCACGCATAGCGATAATAGGTCAGCGCCCGCTGGTCGATCGCGGCATCGTCGTAGCCCTGCAAAAAGCTGGCGGTTTCTTCTGCGCTGACCAGATCTCGCCCGATCCCGCCGATCACGAACATCAGGTCGCGCTCTTTGGGCGCCAGGATCATCTCATCCCAATCGATAATCCACAGCTGCCCCGCGCTGTCGAGCAGCATATTCCAGGTGTGCAGATCGGCATGGCACAGCACTAACGGCAGGTTAGCCCGGCGTAGCTGCGCGCCCAGCGTATCGGCCCGCTCGATCACGGCGCGAATCTCGTCCTGGCGTGATCGCCAGAACTCAGCCAGCTCATGCTGTGCAGTATTGCTCAGCTTGCAGCCGGCGATGATCGCTTCAACCTCGGTCAGCAGCTCGCGGCGCCAGGGAATAAACGTTTCCTGGCGGAGCATCTGTCGCAGCTCAGGCGGTAGCTGGCTGGTGTGGATCTGCTGGAGCGTCGTGCCGAGCGCCTGCCAGTGCTGCTTCGACAATCCCGCAGCGGCGGCGGTGCGCGCGTCGAGGAAGGGATAGAGCATCAGGGCATAGCTGCCGATCTCGACCCACAGGCGCTGGTCGCTGCTCGGTACGGGCGCGACGATATGCGGGATGCCTTGCTCGTAGAAGAAGCGCGGGATGATCAGGCTCGGCGCGCGGAATCCCCGTTCGGCGCGCAGCTTCAGCAGATAGCTGGTTCCGTCGCCGGTCTCAGCGCGGTACACAAACGACAGCAGGTCATTGCCGATCGGCAGGAAGTCCAGCGCTGTCAGCGACAGATCGTAGTGGGTGAGAACCGCCGCCCGGATGTCCGCGTCGGTGAGCTTGGGTAGTTGGCGCATCGAGAAGCAACCGGCCCTTTCAGCTAAGCACAAATCCGGGCCGATTATAGCATCTCACGTACATCAGCTTTTGATGCTACGGAAGCGCAGATGGGTCACGCCCGCTCCCTGGATCACGCGTGTGCGCTCCAGGTTGAGCGGAGCCGCTCCGCTCTGGTCGAAGAGACGGATGCCGGCGCCGAGCAGGATCGGCACCAGATGCAGCTGGATCTCGTCGATCAGCCCGGCGCGGATAAACTGTTGCGCCGTCTGCGCGCCGCCCGCCACACACACCAGCTTGTCGCCGGCGGCGGCTTGAGCAAGGGCAAGCGCGTGCTGGATGCTTTCGGAAACGAAAATAAACTGCATGCCATCGCGACTCACTGGCTCGCGCGGGGTGTGCGTCAGGACGAAATGCGGCATTTTGTAGGGTGTATCGAAGCCGTCCGGCTGATCGCCGAAGGTGCGCCGGCCCAGGATCATCGCCCCGATCGTCGTCAGCAGCTCGTCTTTCACGAAGGTCGCCTCATCCGAGGGCGCGAAATACCAGTCGTAGAGGCCGGCATCCTCATCGGTTAGCCCGCCGACAAAGCCGTCCAGTGAGATCGCCATATCGAGAAGTACATTGCCCATACAGCTTCCTTGTTGAGATTGCTGCGATCGTAGCAGCTGCATGAGACATCGATTGTCACAGCGGGCTGGATGTTTTGAGGAGTTTCGAGGGTACGCCGAGGAGCGGAGATGCAGCTCGGC
>DASWTQ010000468.1:0-8708 GCA_036402055.1 Herpetosiphonaceae bacterium
TCGTCGGGCTGAGCGCCGTGGCGAAGCCTGTGAGCAAGTTGCTTAGCACGTCCATGGTCGCCTCGCGTTTACACGATCCCTTGCAGTAATCCGGCAGGCAGACGCACGCCCAGCGCTCGGGTGAACCCCTCGTAGATAACAATGCTGATCACCAGCGCGATGATGATGTCGCGCACGGGACGCGTGCTGCCCAAAAATCGGGCGACGACTGGAAAGAACAGCACAGTGGCGAGGATATAGCCCAGCCAGCCAAGCGCGACCGCGTAGATCACAAGCGCCAGCGCTACCAGTCCGACGGTCGGCCAGTGCGTTGCCGCTTCTTCATCCGCCGCTTGCTGTATCAGATCTTCATCCGGCCGAGCTGTTGTTCGCACCAGGAACAGCGCGCTCAGCAGCAGCAGGCCCAGCCCAACGATCAACGGGAAGAAGCGCGGCCCGACTGCGCTGTAGCCACCGCCCTGGCGAATGCTGAAGGTTTGTACAAAAACGAGCAGGCCGATCGCCAGCAGCACCACAGCCACGATGCGCGGGCCAAGCCTACCCGCGCCGGGACGCCGGTTATGATCCGCGCTCATTGCACAAGCCCGATGTCGCGCAGAATACCTTCGACGCGGCTGCGCTCGCTGGTCAGATACGAGCTGAACTCATCGCCGGCCTTGAAAAAGTCGTCCCAGCCATTCTGCTCAAGCGCCTGCTTCCACTCGTCGGTGCCGTGCATTTTTTCGATTGCGGCAACCGCAGCAGCGCGCTGCTCCGCCGAAAGCTCGGCCGGCCCCCAGACGGCGCGCCAGTTTTCCAGCGCCACGTCCAGCCCGGCCTCTTTGATCGTGGGCGCGTCGATCCCCTCGACCTTTTCCTCGCTCGACACCGCAAGGAAGCGCAGCTTGCCAGCCGCTGCCTGCTCGCGGAACTCCGAAACGCCCGACACGCCAGCGGTCACTGCGCCCGACAAGATCGCGGCTAGTGCTTCGCCGCCGCCCGAGTGCGCGACATAGTTGATCTGAGTTGGATCGACGCCGGCGGCTTTAGCGATCAGGCCAACCAGAATATGGTCGGTGCCGCCCGCCGAGCCGCCGCCCCAGCTGATGCTGGTGGGATTCGCCTTGAAGTCGGCGACCAGGTCTTCGAGTTTCTGGTACTTGGAGCTTGTGGGAACGACGATACCTTCGGCCTCCGCTGTGAGCGCGGCCAGTGGCGTCACCTGATCCAGCGTCACCGGGGCGTTGTTGGTCTGGATCGCGCCGACCATCACCAGGCCGGCAACCATCATCTGGTGTGGATTGCCTTTGTGCTCGTTGACAAACTGCGCCAGGCCGACCGTGCCGCCAGCGCCCGGTACGTTATACACCTGAACGTTCTGGCCGGTGCTTTTCTGTAAAGCGCCTTGCATGGCCCTGGCTGTTTGATCCCAGCCGCCGCCGGGCGCTGCGGGAGCTAGAATATTGAGCGCCTCAGTCGGGAAATTCGCCGTGCCGGCCGTATCGCCGCTTGCCGCAGGGGATGCGCCTGTGTCTGTGCCGGGAGATGCACTCGTACCGCTGCCGGTGTTGCCGCAGGCAACGATCAGCGGAAGCAGAAGAATCACGATGAGAACCAGCATACGCATTGATCTACTCATAACGGTTTCGTTCCTTTCGATCATCTCGATCACGTCGCGCTACGCGATCAACGACTTATTACGGTTCCATCATCTCGCCAGTGCGAGCCAGGGGGTGATTATGTTATCGATACGCGACATAATAGCGGTATTCTATCGATTCGGCAAACCTTTGCGCCGCAGCTATCACAACTCATACAGATAGATATTCGCATGGCGCCAAATGTGAATTTTGAGCGCTCAAGGTCGCGTCTTTGATCCAGGCATGCCGACAACTCATGCTATAATCGCGGCGTCCTGGCGTTTCATCGTTTGATCGTCGCAGGAGCAAGCGGCACAGACAGCCTCGGTAGATGCCGAGGCGTTTTGTGTGTACGGCAGGTGCACTGCGCAGCAGCTTTGCCACTGCTGGTTGTTTGAACCCGTCCAACTGGCTCATCGATTCTGGCTTGGAGGATCTTCTGATGAGTACGACCACCCGCAATCCAAACACCGACTCGTGGCTGGCACGGTACTTTCGCTTTGCAGAGCGCAAAACCGATCTGCGAACGGAAGTTGTCGGCGGCGTCACAACTTTTTTTGTGATGGCCTACATTATCTTTGTCAATCCCTTTATTCTCACGCTCAACGGCGGCGCGACGCCGCCGGTCGTTCCGCCTTTTGGTGGGCTGGTGACGGCAACCTGTCTGGCGGCGGCGATCGTCACGATCGCAATGGGCTTCTACACCAACTATCCGTTCGCGGCGGCCAGCGGCCTGGGCTTGAACGCCGTCGTCGCCTTTGATCTGATCGCGACGCGCGGCTTGCCCTGGCAGGCGGCGATGGGCGTGATCTTTATGGAAGGTCTGCTGATCACGCTGCTGGTGCTGACCGGCTTCCGCGAGGCGGTACTCAACGCCGTGCCGCTCACGCTCAAGCGCGCGATCAGCGTCGGGATCGGCCTGTTCATTCTGTTTATTGGCCTGGTCAACGGCGGCTTCGTGCGTGTGCCGGTCGAGTCGATCACGGTCACGGGCAACGCCACGATCGCAGGGCCGACGCCGCTCGGCGCGCTGGCGGCACAGGGCGCGCGGCTCGGCACGCCGGGCACGCCGGTGACGCTGGGCAACGTGACCGGACTGCCCGTGATTCTGGCGCTGCTCGGTCTGCTGCTGACGCTCTGGCTGATGTCACGACGAGTCAAGGCGGCGCTCCTGATCGGCATTCTGATCACGACCGTGATCGCGATTGTGATCAAGTTGATCGCGCCGGGCGCCACGATCTCCGCGTCTTCGCCCACCGCCGCCGATCTGACGCAGATGTCATTCGCGCCGCCCGACTTCAGCACGATCGGCGCGGGCTTCAACTTCTCGGCCTTCAACAGCCCGCAGGCAGCCGCAAAAGGTCTGGGCGTGGTCGCCGCGCTGCTGGTGATCTTCTCGCTGATGCTCTCAGATTTCTTCGACACGATGGGCACGATCGTGGGCGTTGGCGAGGAGGCCGGCTTTATCGACGAGCAGGGCAAGCTGCCGGGAGCCAATCGTGTGCTGCTGGTAGACTCGCTGGCGGCGGCGCTGGGTGGCCTGTTCGGCGTCTCGTCGGTGACGACCTACATCGAGTCGGCGGCGGGCGTGGCGGAAGGCGCGCGTACCGGCCTGGCCTCGGTGGTGACCGGCCTGCTCTTCCTGCTGGCGCTCTTTCTGGCACCGTTCGCCGGCCTGGTCCCGCCTGAGGCGACCGCGCCCGCGCTGATCATTGTCGGCTTTTTGATGTTCGCCGCCATCCGCGAGATCGACGTGACCGATCTGCTGGATGGCTTTCCGGCGCTGCTGACGCTGATCATGATGCCGCTGACCTACTCGATCACGAACGGCATCGGCGCCGGCTTTGTGAGCTACACCTTCCTGCGCCTGGTCAGCGGTCGGGCGCGTGAGGTGCCGCCGCTGCTGTGGATCATCTCGCTGGCCTTTGTGATCTATTTCGTCGTTCAGTAACGGCGCGCAGTCAACTCTCAAGCAACACCGCTCAACGACGAGCGGTGTTTTGCGTTTCGGCGGCGCGCGGATCGGAGTATCATAGACTCAGCGAAACAGAAAGGAGCATCGATGCGAACGACCCAACGGCACATCACGACGCTGCTGGCGAGCGCCGCGCTGCTGGGGCTGGCGGCATGCGGCGGAAGCACGCCGACGACAACGCAGCCCAGCGTTTCCGCGCCACAATCCACCGCGACGAGCGCAGCGGCTCAGCCCAGCGCCTCCGCGCCGCAATCGACCGTGACGAGCGCAGCGGCTCAGCCTGGCGTGACAAGCAGCGCCGCACCGTTAGCAACATCTGCCGCCGAGACACAGGCAGCAGCTACCAGCGTTTCCCAGGCGAATCGTCCGTACGCCGCACTGCCGCAGAGCCGGACGCCAGAGGGCTACTACGTGCTTGGCAATGCGGACGCGCCGGTCACACTGACGTTCTACTCGGATTTCTTGTGAAGCGCATGCCGCTTCCACGTTGTGGAAACCGAGCCTCAGATCATCGAGCAGTACATCAAGACCGGCAGCGCGCGGCTGATCTATCGCCATCTGTTGCAGCTTGGCGAGGGATCGCAGGTGCTGGCGGAAGCCTCGGAGTGCGCGGGCGTTCAGGGCGCGTTCTGGGAGATGCGCGAGCAGATCTACCGGCGCCAGAGCGAGGTCTACGGCGCGACCAACTTTGCCGCCGTCGAGCCGCTGGTGGGAGAGCTTGGCCTGGATGCGAATCAGTTCCAGCAGTGCATGGATCAGCACCAGTTCCAGCAGCAAGTCCAGGACGATTACGCCGCCGCGCAGCGCGAGAGCGTGAGCAGCCGTCCGGTGATCGACGTCAACGGCACGCGCATCATCGGAGCGCAGCCGTTTGCGCGCTACCAGCAAGCGATCGACGCAGCGCGATAAGGAGAACCAAGAACCAAGAACCGAAAAGACAGAACCAAGAACCAAGAACCAAGAACCAAGAGGCTCTGATCCTTCCCCCTCGCCTATGCCGAAGGCAACCGAGGCAGAAGACTGCCGAGGTTTGGGGAAGGGGGACCGAGGGGGTGAGGGCCTGAATCAAGAACAAAGAAACAAACGAACAAGGGAACAAAATGATAGTATCGAAACCCTTTGTTCCTTTGTTTTCTTGTTCGTTTGTTTGCCGGGTGCCCCCTGGGCATGGCAAGGGGTGAGGGCAGCTCACAGCCGGGACAGCAGCTGAAGCCAGTGCAGCGTTTCTTTGGCCGCAGCGTGCCACGAAAACTTTTGCGCTCGGTCCAGACCTTTAGCGCGCAGCTCCGCCCGCAGCGACTCGTCCTGCGAGATCCGCACCAGCGCCTCGGCCATCTGCGGCACATCGGTTGCCGGCACGATCAGCGCGGCATCGCCCGCAACCTCGACCAGCGCCCCGGCATCGGATGTGACCACGGGCGTACCGACCGACATCGCCTCCAGCAGCGGCAGCCCAAAGCCCTCGTAGAGCGAGGGATAAACAAACGCGGTTGCCGCCGCGTAGTAGAGCTGAAGCTGCTCGCGGGGAATAAAGCCGATAAAGCGCACATCCTGCTGGAGCCCTAGCTCATTCACCAGCGCGAAGATCTCATCGTAGAGCCAGCCCTTGCCACCGCCGATCAGCAGCGGCATGCCCAGCCGATCTTTGGCCTCGGCGTAGGCGCGGATCAGCGTCGAGATGTTTTTGCGCGGCTCCAGCGTTCCGACCGTCAGCAAAAACTGCGGCGGGAGATCGTTCTGCGCGCGGAACTGCGCCACAACCTCGGGCTCGACCGGCCCAAAATCTTCTTTGCGCCCGTTGGGAACCGCCGCTACCTTGTAGTCCGGCACATGCAGCAGCTCCATCACCTCGCGGCGCGTAAACTCAGAGACCGTGAGCACATGCGAGGCGCGCTTGACCGACAGCCAGGTCAGCACGCTCAGGTAGAAGCGCTTGGCCGGCTTGTGCAGCTTGTAGCGCAGAAACGCCAGATCGTGGACCATCACGATCGTCGGGCAGGAGGCCAGCATCGGGACGACGTTCAGCGGGCAGAAGAGAATGTTGGGCCGATCCCGCAGCAGCGCGGCCGGCGCGATCGCCTGCTCCCACAGAATACGAGTGGTCGGCTTGCTGGTCTGAAAGCGGCTGGCGCGCACTCTGACATGCTCGGGAGCGTTAAGCGTCTCGCGCGTGACACCGGGCGGGGCATAGACCGTCCAGCGCTCATCCGGCGTGATCGCCCACAGATGGCGCATGATCTGGTCGATGTACTCGCTGACGCCGGCCTGACGATAGCCGGGCTCCGGGCTGAGCAGATGGGCGTTGATTGCAAAATGGATCGGTCGCATAGATCAGATAAGGGTTAGAAGGCTAGCTTCTAACCCCTGCTCGACTCGCATAAGCTCGACATTACGGTGTTTGCGCGTAGGTCGGATTGGGAATCACGCCCCACAGATCGCGCGGCCAGTACGAGACCCACGCCTTCCCGACGATGCGATCCAGCGGCAGGCCGGGCTCGGCGCCCCAGGAGCGGGAATCCTGGCTGTTGCTGCGATGATCGCCCATCACGACGACGCTGTTTTCCGGCACGACATACGGCTCGCACAGCCGCCCGCCCAGACAGTCAGTCGATTCGGTCAGATAGCCGCCTTCTTGCTGGCTTTCTTCCAGCGGCTGGTTATTAATATAGACCTTGCCGTCTTTGACCTGGATCGTCTCGCCGGGCAGGCCGATCACGCGCTTGATGTAATCGACGGCCTCGCCTTCGATCTCTTGCCGGGGCGCCTCCAGCACGATCACGTCGCCGCGCTTGGGCATGCGGAACGGGTAGATCACACTCTCGGGAAGCTCGCTATTGCCGGGCAGCAGCCGCAACGGCGCGTTGGTATCGAAGTGAAAGAAGATGATTTTATTGACGAAGATATACTGATCCGACTTGAAGTTCGGCTCCATGCTCTGGCCGTCGACGCGGAAATTCTGGATCACGCCGCGCATGATGAAAAAGACCAGCAGGATAAATAGAACGGTCTCGATCAGCTCTCGCGCTGTGGTGCTGACAGAAGGAACGGTTTCCTCTTCTTCTTCCGCGTACGGCTCCCAGGGCCGTTCTCCGATTCGCTGTGAATCTTCGGCCTGAGATTGCATAGTCTGATGGTTCATAGAAAGGTGGACCTTTATGCAACGTTGCTGCGAATTATAATAACAAACAGCGTACTTGCCTAGTTCTCTCGTATAGTGTACCTGCTTGTGGAGCATTTTGCATGCATTCGAGCATTCTCCAAACCCCGCTCGCTCATGATCGTATCCGCTGCGAGGTTTGTCAATGGCGTTGTGAACTTGCCGTCGGCGAGGTCGGCCGCTGCCGCGTCCGCTCGCACCATGACAATGCGGTGATCGTCGATGCGTATGGTTTGGTGAGCGGTGCGACGATCGGCCCGATCGAAGATCAGCGCCTGTGGCACTTCTTCCCCGATGCCCAGGTGTTTAGTATCGGCGGCTATGGGACGCCACTTGCCCCGCCCAATGTTGCAGGCGAAGCGCTGCCCTACGCGCTGCTCCCGGAAAAAGCGCGCGAGCTGTCGCCCGAGCGTGTAGTGGAGTTTGCTCAGCAGCGGCTCTGCCGTGGTGTGCTCTGGACCTTTGGCGATCCCAGCGTGGCCTACGAGTGGGCGCTGGACGGCATCAAGCTCGGCCGCGCCGCCAGCCGCTTTACCGCGATCGCGACGACCGGCTACTTCAATCCCGAGCTGTTCTCGCAGATGGCGGCGTATCTCGACGGTATGCGCCTGGATGTGTACGGCTTTAGCGCGCAGTCCTACCAGACGCTGACCGGCTTCGACGATTGGCAGTCGATCTTTAAGATCGCCGCCGAGGCGCGCCAGAAGTGGAATATTCACGTCGAGGTTGCGCTGCACGTCACGCCCGGCGTCAACGATAGCGACGCCGAGGTGGCAGCGCTGGCCAAGTGGATGCGTGTCGCGCTGGGCTCGTTGACGCCGCTGCATATTCTGCCGAATCGCGATGCTCAGCCCGACGATGCAGCCATCCAGCGGCTGGTCTCGACGGCCAAGACCTCGGGCGTGAGCTTTGTCTACGGTCCCGCGCCGCACCAGATCACGCGCTGCCCGAACTGCACCTGGGTAGTCGTCGAGCGCAGCGACGGCCCGACGCAGCTAACCGGCGTGATCGACGATACCTGCGAGGGCTGCCGCACGCCGTTGGGTTTACGCACCTCGCTCTTCCGGCGCAACGTGCGCTATGAGCTTGTCGGCTGAGACCTTTTTTCGAGCAGCGCAGTTGCAGCGTTGCTCGTATCTTCTGAGTTGTCTGCTCGTTTGTATCAATGGCGCGATAAACGACCATCAGCTTGCTAACATGCTATGAGCTACCGCTCAGAAGGGAGTGTACAAACTGGTTGCTTTTCTTGTGAAAGCTCTCCCAAAGTAATGGTATAATCTGCGATGGCACATCGGTTGCTATTATCCAAGCAGCGGATGTTAAACATTGGATGATATAGGGAATACATATGCCAGTCGATGTCGCTCAGGTCTTATGGCCGTTTCTCATGGTTTGTTCAGCGCTGATTCCGGTGTTGCTGGGGCTGCGTGACTACAAACGCTCTCGCTAGCGGGAGCCGGTTATTTCCTAAGAGTGTCCCTGTTTGTATAAATAGTGTCCTGGGGAGCGGGCCGCAAGGTCCGTTTCATTATTTAAGCCTATGACCACACGATCAACCTGGCGCTTGCTGATCACACCGCCGCGCTCAGGCTCCGAAAATATGGCGATCGACCAGGCGATCGCCGAGCGCTATCCTGTAGAGTTGCAGCCTACGCTGAGATTTTATCGCTGGAGTCCCGCCTGTCTCTCGCTCGGTATTGCCCAACGGCTGGAGCGAGATGTAGATCAGGCGGCCTGTGCGGCGCTCGGGATCGACATTGTGCGGCGACAAACCGGCGGTCGCGCGATCTTGCACGATCAAGAGGTGACCTACGCGCTGGTGACGGCCGCCGACGATCCGCTGGTGCGTGCTTCCAGCATCGTGCAGTCCTACCGCAAGATCAGCGAGGCGCTGTGCGCTGGATTGATCGAGCTGGGCGTGGTCCCGGAGTTAGCTGCCCGACCTGAGGCCGGCAGC
>DASWTQ010000469.1:0-8612 GCA_036402055.1 Herpetosiphonaceae bacterium
GAGGTCGAAGCCGACCGAGGTTCGGGGAAGGGGTTTGGGGTGAGGGCCTGACATAAGCCCAGAGTTTGGCTCTTCCAGCTCTGGGCTATTTTTCTTTTCAGAGTTGAAATATCTACCGATAATCAAACTTATACTCACCACACACCACACACCAAAACAAACAGAACAGGAAAGGTGATGTATGCGCATCCTTGATGAGTTCGAAGCGCGAGTACTGCTGCCCTATCCCGCGCTGGCCGACAAGATCCGCACGATTCTGCGGGCTAAGCAGGCTGGACAGACCAGCGCTCCTCCGCGCGTGGCTGTGCCGCTGGCAGGCGATGGAACGCTACTGCTGATGCCGGCCACGACACCGGAGCTGGCGATCACCAAGCTGGTGACGGTCCATCCCAACAACGCGGCCCTGAATCTGCCCAGTGTCCAGGCGACAGTTCTGGTTATGGACGCTGCTACAGGACAACAGATGTATTTGCTGCCCGGTGCGATCGTGACGGCGCGGCGTACGGCTGCGCTCTCGTTGCTGGCGGCGCAGCTGCTTGCGCCGCAGCCCACGGGGCCGTTGCTGATCATCGGGGCCGGCACGCAAGGCCGCGCGCATCTTGAAGCCTTTGCGGAGGGCCTGAGCGTGCGCGAGGTCTTCATCTGCTCGCGCACCCTGGCGCATGCCGAAGAGCTAGCCGCCGACGCCGCTCGCTTGAATGTGACGGCCCGCGCGGTGAGTGATCCGGCCGAGGTGCTGTCCGAGACGACGCTGATTGTGACGACGACGACCAGCGCGCAGCCGGTGCTGCCGGAGCAGATCCGGCCCGATGTTTTGATCTGTGCTGTGGGCGCGTATCTGCCGACGATGGCCGAAGTCCCCGCGTCGATCGTGCGGCGGGCGCGACTGTATGTCGATACGCTGGAGGGCGCGCAGGCTGAGGCTGGCGATCTGATCCAGGCCGGCGTCGATTGGAGCGCTGTCACGCCGCTGGAGCTGGTCGAGTCCGCGCCGCGACCAGCATCCGGCCCGATTCTGTTCAAGAGCGTCGGACATGCGCTGTGGGATCTGGCGGCGGCCGCGCTGATCCATGAGCAGTATGACAACACAACCGGGATTTTCTAAGACGCGTTGTTTTCCGGGAACTCACAGACTTTTCTCAGGACTTCTGAACACCTTCTGAATATCTGATGGGTATGCTGTGCTTATCAGCAGCGGGCCACTACCGCCGGGGTTAATGGCAGCGCTGCTGATGAGAGTTCCAAGGAGAACAAGGAATGCAGCGGAAATCGTTCGTTATTATGGCGGCGTTGGTGCTCGGTCTTGCGCTCGGCGTAGCCTTCAGGCCGGCGCTGCTGGGCGTGAGCGCGAGCGCTCAGACGCAGCCGCCCACGCAGACCCAGACGCCAGCGCAGGCGCAGCCGAACGCGACGGGCACGAGTCTACGTGAGCTGTTCCTGAACCAGCTGGCCTCTGCGCTCGGTATTCAGCGCTCGGCGCTCGACAGCGCGATCACGACGGCCGGCAACAACACGGCCGATGCAGCCGTCCAGCAGGGCACCCTGACCCAGGCGCAGGCTGATGCGCTCAAGCAGCGCGTTCAGGCCGGCGATGTCGGCTCGCTCTTCGGCGGTCGGGGTGGTCGTGGCGGCATGCGCGGAGGTCCAGAGGTTGCCGGCGTTCGTCAGGCGATGCTCGACGCCGCCGCTAAGGCGCTCAATCTGACGACCGACGAGCTGAAGACTCAGCTGCGCAGCGGCCAGACGCTGGCCCAGCTGGCTCAGGCGAACAACACGACTGAGCAGGCGGTGACCGATGCGGCGCTGGCTGCGGCGAAGACCCAGCTGGATCAGGCTGTGGCTAGCGGCACGCTGACCCAGGCGCAGGCCGATGCGGCCTATGCCGAGCTTCAGCAGCGCGGCTTGATCCTCAAGGGTCCTGGTGGACACGGGCGTGGTGGTCGCGGTGTGCCTGCCGATCCGGCCGCGCCGAATACTCCGGCATCGCCTCAGCCGTCGAGCACCAACCTGTAAGCGAACGGCATCGACCGGCGGCGGATGAGATTTCGTCCGCCGTTTTTGATTCAGGCTGGCGAGAATCTCATGCTGTCGCTGAGCCGGGATTCAGCGCGCGATTTGCCGGACATGCGAGTAGAAATGCCGGACTGGAAAGCGGTACACGTCTTCCAGGTTCATGTAGTTGTTGAATAGCGGCTCCCACTGAGTGGGATAAAACATGCCGCGCTGCCACTCCTCAGGTGGAATAAGTCGCGCCATGCGCAGGCTGAGGGCAAACACTGCATCGAAGGTTCTGCCCAATGCCGCACGTGTGAATACGCGCCCACCGCTATACGCACCCAGCGCGTTTATGACATTGAACGGTCGTGTCAGGCTGTTGAGCAGGCGGGCGAAGGTTTCGGAAAAGACGGGCGGCAAGCGTCCGAACAGCAGCGCCAACAAACATAGACTAGGGAGCAGAAAAAAGCCCAAAGCCATATGAAAGATGATTTGCTTGTTTGTCCAGGCAGAATTATGGCTTCTGCGCGCCAGATCCTCATCCGAGAGCGAAGCAAGCAGGAGATGAAAGGATAGCCGCGCGGCGACAAGCTCGTTGTGTAATGATGGATTCATCATGCCACCTCTTTGTCTCAGTCGGCCACGCTCACATCTGAGCTACTTCTATACGGCAGATCGTTAGCTCGATTGAGCACCTGATCGCTGCGATCTCGTCGGTGATGAGTGCGACACACGCCAGCGACGAGATCGTTCTGGAGCCATACCTTACGTGGAGCGTGCCGGCAGCAGCGTGGCCAGCGCATCCAGCACCTGTTGATGCAAATGGCCGTTGGTGGCGATCACGCCGATGTTGTTTTCCAGCCGCCGCCCCTGAGTCCAATCCAGCGGCGCGCCGTACACATCGGTGACCGTGCCGCCGGCCTCCTCGACGATCAGCCAGCCGGCCGCGTGATCCCAGATGCACTCGCGATAGTCCGGCGTCCGGGCGTTGGGCGCGCGCAGGTAGATGTCGGCCTGACCCCAGGCGACCGCTGCGTATTTTGCCTGACTATCCATGCGCACCGGCTCGCTGGTGATCCCGAGCGCCTCCTGCATCTGCGCCGAGATCCCACGGTTGGTATGGCCGGACTCGACGCTTTCTGCCAGCCGCGCCAGCTGCGGATCGCGTGTATCTCGCACTCGCACAGGCCGAAAGTCGTTGCCGTCGAGCGCGCACCACTCCGCTCCTGCGCCGCGCTCGGCCACAAAGATCGCACCGGTGCCGCCGTCATGGGGCAGCGCGGGACAGGCCAGAAAGCCACGCGTTACCTGCCCATCTTCGATCAAGGCCAGCGCGATCGCATACTGATCCTGGCGTAGAAAGCCTTTGGTCCCGTCGATCGGATCGAGCACCCAGAAGCGCGCGCCGGGCTCGCCGTTGCCCCGATCGATCCAGTTCAGGATCGACGTTTCATCGCCTTCGCCGATCTCGGCCTGGACGAAGCGCTGCACGGCCGAGAGCTGCACGGCGTTGGCGGCGTCACGCAGCAGCGCGCTATCTTCCTCGGCCACAAATGTATCGTCGGGAAACGACTCGCCGATGATCCGGCTGACGATCGCCTGTGCGCCGAAGTCCGCGATCGTGACAGGGCTGCGATCGTGTTTGTCGAGCTTATCGGTACCGGCGCCGGCGACCATTTCGGAGCGAACTGCTGCGCAGAGACGAGCTGCTGCGCGAACGGCGTTCAGGCCGGCTTCGCGTTCGGTTGGCATGGAGTATTCCCCTTTGAGCTATGCTGATAAAACGTTGTGCTAGAATTGGCGCGTCGGCGGATCGAACGCAGCGCTTGTTTTCCCAATATAACGGTTTTGGCGCTTTTTGGGTAGTGCCACCGCTGTCGCACGCTGCGCAGAATCTGCTAAGGAGAAGCTGTTGTGCCCCAATCCCGGCTCGATGTGGAGGCGATCGTCTCCGAGATTATGCAATCCCCGAAATATAAAGATAGGCCGATTGCGCGCGAAACAGTCAGAGATTTAGTTGTGATGGAGCTGGGTCATTACAAGAAAGAAAAAGATCTGGTCAAGGCCGTGCGCAAGAAGCTGCACCGCATCGTCGCGGCCTATCTCGGCGATCCCGACTATGCCGCCGCGACCCTGGAGCTGAGCCGGGCCGCCGACAGTGGCAGCGCCGATCAGCTCCGCGAGGCGTGCGCGCGTCTGCTGGAGGTGCATCTGTCCACACGTGAGCGCCTGCCGATCTATGATCAGTTTTACGCCGGTATCTTCGAGGTAACCGGACGGCCGTCGTCGCTGATGGATGTCGCCTGTGGCCTGAATCCGCTCTCGTTTCCCTGGATGCGTCTGCCGGCGACCACGCGCTACTACGCCTACGACATCAACCAGCAGCGCGTCGATCTGCTCAACCACGCTTTTGTTTTGCAGGGCCTGGCTCCGCTGGCGCGCGTGCAGGACGTGCTGGTCGAGCCGCCGTGTGAGCAGGCCGATGTTGCGTTTTTGTTCAAGGAAGTCCATCGTTTGGAGGCTCGCCAGCGTGGATCGAGCCTGCGACTGCTGGAAGCGCTGCCCGTGCGCTGGATCGCGGTCTCGCTGCCGGCGCAAAGCTCAGGCGGCCACCACGATCTGCGCGATCGTCACCGCCAGCTGATGGCCGGGATCGTCGCGGGCCAGCCCTGGGCCAGCACCGAGCTTGAGTTCGAGTCCGAGCTGGTTTTTTGCATCGATAAGCTGAGCGACGGCTTGCCGGCTGCATAGCTCCGGGACGATGGCCAGTGAAGTGCTGATATAATGATGAGGCGCTGATCGAGAGCATATCGAAGGGTTGAAAAGGGAGATCATGCTATATCTTGTTGCAACGCCGATCGGGAATCTGCGTGATATATCGCTGCGAGCGCTGGATATTTTAGGTGAAGTCGACATAATAGCAAGCGAAGATACACGAAAAACCGGCGTTCTGCTTAAGCACTTTGGGATCAAAAAGCCGCAGCTATCGTTTCACCAGCACAACGAGCAGCAAGTCGCCGGACGGGTGATCGGCCTGCTGAAGCAGGGCAAGTCGGTCGCGGTGGTCACCGACGCCGGCACGCCCGGCATTGCCGATCCCGGCTACACGCTGGTGCGTCGCGCGATCGACGAGGATCTGGAAGTAACGATGCTGCCTGGTCCTACCGGCGCGATCATGGCGCTGGTGCTCTCGGGTCTGCCCGCGCACAGCTTTACTTTTCGCGGATTCCCACCGCGCAAGCCGGGACCACGCAAGCGCTTTATGCAGGTCGATCTGCTGTCGCCGCACACGCTGATCTTCTACGAAAGCCCGTACCGGCTGGCGGCGTTTCTCGACGATGCGCTGGAAGTCTTCGGCGATCGTGAGGCCGTGATCGCCAACGATCTGACCAAGCTCTACGAGACGGTCATGCGCGGGACGCTCTCCGAGCTGCGCGACGAGTTCGCCGAGACCAAGCCGCGCGGCGAGTATATCGTCGTGATCGCGGGCAACGATCGAGCGGCCAAGCTGGAATGGCAGCCGGGCGCAGCGTCTGAGGCCGACGAAGCAGATCTGGATGATGAGATCGACGAAGATGCGGAGTGGGAGCCCGACGCGGAGGACGAGGAAGACCAGGATGATTAGTACGCTCAAGCTGGCTCACGGCGAGCTTACCCTGCCAACCTATTTGCCGGACGCTACCCGAGGCGTGGTGCGCTCCGTCGACGCTTCCGATCTGCGCACGGCCGGCGTGCAAGCGGTGGTGATGAACGTTTTTCACCTGATGCAGCGCCCCGGCTCGTCCACGATTCAGGCGCTGGGCGGCCTGCACAAGATGGCGGACTGGAATCAGCCGATCATCACCGACTCGGGTGGCTTTCAAGCGTACTCGCTGATTCGGCAAAATCCGCGTCTGGGCAGCATCACCGATCAGGGCATTCGCTTCCAGCCCGAGGGCGCGGATCGCAAGTTCCAGCTGACGCCCGAAAAAAGCGTGCAGCTTCAGCTCGCCTACGGCGCCGACGTGGTGATCTGCCTCGACGATTGCACGCATGTCGACGAAGACTACGCCGAGCAGTCGGCCTCGGTTGCCCGCACGATCAAATGGGCCAGGCGCTGCAAAGAAGAGTTTACGCGCCAGATCCGTCAGCGCCGCGATACGTCGACGCGACCGCTGTTGTTCGGCGTGGTGCAGGGCGGCGGCTACGAGGATCTGCGCCGCCAGTGCGCCGATGCGCTGCTGGAGATCGGCTTTGATGGCTTTGGCTACGGCGGCTGGCCGCTCGACAGCAACAACCAGCTGCTGCACGAGATGCTGGCCTTCACGCGCTCGGTGATCCCGCGTGAGTTTCCGGTCCACGCGCTGGGCATCGGACATCCGGCCAACGTGGTCGCCTGTACGCGGCTGGGCTACGAGATCTTCGACAGCGCCCTGCCCACACGCGATGCACGCGGCGGCCGGCTGTATAGCTACACGGCTGATCCGGCGAGTGAGCGCTTTCAATTCACAGGCGACTGGTACTTCAACCTGTACATCGAAGATAAGAAGCATATCAAGACCGACGCGCCCTTATCGTCCTACTGCGACTGCTACACCTGCGCGAAGTACTCGATCGGCTATCTGCACCATCTCTACAAGATCAACGACGGATTATTCTATCGCCTGGCGACGATTCACAACCTCCGATTTATGATGCAGCTCATGGAGGCGTTGAGGAAAGAAACGCATGGACACTCGCGATCAAGCACAGCTGGAGAAGCTGATCCAGGCGATTCTTGAAAGCTCCAAGTATCACGCGATCTCGCTGGATCTGATTCAGAATATTGGGCGGCGCGAGCTGAGCGTGCGGCGCAACCTGAAAGAGGCGATCAAAGCTACCAAAAACAAGCTGCATCAAGTTGCGGGCGCCTACCTCGACACCAAACCACAGTATGAGCGCTGGGCCGAGCTGCTGGCCGCGAGCGCGCAGAGCGGCGATCCGCAGGCGCTGCGCCAGGGCTGCCTCACGATTATGCAGCATCACGCCTCTACCCGTGAGCGGATCGAGCTGCTGGATCGTTTCTACACGACGATCTTCGCGGATCTGCCGCCGATCCGCTCGGTGCTCGACGTAGCCTGTGGACTCAATCCGCTGTCGATTCCGTGGATGCCTTTCGCTGGCGCTGTAAGCTACTACGCCTGTGATATTTTCGCGGATCAGGTAGCCTTTCTCAACACCTGCCTGCCGCTCCTGGGCGTCGATGGGCAAGCCTTCACCTGTGACCTGGTGAGCGCTCCACCTCAGGAGCAGGTCGATGTGGCGCTGGCGCTGAAGGTGTTGCCACCGCTGGAGCAGATCGATAAACATAGTAGCTTGCGGCTGCTGCGCGCGCTCAACGCCAGGACCATCATCGTTTCCTTTCCGGCGCGTAGTCTGGGTGGGCGCAATAAAGGCATGGCGGAGAACTACGAGAGTCGCTTCCTGCCGATGGTTCAGGCCGAGCACTGGCAGATCGAGCGCTTTGATTTTCCAACCGAGCTTGTCTTTCGTCTGACGAAACCTTGATTTGATAGTCACGCCTTTACCGATAATCTAAAATATCAAAACAATATTTCCACCAAAAATACGCTGCACCAGTCAAAGTAAATTCTAAGTTTGTAAAAGTAAAATCCAGGTTGACGTACATCTGACAGCCGCTTATAATTTTGCCGTGTACCCAACCAGCGGCGATCCTAAAACTAGGCTCGGACTCCTGTGTATGATCGAGCCTACAGGCAACAAGCCACGTGGAGACACCTCCCTGATGCCTCGATCGCTCCGACAACCATCGATAGAATCCCTCTCATGTGTCGGCGCAACACGATCCCGATCAGCTGGTGGTGCTGGCACTGCGCGCCCGAGAACGGCGTGCGATCGAGCAGCCATACCATTCGGGCAGTTATGCCACACCATCGGCTGATTACCAGCGCGACCTTAGCCAGATAGCTGATCTGATCGGCCAGGCTGTCCCGGCAGAGCAAGCATCTGCAGCCCGACGCGCGGCACTACGCACCAGAAGCACGCCCACAAGGAACGGTGATACGCATGGATTCGCAGAACCTACCGGCAGTCGGCGGACTTTCGGCCGAGGAGTTGGAACTCCTGGCCTTGCTGATGGAAGAAGAAGGCCTGGATGCGACCACGCCGCAGACGATCCTGCCGCGCACGCAGCAGACCGAGCTGCCACTGTCGTTTGCCCAGCAGCGGTTGTGGTTCATGGATCAGTGGGAGCCTGGCAATGCGGCCTACAATATCGCGTTCGCGCTTCAGCTGACCGGACGCCTAAACATTCCCGCACTCCAGCAGGCACTGAACACAATTGTCGATCGGCATGAGGCGCTGCGCACGACATTTGCGACCGTCGCCGATCAGCCGGTGCAGGTGATCGCGCCGGCCGCTCCCGTGCCGCTGCCACTCACCGACCTGTCCTCGCTTCCCGAGCCGGAGCGCGAGGCCGAGGCCAGCGCACGACGGCGGGCTTCGTCGCAGACCGCGTTCGATCTGGCGCAGGGGCCGTTGTTTGTGGCCGCGCTGCTGCGGCTGCGCTCCGATGAGCATATCGTGCTGTTCGCGATGCATCATATCATCTCGGACGGCTGGTCGTCGGGCGTCTTCCA
>DASWTQ010000470.1:0-3964 GCA_036402055.1 Herpetosiphonaceae bacterium
CGAGGTGCTGACTGATGTGCTGCCCGATCATGCCGAGCAGATCGGCGCGCTCTCGGGGCCGAACATCGCCCGCGAGATCCTCGACAGCAAACCCGCCACGACGGTCGTCGCCACGCCGAATCATGATATGGCCGAGATCGCTCAGCGCTTTTTGGCGACCTCGCACTTCCGCGTGTACACCGGCGACGATGTGATCGGTATCGAGCTGGCCGGCGCGCTCAAAAACATTATTGCGCTGGGCGCTGGTCTGGCCGATGGTCTCAACGCCGGAGATAATGCCAAGGCGGCGTTTATGACGCGTGGCCTGGCGGAGATTGCGCGGCTGGGAATCGTGCTGGGCGCCAATCCGCTGACCTTCGCGGGTCTGGCCGGTCTCGGCGATCTGGTTGCAACCTGCGCCAGTCCGCACAGCCGCAACCGGCGCATGGGCGAGGCGCTGGCGCGGGGCCTGACGCTTGAGAATGCGCGGGCGCAGCTTGGCGGCATCGCCGAGGGCGTGATCACGGTGCAGACGGCCCGTGAGCTGGCGGCGCAGCATCAGGTTGAGCTGCCGATCGCCGATCAGCTGTACCAGGTGTTGTTCGCGGGTCAGTCACCGCAGCACGCGATCGTCGAGCTGATGCAGCGTGAGGTCAAGCACGAGCTTGAAGGTATGCGCGGCCTGCTGGGCCTGTAGCGCTCAGCTTGGGGCCGGCTCCTCGGCCTGTTTTTTGAGTCGCTCGGCCAGGATCGTGCGCAGCTGCCGCAGCCGCGTTTGGTACTCGGCTGAGGTGATCTCGCCGGTCCACATTACCAGCGCGTCCTCGTTGTTGTCGGTGTAGTAGCGCCGCCGTGTGCCGCGCGCCTCGAAGCCATATTTGAGGTAGAGATTCTGCGCGACCTCGTTCGACACACGGACCTCAAGTGTCATAAAGCGCGCGCCCAGCTCCAGCCCCAGATCGATCAATCCGTTGAGCAGCAGCTCCCCGATGCCTTTGCCGCGCACCTCGGGTGCAGAGGCGATCGTGGTGATGTGCGCCTCGTCGACGGTTAGCCAGATTCCGCCATAGCCGACGACCGGATATGGACTCGGCGTGGCCTGAGCACCAAAGCGCGCGGGCAGTAGATTGGCCAGCCAGTTACGGCGCGGCTCGGGCTCCGGCGGCTGCTCGTCGCGTGGGCGAGTGCGGCTGCTGCGGGCTACGATGTAGCGCGAATACTCCGGCGAGCGCAGCTCGCGGAGGTAGGTGGTCGCCGACCAGGGAGTTGTGAAGCTTTGACGCTCGATCTCCTGCACACGCGACACGTCGGTTTCACGCATGGGCTCGATGAAGAAATACACGGGCTTTCCAGCTAAGAATGACCAATGACGAGTCTTGAGTAGTTATACCACTGCTGGCAATACTGCGTCATTGGTCATGAGATCGTACACGATCGATGAGTATCTGATTATTTGGGCTGCTCCAGCACCTGAACGCTTTCGACGGTGATCTGCTGCTTGTAGCGCCCGTCAGGCCCGAAGTCGCCGGTTTGCAGCGTGCCGGTCACTTCGATCAGACCCCAGACGTAGGTGTTGTTCGGCCCCACGTTGATCTCCGCCGATTTGTCGGGCGGGAAGCCGTCCAGGCCCATGATCACGCCGCTCGGTGTTGGCATGCCGCCTACGCTATCGTCGGGCGTTTTCTCGCGCTCGATCTTCTCGACCAGCGAGCCACTCGTCGCCGGGCTCCAGAAGTAGTAGCCCTGCGTCGTCACTTTCTGGCCGTTGAATTTGGCGGGATCAGCCGCGATGTCAAAGATCGTGACTTTGCCGTCGCCCAGCGGCTCGTTTTTGACGGCGAAGACTTCGCGCTCGACCTGTTGCAGCGAGCGGGCCTCGGTCACTTGCATCCGGTATTTGTAGCTGCCGTCGGGGCCGTAGCCGCCGTTGGCCTCGAAGAGTCCGGTGACCTCAACCGCGCCCCACACCGCGTCGCCCGGACGATGCAGATCGGCGGTGATCTCGGCGGGGAAGTTTTCCAGCCAGACCGAGCCGGTGCTGGCCTCGCCCACGGCCGTGGTCGATGGCTGGCACTGACCGTCGCCGCCACACTGGACGCTGGCGAAGATCGGCTGCGCGTCCTGGTTGCTGCGATCGGCGGTGCTCACGCCCGGCAGCAGCAGCGAGGTTGCGGGATCGCCCGGCTTCCACAGGTAAAATCCTTGAGCTGTGACCTCTTTGCCGGCAAACTCCTGCGGCCGTTGAACCAGATCGTTAACGGTTGGTGGTGTATTAATCAGCCCGACCGATTCGGCACAGGCGGTGAGAAGCAGCGCACATAATGTAATCAAAAACCAGCATGCGCGGCGAGCGCGACGAATCATGCTTTTATCCTCCTGAAACTGGATCGGCGGGGATTATAGCAGACGCGTGAACCTTTGGACAATCCGGTTTGTGAAATAAGTTGACAACTCTTTCGGCCTTGCCCTATACTTTGTGATAATTTCACAAATGTCCTCGCACTGATGGAGATACAGGGTGGATAAGCAGACTATGCCTCCGGACGTCGTGGTCCGGCGTTTGCCGCTCTACGCCCGTACGCTCGCCTACCTGCAACAAGAAGGTGTGAAGTCGGTTTCTTCACAAGAGCTTGGCGCGCGTATCAATGTGACGGCGGCTCAGATTCGCAAGGATCTGTCTTATTTTGGTCAGCTTGGCAAGCAGGGCATCGGCTACAAAGTCGATGAGCTGCTCCATCATATCAACCGGATTCTTGGCCTGAGCCAGGATTGGAACGTTGTGCTGGTCGGCGTCGGCCATCTCGGCCAGGCGATCGCACGCTACAGCGGCTTTAGCGAAAAAGGCATACATATCGTCGGTCTGTTCGACGCCGATCCCAAGAAGATCGGTAATGAGCTGGTAGGGCTGACGATCCAGCATGTCAATCAGATCTCGAACGTGGTGCGCGAGCATAATGTGCGCATGGCGATTGTGGCGGTCGCGGCGGAGCAGGCACAGGATGTCGTGAATATGCTGGTCAAGGCCGGCGTCGAAGCGATCTTGAACTACGCGCCGGTGATCGTGCAGGTTCCCGAAGGCGTATGGGTCCGGCACATCGATCCCGTCTCCTTGCTCCACAGCATGACCTATTATCTCGCCCGCGAATCTCCGTTCGAAAAGACCTAAGCGCAAGAACAGCCCCTCACCCCTGTCGCTCACGCGACTTCCCCTCTCCCATTGCCATAGGAGAGGGGATTCGTGGTGCTTTGTGCTTTGGTCAGGCCCTCACCCCGGCCCTTCGGGCACCCCCTCTCCCATTGCGATAGGCGAGGAGGAACGGTGGTACCTTGTGCTTTGTGCTCATCCCCGGTTCTTGGTTCTTGGTTCTTGGTTCTCCGTCTGTTCTTTGTTCTTCCCTGGCTACGTCTTCTTTGGCGACTCAGGAGGCGGATTCAGGAGTGAACGCATCAAGGTGTTCAGCTTGGTGATGATCTGAGTCTGCTTCTGAGCCAGATCCTTGGAATGCGCCGGCAGCCAGTACGACGCGTCGTAGGTTGCGCTGTCGGCGGTGACGGCCGTGACGACAACCGTAGGTCGAGGTTCCTCGTCCAGCCCTTCGACATTGCGGAGCGCCTGCTCTAGATGCTGGCGTATCCGCTCGATCGGCGCCGACGCGGGAATCGTCAGCGTGACATGGAAGCGCCGCGATGGGTAGCGCGTCAGGTTGGTGATCGGGCTGCTGTACACGTCGGCGTTCGGCACCAGCACTTCTTCGCCATCGCTGGTGCGCAGCGTGGTGGCCCGCAGCGAAATATCGGTGACCACGCCCTCAAACTCCTTGACCTTGATCCGATCGTCAAGGCGAAACGGGCGCAGAATCAAGAGCAGCACACCCGCAGCGAAGTTTTTGGTGATGTCCTGGAGCGCACAGGCGATGATCAGACCGGCGATGCCCAGGCTGGCGATGAAGCTCGTGACCAGCTGCGTCTGTCTGAAGATCGACAG
>DASWTQ010000471.1:0-21807 GCA_036402055.1 Herpetosiphonaceae bacterium
CTGCGCGAGCTAAGCCCGGGCGGCGGCCTGGGCGTTCCGTATCGCGCCGGCGATCCCGTGCCTGAGATCGGAACGTACGCGCAAACGCTGTCCAATGCCGTGGTCACAGGCTGTGAGCGCCGGCAGATGCCGCTGCCGAAGCTGGTGATCGAGCCGGGCCGCTCCTTGATCGCGCGGTCGATCGTGGCGCTGTACGAGGTGCTGTCGATCAAACAGATCCCGGATGTACGGACGTTTGCTGCGGTCGACGGCGGCATGGGCGATAACATTCGGCCCGCGCTGTACGAGGCTCGCTACACTGTGGCTCGCGCCGACCGGATGACCGCCGCGCCGAGCGAGCGCGTGACGGTGGTTGGGCGCTACTGCGAGAGCGGCGATGTGCTGCTGCGCGATGTAGATCTGCCGCCGCTGGAGCCCGGTGCGCTGCTGGCGATTCCGGTTGCCGGCGCGTACACGCTGAGCATGGCCAGCACCTATAACCTGGTGCCGCGTCCGCCGCTGGTGCTGGTGCGCGATGGCGAGGCGTATGTGCTTCAGCGCCGCGAAACGTTCTCCGATCTGATCCTGCGCGACTTGCCCGCGCCGCCGCAGGCAGAAAACCGGAGATAGGACCAAATTCCTAAACGCTGTCCCGTATCTTCGACAAGCTAACAACGGTAAAAAGAGCGTCAATCTATACGTCGCTCTTTTTTCTTGCACTTGTTCGCGACGTACTGTAGAGAAAGGATCTGGACATGCGTTTTCGACGCGCCTCTTTCACCGCGACTCTGATCGCGGGACTAGTGCTGTCCGGCTGCGGCACGCCTGATGACATCACGGCCCAGCTGCCGCCAAAGAACGCAGTGCCGACACCAACCCTGGTGCCAACGGCGAGCGCATCGCCGAGCCCGAGCGGCTCACCCTTGCCTACACCGACACTTGTACCGAATCCAAGCACTTCGCCGCTGCCAAGCCCAAGCGACTCACCGGCTCCGAGTCCAAGCGCATCGCCAAGCCCGAGCGACTCACCGACAGCTATGCCTAGTGACTCACCCAGCCCAAGCGCATCGCCGAGCCCGAGCGCTTCGCCGACAGCGATTCCTAGTGATGCGCCGGTCGGCGGCCATCCGATCGCGCGTGAGATCGCCGATGAGTTTGGCGTGCCGGTTGCGGAGGTCGAGGGCTATCACCGTGACGGCATCGGCTACGGGATTCTGGCGCAGTTCTATAGCATCGCCAACAACCGCTGCGGCGCGACGGCCTCCTACACGGTCGATCAGCTGGTGGCGATGAAGCAGAGCGGCATGGGCATGGGCGAGATCCGCAAGCAGGCGCTCGGCAGCGCATCCGCCAGGGAGTGCAGCCTTGGTCGCTTGAAGCAGGGCGATCTCGACGCGGCCGACGCGCAAGTTCCGCCGGGACAGGCGAAAAAAGCAGAAACTTCGGCGCCAGGACAGGATAAAAAAGCGGAAACCTCCGCGCCGGCTCAGAAGCCTGCCAAGGACAAGCCCGCGTCACCGGCGCAGCCCGCCAAGAAGCCGACAACGCCGAAGCCTGCCAAGCCCAAGCCGGCGCAGCCAGCTAAGCCCAGCAAGCCCGCGCCACAGCCCAAGCCCGCGCCCAAAGATAACGGCGGCGGTAAAGGCAAGAAATAGCATCGTTCTTCTGGATCGATCTCGCGTGCCGGAGCATAACGCTCCGGCGCGCTGCGTTAAGCTCGCGTACAATGAACACAAACCCGCGCAGGAGTTGCTATGTATCCAGAAGTTATACCTGTTCTCCGCTGCCCAAACTGTACTGCCCATCCGCTCACACTGCTCGGCCCGCTGTACGAGGGCGACGAAATCGTTGCGGGTGCGCTGCGCTGCCAGTTTTGTGGTGTGCAAACGCCGATCCGTGAGGGCATCTGGGATGCGCTCGACGATCGCCGGCTGCCGCTCAAGCCTGCGCAGATCGTCAACTATCTCCCGCCGTCCGCGCGACTGTACGAGCCGCTGTGGCGCTGGAATGCGCTCAGCCTGATGTCGGGGCGGCGCTTTCCCCTGCGCGAAGAGCTGACGCTGCTGCGTGAGCTGATCCAGCCACGCGTCGATCGTCTCTATCTCGATGTAGCCTGCTCGGCTGGCCTGTATGCGCGGGCGCTGGCAGTTCCCGGCGCGATCGTTGCCGCTGTGGATCACTCATGGGCGATGCTGCGCGAGGCCCGCCGACTGGCCAGGGAACGCGGCCTGCGAATCTCGTTTATTCAGGCGTCGGCGCAGGCGCTGCCGGTGGTAAACGGAGCGGCGTCCGGTGTCGGGATGGGTGGCTCGCTCAACGAGATCGGCGATCAGCACGCGGCGCTGTGCGAGATTCGGCGTGTGCTCGCGCCGGAGGGCCGATTCTTCTGCATGAATCTGGTCGCCGCGCAGAGCGCGTGGGGCCGTAGCTTACAGCTGAGTCTGAGCACGGGCGGTGTCGATTTTCCGTCGCCGGCAACGCTGAACCAGTGGTTCGATCGGGCGGGACTGCGGCGCGAGGCACAGTGGCGCTGGCGCATCGTGGCGATCACGCTGCTGCGATTGGCGAAGCTGAGCTAGATTTGGATAGTTGCGCTGATTTTGACTACTCGCATATAATAAGCGCGTTCGGCCGTTATACTTCGCCGGTATCTGTGTCCAGGGTTCCGGCGATCAAGAGGCAGCCCGTGGAGATTCAATCGAGCGCTAGCGGCGCCGGTCAGCTCACAGACGACGAGATCGTCGCGGCGATCGTCGCGGTGCAACCGCTGCTCAGCGCGGAAAACACAGCGCCACCCGAGGAGCAGCCGAGCGAGAGCGGCTGGCAGCATGCCGCGAAGCTGTCGGTGCAAAGCCTGCGCCCGGTGAAGCTGTCCACACCGCCGCGCTGGAACACGATCGAGCGGCTGCGGCGATCTTCTGGCGGCTTTTATGGCATTACAGGGCTGTAGCATGACAGCCTGCGCAGCGTCTGACGCGCTTCGACACAGTCCTTGTTTCTTGCATTGGTTGGGAGTCCAGCTTGTTTTCAACAGTCCTTGTCGCTAATCGCGGTGAGATCGCGCTGCGCGTGATGCGCGCGTGTAAGGAGCTAGGGCTTCGCACCGTCGCCGTCTATTCCGAGGCCGACCGCGATGCGCTCCACGTCCGCTACGCCGACGACGCTTATCTGATCGGCCCGCCGCCGGCAACCGAAAGCTATCTCCAGATCGAGACGATCATCGATGTTGCGCGGCGATCGGGTGCCGGCGCGATCCATCCCGGCTATGGCTTTCTCGCCGAGAACGCCGGCTTTGCGCTTGCCTGCCGCGAAGCAGGGCTGGTCTTTATCGGCCCTACACCCGAGGCGATGGAGCGCATGGGCGGCAAAGTTCCCGCCCGCAACGAGGCGATCGCCGCCGATGTGCCGGTTGTGCCCGGCACGACAGAGCAGGTCGAGTCTGCGGATGAGGTACGCCGGCTGGCCGAGTCGTTTGGCTATCCGATCGCGATCAAAGCCAGCGCCGGCGGCGGTGGGCGCGGCCTGAAGGTTGTGACGCAGCCGGGCGAGGTTCAGGCGGCCTTCGAGAGCGCCAAGCGTGAGGCGGCAGCCTACTTCAAGAACGACGAGGTGTATGTCGAGAAGTACATCACCGATCCGCGGCACATCGAGATCCAGATCCTCGGCGATACGCACGGCAATGTGCTCTACCTCGGCGAGCGCGACTGCTCGATCCAGCGGCGGCATCAGAAGCTGGTCGAGGAAAGTCCTTCTCCGGCGATTTCGCCCGAAATTCGTAGCGAGATGGGCGCGGCGGCTGTGCGGCTGGCGCAGCGCGTCGGCTATACCGGCGCTGGAACGCTGGAGTTTCTGTTCGAGGATGGCAAGTTCTACTTCCTGGAGATGAACACGCGCATTCAGGTCGAGCATACCGTGACGGAGCAGATCACCGGCATCGATCTGGTCAAGTGGCAGATTCTGGTCGCACAGGGCGCGGAGCTGCCGTGGAGCCAGGATCAGGTTCAGCTGCGCGGCCATGCGATCGAGTGCCGCATCAACGCCGAAGATCCCGCCGATGGCTTCCGGCCATCGCTGGGCACGCTCACCGAGTACGCGGAGCCGCACGGTTTTGGTGTGCGCGTGGACAGCGGCTACGAGCAGGGCCTGACGATTCCGCAGTTCTACGATTCGCTGGTGGCAAAGCTAATAACCTGGGGCCAGGATCGGGACGAGGCGATCACCAGGATGCGCCGCGCGCTGGCTGATTTCAAGATCGGCGGCGCGCGCACGACGATTCCGTTTCATCAGCTGGTGATGCAGCACCCGGCGTTCGAGGGCGGCGCGGCGACGATCCGCTTTATCGGCCAGCATGTGACGGAAGCTGATCTCAAAGCGCTGGCACAGCCCGAGCTGAGCGCGGCTTCCGGCGACGGCGAGACCGCAGCTGTTATGCGCACCTTCGATGTCGAGGTCAACGGGCGGCGCTTCCAGGTCCGTGTGGCCCAGCCCGATGCTCCGCTTGTGGCGCCGGCGAGCAACGGCGCAGCCACGCAGGCGCGTCCGCGTCCAGGCAAGGCCAGCAAAAGCAAGCAGCACGCCGCCGATCCCAACGCTGTGCTGAGCCCGATTCAAGGCACGGTGGTCGCAGTGCGCGCGCAGCCCGGCACACAGGTCGAGGCGGGACATGTGCTGTTTGTCGTCGAGGCGATGAAGATGGAGAACGAGATCACCGCTCCACGCGCCGGGACGATCAAAGAGGTGCGCGTTGCCGAGCGAGCCGCCGTCCAATCCGGCGAGATTCTGGCTACGCTGGAGTAGCTGATCGCAGCTATGCCGGCGTGGGCGCGACACCACCCCAGACCACGTGCTGCGCCGGCAAGCGTCGACGTTGAAAAGCGACTATTTCCTTACAGGATCGCGGTACTTTCACAAGGCTAGTCGAAGCTGACGTACTGTGTTACGCTGGGACAGCGCAGATCGTGGTTGGAAATCTGCGCTCGCTGGCCCGACGCCCAACCGTTCCCTATTGCTCAGGCAGGACGTAACACCGCAACTCTCCCCTGCGGTATGCGTATAATCGGCAAACGATGTCCATGTCATCAGGAGGCCCGTATGAACACATCCACTGCTTCGTTGTCGGAGATGTTCAACAGCAGCATCGCAGTCTTGACCAAGCCCAGCGTGGCACCGGTTGAGATGTATGAGCGTCGTGGGACGCTCCAGACAGCGCTGATCTATGTCGCGATCGCGGCGGTTGTTGGCGCGGTCATCGGCCTGCTGGGTGGGATCGCAGGCGCGGTCGGCAGCTTCGTCAGCGTGTTCATTACCTTTTTGCTGTTCACCGGAACCACGTATTACGTCGGCAAGAGCCAGGGCGGCACGGGCACCTTCGACGAGGTCGCCTACACCTTCTCGCTGTTCTGGGTTCCTTTATCGCTGGCGTCAACCGTGATCATCACCATCCTGGCCATCACGATTGTCGGTCTGTGCCTGGTTCCGTTTGTTGCCTTAGCGGTCCTGGTTGCTCAGGTGTATTTCGCCTATCTGGCGGTTCAATCGAGCATGAACCTGGTAGATCGGAACAAAGTATTGATCACGCTGGCAGCGGCAGCAGTGGTTACCTTCCTCGGCAATTACCTTATCACCAGCATCATTACCTAGCAGCGATGTTCGCCAACTAGGAGATTGCTGGTCATCTCCTTGCTAGCGAGTCTTGCTAGGCGATGAAAGGAGACCGAAGATGTCGGGAACCGTGCGCACAGGACTGGTATTCGGATTGGGGGCGGTGGGTGCCATGATTGGCAGCTCGCTCCTCGCTCTGCTCAATCCTGCGTTTGGCTGTCTTTCGTTCATTTCGATTATTGCCTTAGGGCTAGGAGCGGGCTACACAGCTCCTAAAGTAACGATGGCTACGCGTGAGCAGCGCATAGGTAGAGCGGCAACGGCCGGCGCGATCGCGGCTGGTGTCGTGCTCGTGCTTGGAGCAATAGCCGTCATTGTGCTGTCGCTGTTACCGTTCTATCAAGCAGCGATCGACCAGCAGCTTCAGAATCAGCTACAGCAAGCCTTCGAGCAAGATCCTGCCCTGCGCGATCAACAAGCTGAGCTAACCGAGATGTTTAGCTCGATGGCAACCGGCTTTGGCGTCATCGGCGGCATTTGCAGCGGCCTGTTGAATGGTATTGTTATGCTGTTGATGAGTCTGCTTGGTGCCTTGTTCTGGAAGGGCGCTCCTGCGGCGGCTTATGTTCCGGCAGGCGGCAGCGCTGTGCCAGGCCAGTTCTACAGCCCGACCGATCAGCCGTACGGCACGCCCACACAGCCCTACCGCGATCCGGGCGATCCCGGCGGCGCGCGTGTCTACGATTCAAACGATCCGAACCGACCGCAGTAGCTCGTCCTGAGCCCGCGCGCAGTGCCCGCAACGGCTCCAATAATCTGCGTTATAATAGAAGCGGCAATTGTGGATTTCTTTCACAAGCCGTTTCTTTTTGCCTTTGGCTGCATAGCCCTTGGACCATCGTCCAGGGGCGCTGCGGATAGGTCTGGAATCTCAAAGAACAGCGCCTTCTCGTTGATTCTGAGATTGCATACGAGGCGCTGTTTGGCGTGGATAGCGCTGTGGTCGGCGCGTTTTTTGAATCACTTGTTGCATACGCTGGGTTGAAAGGAGTTCTGTTGTGAACCGAACTTTTGCGGACCGCTACCGTGGCGGCGTGGGCATGCTGGCCTGGCTGCTGCATCGCTTATCAGGATTGGCGCTCAGCGCGTATTTACTGCTGCACATTTACGATTTGCGTGCGGCACAGCGCGGCGCACAGGCGTTTGATGAAGCTCTGGCTGTGTTTCAAACTCCGTTCTGGAAGGTCATGGACCTGCTCCTGCTGGCTGCCGTGCTGTATCACGGCCTGAACGGCCTGCGGCTGCTGGCCTTCGACGCCGGCTGGGGTATTCGGAATCAGCGCCAGCTCTTTTGGATTGCACTTGTTGTCACCATTGGGGTGCTGTTCTTCTCGGCGGTTATGACGTTCTCGAATCTGCCTACGACGGCAGGCAGCTAGATAGGATGCAACTATGGCAATGCACGATCGAGTTGTTGGCAGTGTAACCGCCCGGCCGCAGCATGTGCGCACGGCTCCGCAGCGCGGCACGCTTCCCTGGATATTGCAGCGGGTCACAGCGTATGGTCTGGTCGTGTTCCTGGCTGTGCATATGTGGTTCAATCACTTCGCCGATGTCAGCACCGGCAATCGGCTGACTTTTGAGCTTGTCAATCGCCGCTTTGAGCTGTATCCCGTTATCTATGCGATCAACGATATTGGCCTGCTGACTTTTACGATCTTTCATGGTCTCAACGGCGTGCGCAACGTCGTCTATGACTGGTCGACCAGCAAGGCGGTGCGGCGCGGCGCGACGATCCTGCTGCTGGTGATCGGCCTGGTCGCGCTCTTCGACGGCTCGCTGACGCTGCTGGCGATTATGGGCCTGCCGACGACTCGTTAACGCGTGTGCGTGGCGAAGCAGAGCTACTGCCGCGCGCTATCACACTACAGAAATCAGGTGAAATGCAGTGATAACCCATGATGTGATTATCGTCGGCAGCGGGCTCGCCGGGATGCGCTGTGCGGTTGAGATTCGGCGCAAGGCTCCCCAGGCCGACATCGCGATCGTCTCGAAGGTGTATCCTACGCGCTCACACTCCGGCGCGGCGCAGGGCGGTATCGCCGCGTCGCTCGGCAACGTGCGCTACGATGAAAACCAGCTGCCGGTGCCGGACTCCGAAAGCGAGCCCCAGGACGACTGGCTGGCCCACATGTACGATACCGTCAAGGGCGCGGATTTTATCGGCGACCAGGACGCGATCGAGATTTTGTGCCGTGAGGCCGCCCCGACGATCTACGAGCTTGAGCATATGGGCGTGCCTTTCTCGCGCCTCCCCGACGGCCGTATCGCTCAGCGGCCCTTCGGCGGTCACACCAACCCGCGCGCCTGCTACGCCGCCGATCGCACCGGCCACGCGCTGCTGCACACGCTGTACGGCGAGCTGGTTCGCTACAACATCAAGGTCTATCCCGAGTGGTACATGCTGGGCCTGATCGTCGAGGATAACATCAGCCGGGGCATTACGGTGATGGATATTCGCACCGGGCAGATCGAGACGATCCATGCCAAGGCGACCATGTTCGGCACCGGCGGCTACGGACGCGCTTTCAAGATTACGTCGAACGCGTTCTCGTCCACGGGCGACGGCATCACCGCAGCGTATCGCGTCGGGCTGCCGCTTGAGGACATGGAATTTGTGCAGTTCCATCCGACCGGCCTTTTCTCGCACGGCATTCTGCTGTCGGAGGGCGCGCGCGGCGAGGGCGGCTATCTGCTCAACGGCCTCGGCGAGCGCTTCATGTCGCGCTACGCTCCCGGACGCATGGAGCTGGCACCGCGCGACGTGGTCTCGCGATCGATCTACTCCGAGATCGAGGCCGGACGTGGAGCCGGGCCCAACGCCGACTATGTGCTGCTGGATCTCCGGCATATCGGCAAGAAGAAGCTGGACGAGCGGCTGCCGCAGATCACGGAGCTGGCTCGCGACTACCTGGGCATCGATCCTGTCTCCGAGCCAGTGCCGATCCAGCCGACTGCGCACTACTCGATGGGCGGCATTCCCACCGACGCCGATGGCCGCGTGGTCACGTCGATCGACGGCCGGGATCAGGTGATCGCAGGCTTCTTCGCGGCCGGCGAGTGCGCCTGTGCCTCGGTTCACGGCGCGAATCGGCTCGGTACCAACTCGCTGCTTGAGGCGACGGTCTATGGGCGGCGCACCGGCCAGACGATCGCAAACTTCTTGCTCAACGAGGCTAAGGGCGGCACTGGCCTTGCTGCGATGCCGGCCTATGCTCAGAAGCAGGCCGAGGACGAGATCGCGGAGCTGATGAGCCGGCGCGGCAATGAGAACGCCGCCGATATTCGCAAGGAGCTTCAGGCGACGATGTTCGGCAACGCGGGCGTGTTCCGCCAGCCCGACAAGCTCACGCAGCAGCTCGGCATCATCAACGACCTGCGCGAACGGTTTGCGCGCGTCTCGCTCGACGACAAGGGCCACCGCTACAACACGGAGCTGGTCGAGGCGCTGGAGCTGTCGCATCTGCTGGAGTTTTCCGAGTGCATCGTCGCGGGCGCGCTGGCTCGTGAGGAGTCGCGCGGTGCTCATGCCCGGCGTGATTTCCCGAAGCGCGACGACGCCAACTGGATGAAGCACACGTTGGCGTTCCGTGGTGCAGACGGCCGTCCGCAGCTGACCTACAAGGATGTGCGCTACGGACCGGAAGGCCCGCGCTTCAAGCCGGAAGAACGAAAATACTAAGCAAACAAAGAACAACGGAACAAAGAACAAAAGAGAAAATACGGTAACATTTGATCATCCTAGCTGTTCTCGGTTCTTTGTTCTCTGTTCTCGCTCAAGGAGCTATACATGGATATTCGATTTCGCGTTCACCGCTTCGATCCTGAGGTGGACGTGACTCCTCGCTATCAGGTGTATACCGTCGATGTCGAAGGCGATATGACGGTGCTGGATGCGCTGCACCAGATCAAGTGGTACCAGGACGGCACCGTCACGTTCCGGCGCTCCTGCCGATCGGCGATCTGCGGCTCGTGCGGCATGCTGATCAACGGCCGCAACCGGCTGGCCTGCAACACCCGCGTCAGCGATCTCGGCACGCCCGAGGTTTCGGTCAGTCCGCTGCCGGGCTTTCCGATCCTGCGCGACCTGGTCGTCGACTGGGACCCGTTCTTTGCCAAGGATGCGGCGATGATGCCGTATCTGGTCAACGACACGCCCGCGCCGCAGAAGGAGCGCCGCCAGTCGCCCGAGGAGTACGAGCAGATCGATAACGCGACGCTGTGCATCATGTGCGGCTGCTGCTCGTCGGCCTGCCCGATCGTGTGGAACAACGGCGAGTACTACGGCCCGGCCGCGCTCACCAGGCTCTACCGCTTCGTCTTCGATACCCGCGACACCGCCACCGATGATCGGCTGGCGCTGGCGGGCTCGGAAGAAGGCTCATGGCGCTGCCACACGATCTTCAACTGCACCACCGACTGCCCCAAGGGCGTGCTCAACACCCAGAACATTCAGGCGCTCAAGCGCAAGGTGATGCTCAAGAACCTCGGTTTTGGCGGCACGCGGATCTCGTTCGAGGTGACGCAGCCCAAGCCGCTGGCCGATGCGACAGCTGCCGCTCACGGCGATTTCGGCGCGGGCCATCATCGCAAGTAGACGCTGGACGGGGCGGCGTTTGTGTCGCCCCACACCCGGCATGCTACAATTGATCGTCGAGGTATTAGCCGCCCGCCGGCACTTCGATTCGTAAGCTGATGATCGTGAATCTGCGAGCGCAAATGGATTGACGAAGCGATCGTCTTGTGTTATCATAAGCGCCGTCGCCAACATAGCTCAGTTGGTAGAGCAGCTGTTTCGTAAACAGCAGGTCGTGGGTTCGAGTCCCACTGTTGGCTCCAATAGCCTCTCGGTTCACGTTTGAATCGAGAGGTTTTTCTTTTGCTTACGCTCCATTTCGGTCGCTAGCTGTGATTGCGATCATCTGTTCAGTCAGGAACCGGGAGTATTACATACTATGAGTCGCCTCAATCTGCTCCTTCGCTGTGTTTTTCTGGCGGCTCTGTGCCTGCTCCCGGCGTGCGCGGCGACCACCGCCGAGCCGAGTACCAGCCCTTCGCCAGGTGCTGTCGTGCAGCCACCGGCGGGCATCGTCCGGCTCACGCTCTGGCATAGCTGGTCGGGCGCGAAGCTGGATGCGCTCAACAATCTGGCGCGCAGCTACGAGCAGAGCCATCCCGACGTTCGCATCAGCCTCGAATCCAGGCCGGCCAGCGATATGCTGCGCTCCTACAGCCTGAGCGTCGCCGATGGCTCCGCGCCGCAGATCCTGCTGATGCTGGGCCGCTATGTGGGCGATCTGGCCGAGCGCCAGTACATCGCGCCGCTGGACGATGTGTTCAGCCCCGAAGATCTGGCCGAGCTGCTGCCGCAGGCGGTGGACAGCGCGCGCTTTAACGATCAGCTCTACGCCGTGCCGATCACCTTTGACACGCTGACGCTCTTCTACGATCGCCGCCAGATCAGCACGCCGCCCGAAAGCTTCGATCAGGTGCTGGAGCTGAACGCCGCTCAGCGCAGCCAGCCGATCGAGCAGCGTCCGCTGAGCCTGGGCTATTATCTGTCGCTGGAAACCACGCTGCCGTATCTCGACGCGTTTGGCGGCGCGGTTTTCAACCAGGCCGGCGAGCCGATCTTCGCCTCGCAGAGCCGGGATGCCACGCTGCGCTGGCTGGACTGGCTCAAAAGCTTGCAGCTCAGCCAGGATACGATCGTCTCGTCGGATTTTAGCGCCGTCGACGCTGCTATTCAGCAGGGCCGCGTCCTCAGCGCGATCGATTGGGCGCGGCGGCGGCCGGCGTATGCCCAGGTCTGGGGCGCGGATGGTGTCGGGATCGCCGCGTTGCCGCGCCTGAACGCGGAAGCCGCGCCCAGGCCGCTGGTGCTCTCCGAGGTGTTGTGTATCAACACCGTCGTCTCGGTGGAGCAGCGCACCGTCGCACAGGATTTTCTGCGCTATATGATCGCGCAGTCATCGCAGGAAACGCTCTGGAGTCGCGGCCAGATGCTGCCGGTGCACAAACAGGTCGCAGTGGCCGAGGAGCTACAGCCGGTGCTGGCGTCGGCGTCGGGAGCGCAGCCGTTTACCAGCAAGCTGGCCGCAACCACGATCTGGCGGCCGCTCAACGACATGCTGCGCAGCGTCGTTACCAACACGGTCTCGGCCAACGAAGCGATCGATTCGGCGGGCGCGGCGCTGCAAACGCCGACGCCCTAAGCGAAACTGAAGTGTCCTAGAGTCTGTAGGGGGCAGGTGGGCTGAGCAGGACAGGACCGCAGACGCCCGTCAACCAGTTGTTGACCTTAAGCAGCTATAGTACAATCCTGCACAGCGAGAACCGCTTTTGCCTGGTTCCTCAACCTGCCTTTCCCCAATGCGAGTATACCGGCCAGAAGCCGATACGGAGGAGTACATGGCTACACGAACTGATGAGATGGTCCGGCATCTCAAGGCCCTACAGATGAATACGCCAGATATCGAAGCTTCGGCGGTGGTCAGCGTCGATGGTTTGATTATGGCTTCGGCGCTGCCTGCGGATGTCGAGGAAGATCGCGTGTCGGCGATGAGCGCGGCAATGCTGTCGCTTGGCGAACGAATCTCGGGCGAGTTGGGACGCGGGACGCTCGATCAGGTCTTCGTACGCGGCGAAGAAGGCTATGTGATCTTGATGGCGATCGGACAGGATGCCGTGTTGACGGCGCTGGCGCACAGCCGCGCCAAGCTGGGCATGGTCTTCCTGGATATGAAACGCACTGCCCAGGAGCTCGCACGCTTCGTCTAATCCACTCATAAGCAGCAAGAATCATGTAGGGCGACCCAATCGGGTCGCCCTGTGTGTTTAATCAGTCCGTCAGCCTGGACGGTGTGGAGGATGAGGGAGCTACCTCAGCTCAAAGGTGATCTGAACCTGGGCGTTAACCGTTTGCTCGCCCGACTGGACGGGAACCGAGCCGGCCGCATCGGCAGCAAATGCTTCTCGTGCCATTGGATAGACCGGCGGTGGCGTCGCGCCGATATTCTCGGTGATGCTCAGCACCTGGCCCAGCGCCGAGTTCGAGGTCTGCGCCATCGCCTCGGCACGCGCGCGGGCGTCGCGGATCGCGGCCTCACGTGCGGTCTGCTCTAGCTGGCTCGGCTGGTCGATGTGAAACGAGATGCCCATCACGCTGTTGGCTCCGGCATCGACGACTTTGTCGAGCAGCTCGCCGGTCTGGCTGATGTTGCGGATCGTGACGGTGACGGTGTTGCTGACCTGGTAGCCCAGCACATCGCGGCCTTTATCGTCGTAGCGTGGATAGATGCTGATGTTGCTGGTCTGAATGTCTTTGTCGGCGACGCCCAGCTCTTTGATTTTGGCGATCATCGCCTGCATCTGGGTGTTGTTGTCGGTGAGCGCCTGGCGCGCGGTCTCGGCCTCGCTCTGGACGCCAAGCTGAACGCTGGCGGTATCGGGCGTTGCTCTGGATTCGCCTTTGCCGACGACGGTGATCTGGCGCACGGGTGAGGTGTCGGTGGCCGCGACGATCGACTGTGGGCGGCTCCACACCGCGATCAGCGCGCCGACGGCGACGGCAAGAGTTGCCAGCCCGAAAGCGCCGGCTAAGGTCGAGAAACGAATATTCATGGTTGCCTCCGTTATGGGTGGTTGATGGTCGAACCGGTTCTACACGCTAAGACGGCGAGCGCCCGCGCAAAGTTCCGCAATGGGGCAGTGGTCTTTATCTTGCTAGCCTCGCCTTCCTGAAGTCGTTTCTGCGCAGGCTGATTCCCGGAGCAGCGCTGCGTTTCGCATGGAGGCTGCTATGTGCCTGACTCGCGGCGATTGCGAGAATGTGTTTGATAATCACGGCGATCCGCGCAATATTACGATGGAGACGATCCAGAACGCGGCCAACGCGGCCAGCATCACGGTGCCCGAGGCGCTGGGCAACATACAGCGTGGAGTAAGCAGTGCGCTGCGGGGCATGACCGACTGGACCGGCGATCAGCAGGGCGGCGGCTCGCTGGTGCTCGATAATTATGCAGAAAAATACGCGGAAGGGCCGCAGCTTAGCTCCGCACCGCCGCCGCCATCGCCGGGCGAGAAGAGTCCCGGCAGCTAGCGTAGCGCGCCAGGGTGCCAGATACGGTTGGGGCTGGTATCCTGGCGCAAGGCCAATTAACGCTTCTCGTTTGCCTTTCCGCGCACCATAACCTATAATTACGCTGTAGCAGAGCGCAAAGAAGAGCAGCACGCCAGTGCGCGCTGTTGTCCTTTGCGCTTTGAGGTGTTTACAAAACGGCTTGTTGAGATACCAGTTTGGAATGAGTGGCATGGCCACGATCTACATGCAGCGGGTATCATCATTTATATTTTGGCAGAGGAGCGAAGTGCAGTTATGGATGCTCGCAATGTTCGCATCGGCGAAACCGGCCTGGAACAGTTGATTCAATGGCTGCGGCAAACAGGAAAGCCACAAAGCCTGGAAGCGTTGACCGAGCGCTATGTGGAGATCCTGCGAGAGCTGGTCCAGGTTGAGGAGGTGTCTTAATGGCGCTGCACCCAGGGGAGACCCAGCAGTTTGCGGGCAGCACTGAAGAACAGGCGCTGGCACGGCGGATTTTTGAGGTGATGGCCGGTCAGGGATCGCTGAACGCGCGCGATGCGTTGATTCGCCAGTCGATCGATAACCTGGCAGCTTTTTTTGCCGAGCAAGATAAGTCCTCGCCCGAGCAGATGCGGCCGCAGGTCGAGGCCGCGATCGCCGCCAATCCTGAGATCTTTGGCCGCGAGGAGCGCAACGAGACACAATTTGTGGTGACGTCGCGGCGCGGCGCTTCCACGGCGCGGCCCGCCGATCAGCGCCATACCTTTGCGCAGCGCTTGTATGAGCCGATTCGCCCGCTGCCGGTTGAAGATATTAATAATATTGTTACCACGGTGCGGCCGCCGCTGACTACGGTCGAGCCGGTTCAGATCTCGAACTACTGGCGCGCGCTGGCCGGTCAGACGGTAGCCGATGAGCAGCTGGTGGTGCCGCAGGTCGAGGATTCTGCCGAGACGCCGGCAGCTGAGGCCGCGCCGGTCGAGCAGGTAGCTGAGACGCCGGCAGTTGATGCCGCGCCGGTCGAAGCTGCGCCCGCTCCCACGCCGGCTCCAACCAAGCGCCCGGCAATCCCCAATACGGCGATCGTGCTGAGCGACGGCGCAGTGGTCGATCTGAAGGAGTCGGTTCCGGCGCTGATGGAGCAGTTCGGCGAGGCGTTGATGGCTGAGGTAGCCGCCGCGTTTGCCGAAGATCCGCTACGCCGTGTACTGAGCTTCGGCAGCACCTACTATGTCTCGGACGCGCTGCCCAACTTCGGCAAGAACGATCTGCGCCGTATTCGCGACTACATCGTCGAGCAGAGCGAGCCGGTGACGGATGTTGCGGTGCTGAGCGATGTGTATCGCGAGCGGCAGGGCACGAACTCGTTCGAGGTCTTCCGCTTTGGCCTGAACTACCGGCTGAGCCGTGAAAAAGATTTCGAGTTCGTCGGCACCGAGGGCCAGAACCTGTGGTCGGCCAAGGGCCTGCCCGCGATCGGCTCGAAGCGCGTCAAGGCCAGCGACCTGGGCCAGTTCTACGCCTTCGAGGTCGACGGCTACGACGAGACCGAGCCGGCGGCGGATGGCACGGTCAGCCACTACCTGAGCATGTTCGAGTGGGAGTACGGCGTGCTGCCATTGAATCAGGCATTTACCTCGATCACGCCCAAGCCGCTGCTGCACGAGCAGCGCACGGTTGCGCTGCGCATCGAGGCGCCGCAGCACTACTCGACCTACAACGCCGAGGTGCGCTTCCCGACGCCGACGCGCGGTGGCTGGATCTGGGGCCTTGAGGATTTCTTCCACGAGTACCTGGTTCCTGGCACGCTGATCACGCTGACGGCGACCGAAGATCCAACCAGCTTCACGATTGCGTATGAAGAGATCGGCGGCGTGGAAGAGAAGCTGCTGCACTTCGAGGAGAAGCGCAACCGCTTTGTCTTCATGCCCGTCACGTACTACGCGGCGGTCGACGAGGATCTGCTGCCCAGCCAGCGCCGCCACGGCAAGCTGCGCAATCTCAAGGCGCTGCCGATGAACGATCGTAAGAAGGCCGATCTGGTGATCGAGCATGTCTTCGAGACGGTCGGCGAGCAGCTTGGCTCGAAGGACGAGCCGATGTACTGGATTCAGTTCAACGATCTGCATCTGGCCGTCAACGTTCTGCGCCCGATGTCGCGACCGTACCTGGAGCATCTGCTGGGCGAGAACGCGGCCTACTACGCCGACGAGGCGACCGTGGGCGCGTACTACTACAAGCCGGTGCCGGTGGCGGTGGCCGCAGGTGAGGACGAAGACGAGGAAGATCTCGACGACGACGAGTAAGGTTTCTTTCGAGGGTCCAAAGGTCGGGCTTGCACGCCGTGGATCTTTGGACTCTTACACTTTAAAGCTATGACACAGATTGCAACAATTCTCGCACGGCTTGGCGATCCCAGGCATCAGTTGCAACACAAAGAGCTGCGCCAGCTCAACGATATTGGACGCGAAGCCTGTGCTGATTTTCTGACCGCCTGGCGCACGATCGGCGACGACCGGCGGCGCGAGATCGCTACGGCTTTGGCGGCGCTGGCCGAGGAAAACGCCGAGTTTGACTTTCGGGATATTTTCAGCACGATTCTGACCGACTCCAATCCTGAGGTGCGGACGGTGGCCGTGAGCGGGCTATGGGAAGACGAGCGGCTGAGCACGCTGCGTCTGCTGCTGCCGATGCTGGCCGACGAGACCGACGACGACGTACGGGCCGAGGTCGCGCTGGCGCTGGGCCGCTTCGCCTACATGGCGACGCTGGACGAGGTGCCGGAGAAGGAGGCGACGACGATCCGCGACGTGCTGTACAGATCGGCCTCGAACCTGGATCTGTCCGACGAGGCTCGTCGCCGCTCGATCGAAAGTCTGGGCTACTTCGAGGGTAACGACGTGATCTCGGTGATCGGGCAGGCCTACACGTCGGGGCGGCAGCCGCTCAAGGAAAGCGCGCTGGTCGCGATGGGCCACAACCTCGACGAGCGCTGGCTGCCGGTGCTAGAGGCTGAGCTGCAAAGCGCCGAGCCTGCGCTGCGCTACGAGGCTGCCCGCGCGATCGGTGAGTTCGGCAGCGAGGCCGAGGCGATGGTGCCGCGTTTGCTGCCGCTGGCCGAGGGCGATGATACCGAGGTTGCGCAGGCAGCGATCTGGGCGCTGGGCCAGATCGGTGGGGATGCGGCCAAACGAGTGCTCAAGCGGCTCTCCAACAGCGACGATCCGGCGATCCAGGAGGCGGCCGACGAGGCGCTGGCTGAGATTGCGCTCGGCGACGATTCGTTTGGCTTTCTCTAGGTCCGGAATGCTCCGATGCTGATCGAGTCGCTGGCCGCCGCTCGTGACTACGAGCATGTCTACATAGCGCCGCATCTTGACGATGCGGTGCTATCATGTGGCGGCAGAATCGTGCTTCAGCGCGCGGCCAGCCAGTCGGTGCTGGTCGTGACGATCTGCGCGGGCAGTCCCAGCGCCGGAGCCGAGCTTTCGCCCTTCGCGCAGTATTTGCACGACGCCTGGTCGCTCGGCGACGATCCGATCGCGCTGCGACGTGAGGAAGATCGGCGGGCGCTGGCGGCGCTTGGCTGCGACGCTCTGCATCTGGATCTGCTGGATGCACCCTACCGCGTGGCGGCCTATGGCGAGCGCGACGCGGTCTTTGGCGCGGTGGCGGCGAACGATCCGCTGGCCGATGCCCTGCCTCCGATTCTGGCGCAGCTTCGTGCGCAGCAGCCACAGGCGCGCTTCTACGTACCGCTGGGCGTCGGCTCGCACGTCGATCATCAGCTGGTCTGCGCGGCAGGGATCGACCTCCACAATCAGGGCGCGAATGTGGCCTGGTATGAGGACGCGCCCTACGCGGCCAAGCAGCCCCAGGCGGTAGCTGAGCGGCTTTCTATGCTGCCCGATCGGTTTGTGCCCGAGACGATCGCGATCGATGATGTGCTCCATCGCAAGCTGGCGGCGATCCGCGAGTACGGCTCGCAGCTGAGCGAGCTGTTCGGCGATGCCTCCATGGAGCAGGTGATGACCGACTACGCGGCGGCGATCGGCAATGGGCAACACGACGGCGAGCGGATCTGGCTCCGCGAGCGCAGCTAAGACTTGACCTCAGCTTATCAGAATAGTACCGAGCGGTACGGCAAGAACATTGATAGGTAGAAGATGGTAGAACCTCGGCTGGCGGCTGAATCTGTGGGTCAGCTTGCCGTGATCGAACATACCGACGCCGCGACCTGGGATGCGCTGGTGGCGCAGCATCCGCAGGGCCACATGCTGCAAAGCTGGGCCTGGGGCGAACTCAAGCAGCGCTTTGGCTGGCAGCCGCTGCGCGTGGCGGTCACGGACGGCTCGTCGGTGGCGGCGGCGCAGTTGCTGATCCGGCCGCTGTATGGCCTGTCGGTGGCCTACGTGCCGCGCGGGCCGCTCCTTGCCGCCGAGGAGATGCTGAATCGTGGGCTGATCCAGGCGCTTCAGCGCATCGCGCGGCGACGCCGAGCAGCGTTTTTGCGCCTTGAGCCGAATGTGCTGGAGACGAGCGACGATGCCAGCACCCTCAACTCCTGGCTCCAGACGCAGCGCTTCGCGCCCTCCGACCCGATGCAGCCGCGCTCTTCGATCCATCTGGATCTGACGCCGGAGCCTGACAAGCTGTTTGCGTCGTTCTCGAAAGGCCATCGCGCGGATGTGCGGCGGGCCGAGCGGGTCGGCGTTAGCGTGCGGGTCGGCGAGAGCGAGGCGGATCTCGATACGTTCTACGCGATCATGCAGGCGACCGGCGAGCGCCAGGCGTTTGGGATTCATGCGCGCGCCTACTATCAGACCGCTCGCGATCTGTTTGGCGCTGCGGCCCGGCTGTTGATCGCCGAGCAGAACGGCACCGCGATCGCGGCGTTTCTGGTCTTTGCCTGGGGCCGCGAGGCGACCTATATGTACAGCGGCTCGACTGAGGCCGGGCTGAAACAGGGCGCGAACCACCTGTTACAATGGCATGCGATCCAGTGGGCGCGTGAGCGCGGCTGCGCGCTCTATGATCTGTGGGGCATTCCCGATGCCTTCGGTCAGATGGCGCACGCGGCCGGAGCTGAGCTGGATCGGCTGGAGCAAGCAGCAAAAGAACATCCACTGTACGGCGTGTATCGCTTCAAAAAAGGCTGGGGCGGGCAGGTCGTACGCTACGTACCCGCATATGACCGCGTGTATCTCGCGCCGCTGTATTGGCTGTGGCAGCGTCGGCGCGGTGGAGGCGAATGATGCAGCCTGAACCTCTTCCAAATCTGCAACTGGTCGCGCTTGATCGCTGCGTCCTGCATGAGTCGATCGATCCCACGCGGGTCTCGCGGCTGATGAATAATCTCGCCCGTGAGGATGTGCTGCGTAATCCGCCGATTGTCGCGCGCTATGCCCGCAGCGACCGCCTGATGGTGCTCGACGGCGCGACCCGCACCACGGCGCTTCAGGAGCTGGGCTTCGAGGCGCTGCCGGTGCAGATCGTGAACTACGTCGACTCGCGGATCGAGCTGCATACCTGGGCGCATCTGCTGCACAGCGCCAATGCGCACTCGCTGCTGCGGGCGCTGCGGGCGATCGACGGCCTCAGCATCTACGCGATCGACGCGCAGACCGCCGAGCGCAGCATTCGGGAGCGCACGCTGCTCTGCGCGCTGATTACCTCTGACGGCGACGCCTGGGCGATCGAGGGTGGCGCATCGCTGGCCGAGGAGGCGCATCTGCTGGAGCTGGTCTTTCGCTGCTATGCCCAGCGCGCCACGGTGCAGCGCATGCCTCAGGATGAGCACCTCACGCCGGCGAGCCTGCCCTCGGGCACGATCGGCGTGATCTTCCGGCACTACACCAAGCTCCATCTGCTTGAGCTGACCAACGCGGGAGGCATCTTGCCCGCCGGTATCACCCGTCATATTATTCCTGGCCGGGTGCTGCGCCTCAACATGCCGCTCGCCATGCTGCGCTCAGACAGCTTTGCCGCCCAGCAGTCCTGGTTTGCGGCCTGGGTCGCGGAGCGTATCGCCAGCGGACATGCGCGGCTGTACAACGAGCCGACGTGGCTCTTCGACGAGTAAGGGAACAAAAGAACAAGCGAACAAGTGAACAAAGGAGAGCCGAAGCCGCCTTTTTGTTCCTTTGTTCCTTTGTTCTTTTGTTTGTTTTTAAGAGGTATTCATGAAGCTTGCCCAACTTATCGCAGATCTTCCCGACGCGCAGGTGCTCGGCTCGGCTGATGTTGAGATCGGCGCGATCACCTATGACTCGCGCAAGATTGAGCCGGGCAGTCTGTTTGTGGCGATTCAGGGCGCGCATGTCGATGGGCATCGTTTCATTGTCCAGGCGCTGGCTCGTGGTGCGGCGGCGATTGTGTACCAGGAAGCGAGCGCGATTGATTCGGCCGAGGCTCCGGCGGCGACGTTTGTGCGGGTGCCGAACTCGCGGGCCGCGCTCTCGCCGATCGCTGCGGCATTCTACGGCTATCCCGGTCGCTCGCTGCGCGTTGTGGGCGTGACCGGCTCCAAAGGCAAGACGACGACTTCGACGCTGATCGCGCATGTGCTCGACGCCGAAGGCCATACCAGCGGTCTGATGACGACCGTCGATTTCAAGATCGGATCGCGCTGGTGGAGCAATCTCACCCGACAGACGACGCCCGAGGCGCTGGAGGTGCAGCAGATGCTGCGCGAGATGCTGGACGCCGGCTGTGATTTCGCGGTCGTCGAGGCGTCGTCGCATGGCCTGTCGCCGCAGTGGAATCGCGTCGGCGATTGCGATTTCGATGTCGCGGTGCTGACCAATCTAACCCACGAGCATCTCGACTACCACGGCACGATCGAGCAGTATCGGCGCGACAAGGCACGGCTATTCGAGCTGCTGCACGCGAATGACAGCGCACCAGGCGGTCGCAAAACGGCGGTGATCAACCTGGACGATCCCAACGCCGAGTTTTTTATCGCGGCGGCAGGCTCAGCCGATATTATCACCTACGCGCTGCATCATCCGTCCGCGATGGTGCGGCCCTACGATCTGGATCTGTCACGTGATGGCGTGCGCTACACCGCGACCACGCCCTGGGGCGATGTCGAGATCGAGCTAGGGATTCCGGGTGAGTTCAATGTGCTTAACTCGCTGGCGGCGCTGAGCGTCGGCCTCTCGCAAGGCATCTCCGGCCAGGCGATCGCGGCGGCGCTGCGTGCTGTCGGCGGCGTCAACGGGCGCATGGAGCGCGTCGAGCTGGGGCAGCCGTTCACGGTGGTCGTCGACTACGCGCACAATCCCGACTCGTTCGAGCAGGTGATGGGCATGCTGCGGCCGCTGACCTCGGGCAAGCTGATCAGCGTTTTTGGCTCGGCAGGTGAGCGCGACCACGAGAAGCGCGCGATCCAGGGCGAGATCGCCGGGCGCTACTGTGATCTGGTGGTGATCGCCGACGAAGATCCGCGCGACGAAGATCCGCAGACGATCCTGAGCGAGATCGCCGCCGGAGTCCGGCAGGCCGGCAAGCAAGAAGGCCAGGATTATCTGCTGATCGCGGATCGGGCGCTGGCCATTCGCGAGGCGTTCAGTCGCGCGCAGCCCGGCGATATTGTGCTGCTGCTCGGCAAAGGCCACGAGTCCTGCATCATCTACGAGGGCGGGCGCAAGCTGCCGTGGTCGGAGCGCGGCGAGGCTGAGCAGGCGCTGCGGGAGCTAATGAACAAGGGAACAAACGAACAAGGGAACAAAAAACACGCAGAACGGGCACAAGAATAGGAGAAGCGCCGGTCTTTCCCCTCGCCTGCGGCAGCGGGAGAGGGGATGCCCGCGAGGGCAGGGGTGAGGGCCAGTAAAAAGCAAAGGAACAAAGACCAAGTAATATCGGTTCTTTGTTCCTTTGTTCTTTGGTTCTTTTGTTCCTTACAACAGCCGCCATATCGTGGACTTGACTTGCAACAGCACGTCGTCAAGCGGCTGCTCGGCGTCGATATGCGTGGTGTTGTCGCTCTGGCCTGCGATACGCTCGATCGCCTGGCTTTTGGCCTCGATCGTCGCGGGCTTGTGGGCGGGCTTGCGCTGCTGCGAAACCTCGGGGCT
>DASWTQ010000472.1:0-3401 GCA_036402055.1 Herpetosiphonaceae bacterium
AGAAGTACCACTTCTTCCCCCTCGCCTACGGCAGTGGGAGAGGGGGACCGAGGGGGTGAGGGCCTACTCACAAACCAGAGTGAGGGCCTGTCCTCCGAACTCCGCGCATTTCTCCGCGAGCATCTGCCCGAGTACATGGTCCCGGCGACGATTGTGCTGCTCGACGCGCTGCCGCTGTCGCCGAGCGGCAAGATCGATCTGCAAGCACTGCCGGCGCCGCAGAACATCAGACCCGAGTTCGCCGGAGCTTACGTCGCGCCGCAAACGCCGGTTCAGCGCTGGCTGGCACGGCTCTGGTCGCAGCTGCTTGGCATCGAGACGATCGGCGTCGACGACGACTTTTTTGCGCTGGGCGGCCACTCGCTGCTTGCGGCGCGTGTCGTGGCGCGCATTCGCCAGCAGTTTCAAACCGACGTGCCCTTGATCCGCGTCTTTGAGGCGCCGACGATCGCTCAGCTTGAGGCGGTGATCGTTCGCGCAAAGACGCAGGCAACCGGCTCGATCGCGGCGGCGCAGGCTGAGCTGGAATCGCGCGCCGAGCAGTCGCTACAGGCATTCTTGAGCGCCGACCCGGATGTTCTGGAGCTTGTGCGCCAGGCCAGCGATGCGCTTGCTCACGCCTCAGCGCATCGTCCAGTACCGGCAGCCAGCCCACAATCTGCTGATAGCTCGCTCGCCATCCCGCGCTTGAGCCGCGACTCGGGACCGTTTCCGCTCTCGTTTGCCCAGCAGCGCCTGTGGTTCATCCACCAGCTCGATCCGGCCAACCCGATCTACAACCTGTCACGGGTGCTCCAGCTTGAGGGACAGATCGACACTGCGGCCCTGGAGCAGAGCCTTAACGCGGTCGTCGCGCGCCACGAGATCTTGCGGACTACCTTCACGCAGAGCGCACCCGGTGCTGACGGCATTCCGATGCAGGTACTCGCCGACACATACCCGATCGCGCTGCCGGCGATCGATCTGCGCGCACTGGCGGCGGATGAGCGCAACATCGCCGTGCAGCAGCTACAAGCCGACGCTGTCGCCGCGCCGTTCGATCTCCAGCACGGGCCACTGCTTCGGGCGACGCTCCTGCGCCTGAGCGACATCGAGTCGCTGCTGCTGCTGACGATGCACCATATCATCACCGACGAGTGGTCGATCAATCTGATGATTCGCGAGCTGGCGGCGCACTATCAGGCCCTACAGGATCGCCAATCGCCTGAGAGCCGACCACCACTACCGGAGCTACCGGCGCAATATATCGATTTTGCGGCCTGGCAGCGCGACTGGCTTCAGGATCAGGTTGTGGAATCGCAGCTGCGTTACTGGCAGCAGCAGCTCGCCAACCTGCCGACGCTTGAGCTGCCGCTGGATCGTCCGCGACCGCCCGCGCGAACCTTCCACAGCGCGATCCAGCCGTTCACGATCCCGGCCGGCACCGCTGCCGCGCTCCACGAGCTGAAAAGCCGCGAAGGCGTGACGCTGTTTATGGTGCTGCTGACGGCGTTCAAAACCCTGCTCTCCCGCTACACCGGCCAGCAGGATATTGTGGTCGGCACGCCGATCACCAATCGTCCGCGCGTCGAGCTTGAGCATCTGATCGGTCTGTTCATCAATCTGCTGGTGCTGCGCACAGACCTGGGAGGCAATCCCACCTATCGCGAAGCGCTGCGCCGCGTTCGCCGCACGGCGATCGAAGCCTACGCCCATCAAGATCTGCCCTTCGAGCGGCTGGTCTCGGCGCTTGCTCCCGAGCGCGACGTGGCGATCATGCCGCTGTTTCAGGTGCTCTTTGTTCTCGAAAACACCGCCAAACAGCCGATCACGCTGCCGTCGCTGACGCTGCGCGAGCCGGAAGTCATCGCCAAGCAGGTTACCGACTACGATCTCACGCTCTCCGTGACCGAGAGCCCCGAGGGACTGTCGGGCGTCTTCCAGTACAACACCGATCTGTTTGACGCCGCGACGATCCAGCGCCTGGCCGAGCATTTTCAACGCGTGCTGCACGGCATGAGCCAGCCCGACCAGCCGATCGCGGCGATTCCGCTGCTCACGGCCGAGGAGCGCCAGCGCATATTGATCGATTGGAACGCGACCGCAGCCGCTCTGCCGCTTGAGCGCTCCCTGATGCAGCAGATCGAAGTCCAGGCCCGCCAGGCGCCCGACGCGCCGGCCGTGATCGGGCAGGAGCAGCAGCTCAGCTACCGCGATCTCAATCAGCGGGCGAATCGTCTGGCGCATCTGCTGCAAGCGCTCGGCGTGGGACCGGAGACCATCGTCGCGCTGTGCCTGCCGCGCTCTCCCGAGCTGCTGGTGGCGATCCTGGGCGTGCTCAAAGCGGGCGGCGTGTTTCTGCCGATCGATCCCGCCTATCCACCGGCGCGTCGAGAGTGGATGCTCAAGGACTCAGCCGCAGCCGCGCTGATCACGGTGCAGAGCGTGCGCTCGCAGCTGAACACAACCATTCATACGATCTGTCTGGACATGGACACAGCGCAGATCGACGCCCAAAGCGGAGACGATCCCAATCCTGCGATCGCGCCCGAGAATCTGGCCTACATCATCTACACCTCGGGCTCGACCGGTACGCCCAAAGGTGTGCAGGTGACTCACGCCGGGCTGCTGAACCTGATTCACTGGCACCGGCAAGCCTACGCTATCAGCGCCGCCGACCGCGCGACGCATCTCGCCGGGCTGAGCTTTGACGCCGCCGTGTGGGAAGTCTGGCCGTACCTGGCCCTTGGCGCCAGCGTGTATCTCGTCGACGACGAGACCCGCGTCGCGCCCGACAAGCTCCGCGACTGGCTGCGCGCCCATGCGATCACCCGCGCCTTCTTGCCGACTCCGCTTGCCGAAGCATTGCTCGCGCTGCCGGCCACGAATCTACCGGCGCTGAAAACCCTGCTCACCGGCGGCGAGCAGCTGCATCGCTACCCGGATGCCGACTTGAGCTTCGATCTCATGAATCACTACGGCCCCACCGAGACCACCGTGGTGGCAAGCTTCGCGCGCGTCGAGCATCAGCCTGAGTCTGCGCCACTCCCACCGATCGGAAGGCCAGTCGGCAACACGCAACTCTACATCCTTGATCCGCAGCTTAACCCCGTGCCGATCGGCGTTAAAGGCGAGCTGTACATCGGCGGCGCGGGCGTGGCGCGGGGCTATCTCCATCATCCAGCGCTCACCGCCTCAACGTTTGTGCCCGATCCGTTCACCGACCAGCCGGGATCACGGCTGTACCGCACCGGCGATCTCGCCCGCTACCTGGCCGATGGATCGATCCAGTTTCTGGGGCGAATCGATCGGCAGGTGAAAGTACGCGGCTTTCGCATCGAGCTGGGCGAGATCGAAAGTGTGCTGGCTCAGCATCCAGCCGTCGGCCAGGCCGCAGTGGTGGCGTATGAAGAAACGCAGCC
>DASWTQ010000473.1:0-9330 GCA_036402055.1 Herpetosiphonaceae bacterium
ATCATTCAACCGTAGACAGTTGATGCGTAATGCGCTGCGATCTATTGCCGAGATGATGGAGATTGTATGGCACTCAAGGTCATTGGTGCCGGATTCGGGCGAACCGGCACATCATCGCTCAAACAATCGCTCGAAGACCTCGACTTCGGCCCCTGCTACCACATGACCGAAGCGTTTGCGCATCCCGAGCATGCGCCAGTGTGGGAAGCTGCCGCGAACGGGCAGCCAGTCGAGTGGGAGGACGTGTTCCGGGATTACCAGGCGGCAGTTGATTGGCCAGCAGCGGCCTTCTATCAGCAGCTAATGGTACGCTACCCTGAAGCCAAAGTCATCCTGACCGTCCGTGACCCGGAGCGCTGGTACGAGAGCACGCAAAACACGATTTATGAGATTGGCAAGCTCACTTCGTCGCCGCCGATGTCGTGGCTGTTGGCTGTGTTTAATCGGCAGCGGCAGCGGATCGCAGCAGTGACCGCACGTCTGGCCTGGGCTGAGCTGTTCAGCGGACGGTTCGAGGATCGGCAGCACGCGATTGATGTCTTCAACCGCTACAACGCGGATGTGGAGCGCCACGTCCCGGCTGATCGGCTGCTGGTCTATGATGTCAAGCAAGGGTGGGAGCCGCTGTGTGCGTTTCTCGGCGTGCCAGTGCCGGAAGGGAAACCTTTTCCACACCTCAACGACACCGCCGAGTTTCGTAAGGCCATCCGCGCCATCCAGACTGTCAGTTATGGTCTGCAAATTGGCACTGTGGCGCTCGCTGTCCTGGCCATGCTGGGATTGATCCGCCGTACACGCTCACGTTAAAGCGGCCGGACAGGCACAGACCACGGCCAAACGCTTGTCGAATAGCGTTCGAGCCGTGGTCAATTATTGCCAGCACAGGTTAGCGACCGGGAACGCCGACGCTGGTCTCAGCGCCGCGTCCCTGCGGCCCGCCAGTAAAGATCGAGCGCTCGGCCACCACCGGACGATCGGCCGTGACGATCGCCGTGACGACTGGCTGATCCGGCACGTCGGCGTTGACCGAGATCGTCAGCCGGGCCATGCCGGGGATCGTGTGGGAGCGCTGCTCGACGCGGCCCTCGCTCAGCACATAGGTGATCGCCAGATCCACGGCGTCGCGGTTGGCGTTCGAGACCAGCAAAAACTCCTCGGCCGGCGCGGCCGTCGAGCCCTCGACAAAGGTCCAGCGCGTCGCGGCCTCGGGAGCACCCGCCGTTGCGCTGGCCGCCGCGCCGTTCTCGATCAGCATCGTGCGCTCGGCGGCGATCGGACGCTCGGCCTGCACCTCCATCGCGAACGGTAGATCCGGCACGACGTCGTTGAGCGTCAGCACAAAGCGCGACTCCGGCGCGAGCGCGTAGCGGCGGCTGAGCGACGTGCCGTCCTCGCTCATGATCTGAAGCGAGATCGCTACCTGCTGCGGCCACGGATTCAGCAGATGCAGCGTCGTGGTAAAGCCTTCGGTCGTCGATCCTTCGGCAAACGACCAGTGACGGCTCAGATCTGAGACGCCCGTGATCAGATGTGCCGCGCCGCTGCCGAAGAAGACCGAGCGCTCCGCCGCCACCGGCTGGGACGCGACAAGCTTGAGGCCGAACTGGGCGTCGGGCAGCAGATCGTTGAGCAGCAGCGTGGAGCGGCTGCGCGGCGCGAAGGTGGCGCTGCGGGTGATCGGCGCGGTGCCGTCGGGGTAGAACGTCAGCGTCGCGGCGACTTCCTGGCGCTGCGGATTGACCACCAGCAGCACGGTCTGCGTATCGGTGATCGTGGTGCCTTCGCCAAAGTACCAGGCCCGAGACGGCTCAGCCGCGCCGCCGCTGCCCATCAGCTCGCGTCCGACGATCAGCGTGCGCTCGGCCAGCACCGCCCGATTCGACTGAAGATCCAGACCCAGCGAGGTCGGCTCCGGCAGCGTCGAGTTGAGCGTCACGTCCACGCGCTGGCGCGGCGGCACCACCACCGAGCGGCGCTCCTCTCCGCTGGGCGTGAACGCGGTCAGCGTTGTGCGCGCCTCGTCCGCGCCGGGATTGAAGAAAACGATCCGCTCGGTGGCGTTGGTGGTGTTGCCCTCGGCAAAGATCGTGCGGGAGCGCACCACGGCCTGATCGATCGCGGGCCGCAGCTCGCCGATCAGATCCGTCAGCCGCTGCGGCGAGCCAGGAGCCGCCTGGATCTGCTCAGGCGCGATGCGGTAGCTGGACGACAGCCAGCCGAACAGCTCGACCAGCCGGGCCTGCGCGGCCTCGCTCACGCCTTCCGCCTCGACATTCGCCAGCACCGCAATGCGCACGGCTCCCTCGGTCGCGCCGTCGATACGATTGGACACGCTGCCGCTGCTCTCGTAGACGTTGCCCTGCCCATCGATCACATAGTGATATGGCAGCGCAGGCTGGCCCTGTACATTCTGGCTGACCCAGCGCAGCGCGCGCAGTGTGGCGACCGGATTGGGATCATCGGCGGGGACCAGTAGCTGCGAAAGCTCGATCTGGCGCGGCTGCTGGCGCTCACGGGTTGCAGACGTGGCCGGGCCGGCCCACTCGACGCGGGAGATCGCTTCGGGCGCGGGCGTGAGCGTTGGCGGCCCTAGCAGCGGAACCCGGCCAACAATATCGACCAGGCGCGGGCCGGCCGTGGAGCTGAGGTAGGTGAGCTTGATCTCGTCCAGCGACGGCGAGGCGCTCTGCGCCGTCAGCGCGACGCGATACTGGAGCCAGCTGGTGAAAAGCCGGAAGGTCACAACCTGCGAAAGATCGCGGCCCTGCTGCTGCGCCACGGCCTGCGCGGTGCGCCACTCATCCCATGTCTGGCCGTCGGTGCTGGATCGAACCTGAAGCGTCAGCCCTTGATCGGCCCCGACATTGGCGCTCCACTCCACCAGGCCGGCGTTAAAGCCAAAGGGAGCCTGAAGCGGCGCTGAAACGTACTCGCCGCTGGTCTGGCCGTCCTGAAGCCGAAGCACGCTGCCGTCGACAAAGGTGTTGGTAAAGCTACCGGGCAGCCAATCGTTGACCTCGCTGTGTGTCCAGGAGCCGGTTTGCACCGGCGGCGCTTGCCGAACAGGCGCGGCCAAGGCGGTCAGCGGCAGCAGCACGAGCAACACAGGCAGCAGACGGCGCATACAGCATGTCCTCCAAATCGGTGGGCGTCGGCGTGGGCGCACACACGTTTCAACGTTCTGATGGGAGAAAGGGGCGCACAGTGTACGCCCCTCAGAGTAGATAACCGGGTTCGATCGCGCTTACTCCGACTTGAGCGCCTCGATCGTGTAGTCGTTGTCGGAGTCCCACAGCGCCCAGCCGCTAACACCGTTCGCGCGATTCTTCTCGGCCGCGTCGATCTGATCCCGGACTTCCTTCGCACCATAGCGCACGATGTACTGATCCGGCACCCAGATCAGCGTGAAGTCCTGGAGCCAGGGCCGAGCTTTGGCGCGGCTGGCCTCGCCAATCAGCTGATCCTTGACCTTCTGCATCGAGAAGTCGACGATCTCGAAGGGATGCGCGCCCGGATTCTCGAAGCCTAGCTCGCCAAAGACGAAGTGCGACGGATAGACCATCGGATACACGTAGTCGGCGTACTTACCCATGATCTGTAAGTTCTGGCCGATGTTGGGCTGCGGCTTCCAGGCCACATAGCCGAACACGTCCACGCCGAAGTACGCGCCCGCGCCGTTGATCTGCTTCTGTGCGCGCTCCATGAACCGCCCGACCGTATTAAACATGTCGTCGGGATTGTTGCGCCAGTCGCGCGGGCCTTTGAAGACCGCGCCCTCAAGGTTGCCGTCCGACGGGAAGCGAATATAGTCGAACTGGATCTCGTCGAAGCCGAGCTGTGCCGCCTCAACGCCCAGCGCGATATTGTAGTCCCAGACGCGCTCGTCGTAGGTGTCGAGCCAGGCGATGCCGAAGTCGGCAAACCAGGGCTTGCCGTCCTTCTGGACATACCAGTCGGGATGCTTCTCCAGGAGCGCGTTGTCGTGAGCAAAGATGTGAATACGCGCGATCGTGTAGATGTTGCGCTTCTTGGCCTCGGCCAGCATCTCGCGGATCGGCATGTAATCGGCGGAGGTTTCGGCCTCCACGACCTGCGGCACCTGCGACTGGTAGTAGATAAAGCCGACATCCGCGAGATTATCCGACTTGATGTCGATCACGGCCGCGTTCAGCTCGGTCTGATCGATCATGTCGTAATACTCGTTGACTGTGTCCATGCCGTTCGCCGCGACGTTGGCCTTGATGTAGAGCGCCTTGGCCTCGAACTTCTCAAGCTTGATCTCAGGGCTCAGGCCGCCCTCGGTCACCTGGGTCTCGCCTCGGCGGTAGCCCGGCAGCAGCGCGCGAATGTACGCGCCCTCGGGCACATCTTCGAGCTTGTACTTGCCCTGATCGTCGGTGCGCGTGTAGGTGACGGCGGTTCCCGTGATCGTCGTCGAGGCGATCACCGTAGCCTGGGCCAGCGGCTTGCCGTCGGCGCTATCCACGACAGCGCCCGAGATCACGTTGGGCCGCAGCGAAACGTCGAGCGAGGTCGCCTGTGGCAGCGCTTCCTGAACCTCGTCGTAGCCGTCGGCCGAGAAGCTGACCTGCGCGCCTTCGCTGACGTTCTTCAGCTCGTACGAGCCGTCTTCGCCGGTCGTCGCGGTCGCATCGCCGGCCTTGACCGTCACGCCCGCCAGACCGTTGCCGCTGTAGGTATCTTTGACCGTACCGCGCAGCACGCTTGGCCGCAGCGTGATCTCATGCGTGGTCGTGCGGCTGATGTCGGCGCGCGTCTCGACATAGTCGGGAGCGGCGATCGCGATCTGGAAGGTTTCCGGCAGGTTCTGCAACGTGTACGCGCCGTTGGCGTCGGTGGTGGCGCTGATCGTGTCAGTCGCCTGCACGTGCGCATTGCCGACCGGCTGATTGGTGTAGGCATCCTTCACAACACCGCTCAGCGTATTCGGGCGGATCGTCACATCCAGCGTCGCGGTCGTGGTCTCGGTCTTGGCAAGCTCCGGCTTCTCGGCAAGATTGACGGAGGTGGTCTCGTAGCCAGGCGCGGCAATACTCAAGGTATCCTTGGCGCTCCAGCCGCTGGTGGTATATCGCCCGTCGGCATCGGTCTTGATCGGAGCGTTTTTGCCGAACGTGAGGGAGGCTTCTTTCACCGGCTGGTTGGTGTAGGCGTCGAGCACACGGCCGTTGATCGCTACTTTGTTTGTGCCGCAAGCTACGAGCACTAGTAACGCGATCAGCAGCAGCGGCACACGCCGCACAGTCGAAACGAACATGGGACTGTTTACTCCTGTGGGTACCAAAGTCTGCGGTAGTGTAGTGGCATGTGGGTGCTATGTCAAGCAGGAATCGCGGGTATAACGAGACTCTCAGGTTCGGGGAATCAGCGCAGGAATCCGCCGCTGGAGCGCGACATCAAATACATGATCGCAATCGGCTGTTTCATTTTTTTGGCATTTAATCAGCGTTTTTTCGGCTGAGTGCCATTTACTTCCGGGCAGCAATCCCTAAGAATCGTGAGCACACGCAAACAATCACTGTAACAAGGAGGATGCTCGTGAATCGTTTTACACTCGCCCGCCTGGCGATTATTCCCTTGCTCATGCTCTCGATCCTGCCGATGTTCTCTACGCCGGCCGTGCGCGCCGCCGAAGGTGAGCGCTGCTTTCCCGAGACCGGGCACTGCATCAGCGGACGCTTCCGCGAATATTGGGAGCGGAACGGCGGCCTCGCGGTCTTTGGCTTCCCGATCGGCCCGGCGATCCAGGAGCGCAACCGCGATACCGGCCAGACCTATCTGACCCAATGGTTCCAGCGCAACCGCTTCGAGCTGCACCCCGAAAACAAGCCGCCCTACGATGTGCTGCTCGGACGTCTCGGCGACGACTGGCTTGAGCAGCGCGGCGACGACTGGCGCAAGGAAGACCGCGCCAGGCAGGAGCCCGGCTGCCTGTACTTCGAGCAAACCGGGCGCAACGTCTGCGATCAAGCCAGCGGCCTCGGCTTCAAGAGCTACTGGCAAAGCCACGGCCTGGAGTTTGACGGCCAGCGCGGCACGTCGTACGCGGAAAGCCTGGCGCTGTTTGGCCTGCCGCTGACCGAGCCGCGCATGGAGAATAACAGCAGCGGCGATCGCGTGTTGACGCAGTGGTTCGAGCGCGCCCGCTTCGAGTGGCATCCCAACCAGTCCGATCCGGTCTTCCGCGTGCTGCTGGGGCTGCTCGGCAACGAGCTGCGCGGGCCGTACTCTGCCGGCGCGGATCTACCACTTGATGAGCCGTGGGTGCGGACCGGCAACCGCGTGGTCGGGATCGCGGATGGTCTTCCGACACTGACGCTGCCGCAAAATCCGGCCGGCGGCCCGCCCAACGTGGTCGTCGCGCCAAGCGGCAAGCGCATTGCCTACACCGAGGCGAGCGGCGCGAACTCCTCCGAGCAGCGGCTGGTAGTGCTCAACCTCGACAGCGGCATCCGCCGTGAGATTCCGCTCGGCCGTAACGGACTGGTCTTCGGCAGCGTGTTCTCGCCCGATAGCGAGCGCCTGGCCTACAGCGTGGTCTTTAGCGATGCGCTCGGCCGCTATGAGTTCCGCGTGCTGGATCTGGCCAGCGGCAACAGCAGCGTGCGCCTGCAAGGCTCGGCCGGTCCCATGCCGGTTGTAGTAACCTGGAATCGCGGCGGCTTGTTCGTCAGAAAGATCCTCTACGCCTCGGACGCGCCGCCACAGGGGCTGTTCCTGGTCGATCTTCAGTCCAATACGCTCCAGACGATCTACGACGGCATCAACTACGGCGCAGAGCCCAGCCCCGACGGCCAGAAGATCGCGCTGGTCACCGGCGATCTACCGATCGGCAGCCCACCGCGTACGATGCTCTCGGTACTGGATCGCAAGACCGGCCGCACCACGACGATCGAGGCGCAGGCTCAGCAGTTCGTCGGCAATGTCTCGTGGTCGCCGGACGGCAGCCGGCTTGTGTATAGCCGCACGCTGGACAACGGCGCGCGTATCAGCACGATCAATGTCAGCGCGCCCGACGGAACAAGCAAGCAGGCGCTGCGACTCTCGGCCGGCTCGTTCCCGGGCGAAGGTCAGATCCAGGATCTCGCCTGGCGCAACAACCAGTCGCTGCTGCTGCTGATCCGTGAAAGCCAGCAGCGATCGTCGGTCTTTACCGTGGCGCTGGATCGTTTCGATCCGGCTAATGCTCGACAGTTGCAGGCGTTCCCGCGCGAGGGCGAGTTCTTCGACGAGTTTGTGTACCTGCCGCGCTAGAGTCCTGGCATCTCCGCTCAGAGGGCGACTTCGGTCGTCCTCTGGCTGTTTGATGAGGGCTAGCACGAGATGCAACCAAGTTGTCAGATTAGGCGATCGAGAACCGCGCGCAGTTATGGTATTCTGGCGCACAGAGGCGTACTACTGCCGACGTTGCCATCGTCCGACCATCCAAGGAGTATACTGTGCGTTCGTTTCTCCCCATGAGCGCGTGCGTTCTCGCCTTAGCTCTGATCGTTCCTCCCGCCAGCACGGCAGCTCCAACCCTTCCGATCGCGCCATCCTTGGGCGTACCGGCGACTCCTGCACTCTCGATCGCGCCTTTGTCTCAGAGCGCCGCACCGGCACTCCCAATCGCCACGTCAGATGTGGCAGCCGTGCCCTCGCCGGATGTAGCCGTGCGCTGGGCCGCCGACGATGCGCCGATCGCCAACGGCGATGTCAGCCAGAGCTGGACCTGGGGACCACAGATCTTTCGCAGCGCTCAGGAGCCATACGCCGAAGCTCCCGGCGGCAACCGCAACGTCTGGTATCTCGACAAGGCGCGCATGGAGATCACCAATCCCGACGCCGATCCTGAGGCAAGCTGGTTTGTGACCTCCGGCCTGCTGGTGCGCGAGCTGATCAGCGGCCAGATGCAGATGGGCGATGCCGCCTATGAAAGCCGCACGCCAGCCGAGGTGCCGATCGCCGGCGATCTTGAGGCGCCGCTCGACCAGGCGATCACCTATGCGGATCTCAAGCCGCTGGCCTCGCTCGACAACGATCGCCGCGCCGCCGTGCGCACCGAGTTCGACACGCTGGTCGACGAAACGATCGGCAAGGGCGGCGTAGTGCAACAAGACCAGCGCTTCCACCAGTACGAGGTGCATCTAGGCGCCTACGACGAGGTGCTGGGCCATAACCTGCCCCGTGTTTTTACCGAGGCGCTTAGCTCTGAGCAGCTGCTCTACGTGGCCGGCCGACCGATCACCGAGCCGTACTGGACGACGGTACAGATCAACCACGAGCCGAGAGATGTGCTGGTGCAGGCTTTTGAGCGCCGCGTGCTGACCTTCACGCCGTCCAATCCCGAGGGCTGGCGCGTGGAGTGGGGCAACGTCGGGCGGCAGTACGCGCAGTGGCGCTACGGCGTGGCCGAGGATGGCGCGGCCTTCGATCCCAGCAGCGCGCTCGACGTCAAATCCACGATCCGCAAGCTGGAAGAGCTATCACCCGAGGCCGCGCGGATCGCGTTGCAGCGCAAAGGGCTGGTTGGTGCAGCGGTGCTGGATATTACAACCGGCGAGCTGTACAGCATCACCGGCACGCGCGCGTTTCCGATGTACAGCACAGCCAAAGTGCCGATCATGATCGGCGTGCTGAACAAGGCTATTCGCGAGAAGCGCGGCGTCGCAAGCTGGGAAGACGGCCTGCTGCGAGCGATGATCCAGCGCAGCGACAACGCCGCCGCGACCAAGCTGATCGTGCATATCGGCGGCGCGGCGGTGCTCAATCGCTACCTGCGTGGCATTGGGATCAACAACACGCAGATCGATGCCGACAACTGGGGCGAGAGCACAGCTACGCCCCAGGATATGGCCCGACTGCTGGCCAAGCTGGCCAACTGCACGATCTTGAACGCCACGTTTTGTCACTACGCGCTGGAGCTGATGCGGAATGTCACGCCGGGGCAGCGCTGGGGCATCAGCGCGGGCGTTCCCGGCGGCGTGTCGGTGGCAGTCAAGAACGGCTGGTATCCCGAGTCCGAGGGCTGGACGATCAACTCGGTGGGCTATATCAAAGGCAATCGCAAGCGCTACACGATCGCGGTCTACACCCGGCCCAACCAGAGTATGCGCTACGGCATCGACACGATCGAGGCGATCTCGGCGCAGATCTACCCGGCGATTCCCTAGCTCGGCCCACGCCCGCCGCTCACACTGGCAATCTGCGCAGGCTTCGGGTAAGATGGGCCGGTCATCAATAACCACGGAGCAGCATATGGTCGTCAAAGTTCGGCTGGGCGAAGTCATTCCACCACCGATGCAAGAGGCTCATCGCGAGCATATCATC
>DASWTQ010000474.1:0-12223 GCA_036402055.1 Herpetosiphonaceae bacterium
GACACACAGCCGGGCAGCAGCGCGTTGCCTTCGGCCAGCAGTGGCCTCGATCGCGGCAGCGCGAGCAGATCCTCGACGATCATGCTCCACTCTTCGTGGTACAGCCGGAATTGATTCTCGACCTGTGTCACGACCGGCTGCATCCAGATCTCGTTCCAGCTCATGGCGCTGAGCATATGCAGCGTCGGCTGACCGTCCGGCTCGCTGCGCTGCGTGTGAGCCGCGAAGTGCTCGTCGCAGCGGTAGACCGCAAGGCCGTGTCGCTCGGCCAGCAGCGTGACGATCGAGCTTTTGCCGGCGCAGGGCGAGCCGCCGATCCAGCGCACATGTGCCAGCAGCCGGCGCAGCCGCTCGCGATCGCCCAACGTCTGCAACTCAGGAGTCCAGGCGCAGGATCATCGCGACCTCGTCGCAGCAATCCTGCTTTGAGCAAAACTGGCAATCTTGCCAGACCTTCTGCGATAACACATTTTTCTCGATGATCTCAAAGCCGAGCTTTTTGAAGAACTCGACCTGATAGGTCAGCGCAAAGACGGTGGGAATGCCGAGCACCTGCGCGTCTTTGATCAGCGGCAGGCACAGCTTCTTGCCCAGCCCCTTGCCCTGCCACGACGGCGCAACCGCCAGCGATACGATCTCGGCCAGATCGCGCCAGGTGATCTTGAGCGCAGCGCAGCCCACGATCGCGCCGTCGACGTCGACCACGATAAAATCGCGCACGTTGTTGTAGAGCTGGGCCAGGCTTTTGGGCAGCATCAGCCCCTGTGACGCGTAGTTGTTGATCAGGCCCGCCATCTGTTCGACATCGCCGACGTAGGCCCGGCGGAGCATGGGCTCTCCCGCGTTGCGCGGAGGCGGCATGTGGAGTGCAATGGTTTCCATAGTTATTGTGAACAACCTCGTGCTGCCGCTAGCTGCTTCGCCAGCGATTGGGCAGCTGTGCCGCCGCTGCTCTGGCGCTGCTCGACGGAGCGCGCCGGATCGAAGATATGCAGCCAGCTATCGACCAGCCCTGCATGTGTTGCGCGTACGGTCTCGATCGGCAGCTCGCGCAGGGCAACCCGCTGCGTTTCGGCTGCGCGCACTAGCTGCCCGACCATCCCGTGCGCCTCGCGGAAGGGCACGCCTAGCCGCACCAGCTCATTGGCGATGTCGGTAGCCAGCAGCGAGTCGTCGAGGGCGGCGCGCATACGCTCGGTGTTGAGCTGGAGCGTGCCGATCACGCCGGCGACAACCGGCAGCGTCAGCAGCAGCGTATCGATGGTATCGAAAAGTCCTTCTTTGTCTTCCTGAAGATCTTTGTTATAGGTCGAGGGCAAGCCTTTGAGCACGGTCATCAGCCCGACGAGATTGCCGATCAGCCGCCCGCTCTTGCCGCGCGTCAGCTCAAGCGAGTCGGGGTTTTTCTTCTGCGGCATCAGCGACGAGCCGGTCGAGTAGGCGTCGGCGAGCGTGACAAAGCCAAACTCGGCCGAGCTGTAGATGATCAGATCTTCGGCCAGCCGCGATAGATGCGTGCCGATCAGCGCGCCCGCGAAGAGCAGCTCGGCCACGAAATCGCGATCGCCGACAGCATCCATGCTGTTAAGCTCCACGCTGTCGAAGCCGAGCACCTGCGCCAGCGACTCTTGATCGATACCGAAGGCGTTACCGCCCAGCGCGCCCGCCCCGAGCGGCAGGACGTTGATCCGGGTGCGGCAATCCTGGAGTCGCTGGCGATCGCGCTGGAGCGGCCAGAAATGCGAGAGCAGCCAGTGCGCGACTGTTACCGGCTGCGCGCGCTGAAGATGCGTGTAGCCCGGCATCAGCGCCTGCTGGTGCGCCTCGGCCTGCGCCAGCAGCGCCCGCTGCACCTCGCACAGCGACTCGTCGATACGCTTGATCGCCATGCGTGAGTAAATGCGCAGGTCGGTGGCGATCTGATCGTTGCGGGAGCGGCCCGTGTGGAGCTTGCCTGCGACCGGCCCGATCAGCTCGTGTAGCCGCCGCTCGACTGCGGTGTGAATGTCTTCGTCGGACAGGCGCAGCTCGAACTGGCCATTGCCGAACTCTTCCAACACCTGGCCCAGGCCGCGCTGAAGCTGATCGCGCTCGTCGTTGGTGATCAGCTCGGCGTCGGCCAGCGCCTCGGCATACGCGACCGATCCTTCGATGTCGGCCTCGTACAAACGCCAGTCAAAGCCGATCGAGGCGTTGAACTGCTCCATCAGCTCGCTGGTCTGGCCCTCAAAGCGTCCGCCCCACAATTTCATCGCTACCCCTTGGAAGAACCAAGAACCTAGAACTTAGAACCTAACGTTCCTTCGTTTTTGGTTCTTGGTTCTAGGTTCTAGGTTCTATATTCGGCGTTGATCGATACGTACTCATGCGAAAAGTCGCACGTCCAGACCGTCGCGGACGCGTCGCCGAGGCCCAGGCCGACCGTGATCTGCACCTCGGAGCCGGTCAGCGCGGCGTGCGCGTCGGCCTCGGCATAGCTCACGGGCGCGCCATCGGCCACCAGCTGCACACCGCCGAACGCGAGCGTCAGCTTGCCGGGATCGACCGGAATGCCGCTGCGACCAACGGCGGCCAGCACGCGGCCCCAGTTCGCATCGATGCCGTAGATCGCGGTTTTGACCAGGCTCGACGTCGCGATCGTGCGGCCGATCTGACGGGCCTCCTCGAAGCTGCGCGCGCCGGTCACATCGATCGTCACGAACTTGGTCGCGCCCTCGCCGTCACGCGCGACGAGCTTGGCCAGCTCCACGCAGACCGCCGTCAGCGCCTCTTGAAACGCGCGGAAGCCGGGCGAGTCGGTGGTGTCGAGCGGCGCGTTGCCGGCCTGAGCGTTCGCCAGCGCCAGCAGCGTATCGTTGGTGCTGGTATCGCCGTCGATCGACATGCAGTTGAACGAGCGCTCGACGGCGTAGCGCAGCGCCGCGCTGAGCGTCGGCGGATCGATCGCGGCGTCGGTGCAGACCACGGCCAGCAGCGTGGCCATGTTGGGATGGATCATGCCCGCGCCCTTGCAGATGCCGCCGATCGTGATCGGCACGCCGTCGAGCGTGGTGCGCAGCGTGATCTCCTTGGGCCGCGTGTCGGTGGTCATGATCGCACGAGCGGCGGCGCGTCCGGCATCGGCGCTAGGGCTCAGCTGTTTGGCGGCGGAGAACACGCCGCTCAGCAGCTTTTTCACCGGCAGCTGCTCGCCGATCACGCCGGTCGACATCACCAACACGGTGTCGCACGGCAGATCGAGCGCCTCGATCGCCGCCTGCGCTGTCGCCTGCGCATTGCGCATGCCTTGCTCGCCGGTCACGGCGTTGGCGCAGCCGCTGTTGATCACCACCGCGCGAACTCCGGCGGCGTTGCGCTCCAGCACCGAGCGATCGAAGAGCACCGGCGCGGCCTGGATCTGGTTGGTGGTAAAGACGGCCGCCGCCGCGCAGGGCTGGTCCGACGCGATCAGCGCCAGATCCAGCCCGCCGTGCTTCTTGATGCCCGCCTCCACGCCCACAGCGCGAAAGCCTGGCACTGAGGTGATCGGTTCGTTGCTCGGCTCTTCATTCGTTTGCATGGCTAGTCCCGCTTGAATTTGCTGAAATCGGGCTGGCGATAGCGGTTGGTACCGCCCTCGTTAACCAGCGCCTCGACCTTGAGCGGCAGGCCATACAGATGGATGAAGCCCTCGGCATCGCGCTGATCATATACGTCTTCCTTGCCGAACGTGGCAAAGTCCTCGCGATACAGCGAGACCGGCGAGCGCCGTCCGACCACGATCGCCTGGCCCTTGAAGAGCTTCAGCCGCACATCGCCGGTCACGTTCTCCTGTGTCGATAGCACAAAGCGATCCAGATGTTGCTTGAGCGGTGTGAACCAGCGGCCATTGTAGACCAGGTCGGCGTACTCCAGCGCCACGCGATCTTTGTAGTGCAGCGTCTCACGGTCGAGCGTCAGCAGCTCAAGCTCACGGTGCGCCGTTTGCAGGACCGTGCCGCCGGGCGTCTCGTAGACGCCGTGGGATTTCATGCCCACCAGCCGGTTCTCGACCAGATCGATGCGGCCGATACCGTGCTTGCCGCCCAGCGTGTTGAGCGTGCACAGCAGATCGATCAATCCCAGCCGCTCGCCGTTGACCGCGACCGGCACGCCGCGCTCAAAGCTCAGCACGACGTAGTCGGGCTCGTTTGGTGCAGCCTCAGGCGAGACGCTCAGCGTGAACATATCTTCTTCGGGCTCATTCCAGGGATCTTCGAGGACGCCGCCCTCATGGGAGATGTGCCAGATGTTGCGGTCGCGGCTGTAGATCTTCTTCTCGGTCTGGGCGATGGGGATGTTATGCTCGTTGGCGTAGCGGATCGCGTCCTCGCGGGAGCGAATGTCCCACTCGCGCCACGGAGCGATGACTTTGAGCCGGGGATTGAGCGCCATATAGGTCAGCTCGAAGCGCACCTGATCGTTGCCTTTGCCGGTGCAGCCGTGCGCCACCGCGTCCGCGCCCTCGGCCTCGGCGATCTCGACCTGGCGCTTGGCGATCAGCGGCCGTGCCATGGAGGTGCCCAGCAGATATTTACGCTCATAGACCGCGCCCGCCTGAACGGTGGGCAGAATATAGTCACGAATAAACTCTTCGCGCAAATCCTCGATGATGACCTTTGACGCGCCGCTCTGAATGCCTTTGGCCTCCAGCCCGCCCAGCTCTTCTTCTTGCCCGAGATCCGAGCAGTAGCACACGACCTCGCAGCCGTAGTTTTCGCGGAGCCACGGAACGATTACCGACGTGTCCAGCCCGCCCGAGTAGGCGAGCACTACCTTTTTGATGCCCGATGTTGCCATAATCGCTGCTCCTCAGCAGAGGTTTGCCGCGCAACACTGCTTAGACTCGTCATTGAGCATAAAAAAACAGCCCTGCCGTCTGGCAGAGCTGCTCACATTACTGATCCAACGCAAGCGCACCTAACCAGACGTTTGGTCCGGCTTCGTACGGCGACGACGGGGCGTGCTGACTAGGTTGTGCGGTTGCGTGTTCATTTGAGGCGGGAGTATAGCACGGGCCTGGAAGCGTGTCAATGCGCCGCGCCCGCCTCAGCACGATGCGAACGATGGCGGTGGCTGCCGGATTGCGCGCCCATGTTCTAAAAGAATCGGATGAGCGCCAGCACGGTGCCGAGCGCGCCGAGCAGGCCAAAGGTGAAGAAGACCAGGTTGAAACAATCGGTGTAGCTAAAATGATTGCGCCAGAAAAAGATCGACTGCCGCGACCTGCGCTCACGCACGAGGTGTTCATCGCGCTGAAACAGGTTGGTGAGCGGAATGGTCGGCGATGAGCTGTCGGCGGTGGCTTGCTCCTCAAAATATTTGAGCGCGGCTTCGGCGTTCTTAATCAGCCCGGTGTTACGCTGATCCATCTTCCAGAACACAAACGAAAAAAGCACGAGCACCACGCCCAGGACGGCGGCGACGCCAAGCAGATTCGCGCTTTGTTGCAGGATCGCGCCGAGCGCCGCCAGGATTGCAGTCGCGAGCGTGATGTAGAAGTTGAACGAGGCGATGCGCTGCGACGAGTGGAGCTGAAAATAATCCCAGACATATTTTCGCTCCTCGCTCATTTTTGCGGCCGCGCTGGCATCAACGGTCATGCGTTCCCTCTCGATGATCTTTGGCGAAGTACGGCAGATAGGGACAGCGTAGCATAGCGCCTCGGCTGGATGCAAGCGCCGGGATTCCTCGCCTGGAAGCATGGCACTTTTGTGCCGCCGAACGTGGGCGGATCAGCCCCGTATGCCGTGCAAAAGATTGGCGCATCCGCCCTCCCTACGCTGGCGCTTACTCCGATGTTGATTAAACATCAAAACGGTATCCTTCATAGCAGCAAGAGTGGTCCTCGCCTCACCTCGATCGCTCTCCCGGATGTTCAACGTTATATTCCCAAGGACGGATGCAACTATGGCACGTCATCCATTAAGCACGCGCTTTCAAGCACAACTGCGACTGTTCACGGTCGTAAGCATGGTGCTGGCTTTGTTTGCGCCGCTCACGCAGACGGCGACAACCTACGCGGCATCGGTTACGAGCGCCACAATCAGTGGTGGAACTGGCACAGTTTCTGTTGGCGGCACATTGTACGCCAGGCAGAACGGCGACATTACTGTTACCGCCGATGCCGACAATAGTACGAAGTGTGTGATTGTCAGCGACGGCTCGCTCAATGAGATCGCGCGAACGACGACCAAGAATGCGCAGGGCAAATGGGTTGTGACGTTCAAGGCACCGTCCGGCAACGGCCTCCAGACGCTGAACGCACGTGCGTATAAGGGCAACCCGACTGATCTCTGCCGGGCTGATGCAAACGAGAAATTCGGTGATCAGCAGGCTTCGTACGTGCTCGACAACACCGGCCCGGTGCTGACGGCGGCGCTGACTCCGGCCGCGAATGGCGCCGGCTGGAACAACAGCAACGTCTCGCTGACCTGGGCGGCGACCGATGCCGGCTCAGGCGTTGCCAGCGGCCCCACACCGGCAACCGACTCGCAGCAGCAGAATACCAGCGCCACGGGCGTTACCAAGACTGCGACGGCCACCGATCGGCTGGGCAACGTCGGCAATGGCGCGGCGATCGTCAAGCTCGACAAGGATGTGCCGACTGTCGCGAATGTGAGCCGCACGCCGGCGGCAAATGGATTCGGCTGGAACAACAGCGATGTGACCGTCAGCTTCACCTGCGCCGACGCGATCTCCGGCATTAAGAGCTGTACCGGCGCAACCACGACGCTGACAAATAGCGGCGCGAACCAGTTTGTCACCGGCGCGGCGACCGATAACGCCGATAACAGCACGCCGCTTTCGGTGGGGCCGATCAACATCGATAAGGTTGCGCCCACGCTGAGCGGTGCGCCGACCACCAATCCGAACGCAGCCGGCTGGTACAAGAGCGATGTGGTGATCGCCTGGACCGCCGGGGATGCGCTTTCGGGCCTGGTTTCTACTCCTCCCAACAGTACGATCACGGGCGAGGGCAGCAGCCTGACCGCCAGCGCCTCGGTTGTCGACAAGGCGGGCAACACCACGACCGCGCTCAGCCCGGCGATTAAGATCGACCGCACCGCGCCGAAGACCACGGCGGCGGCTCCGCCTGCCTGGAACAACAGCGATGTGACGCTCAGCCTGAACGCCGAAGACGCGCTCTCGGGCGTGAGCGCGACCTACTTTAAGCTCGACAACGGCGCGCAGCAAAGCGGCACCAGCGCCACGATCAACACCGAGGGCGTGCATACGCTTCAGTTCTGGAGCGTCGACAACGCGGGCAACAGCGAGGCGGCGCAGACAGTCACGGTCAAGATCGACAAGACCGGGCCGACGATCAGCCACACGCAGTCGCCGGCTGCCAACGCCAACGGCTGGAACAACAGCAACGTCACCGTCACCTTTGTCTGCAACGATAGCCTCTCCGACATCGCCAGCTGCACGGCGCCGCAGACCGTGACGACCGAGGGCAAGAACCAGAGCGTCACCGGTACCGCGCGCGACAACGCGGGCAACACCGCCACCGACCCGGCGAAGGTCAGTATCGACAAGACCGCGCCGACGATCAGCGGCGCGCGCACGCCGGCAGCCAACGCCAGCGGCTGGAACAACACGCCCGTTACCGTCACCTTTACCTGCGCGGATGCGCTCTCCGGCACGGACGCCTGTCCGAGCGCGCAGACCAAGAGCGAAGGCGCGAACCAGAGCGCCAGCGGCTCGGTTGTGGACGCGGCAGGCAACAGCGCCAGCACGACGGTCGGAAACATCAACGTCGATCTGACCGATCCGACGCTGAGCGGCGCGGCCACTACGCTGCCGAACGCCAGCGGCTGGTACAACGCCGACGTCGCGATCGCCTGGACCTGCGCCGACGATCTGTCGGGCATCGACGGCAGTTGCCCGGCCTCAAGCACGATCACCGGTGAGGGCGCGAGCCTTGCGGCGGTGCAGAGCGTGAGCGACAAGGCCGGCAACCAGACGACTAAAACCGTTGGCGGGATCAAGATCGATCGCACGAAGCCCAGCACGACGGCTGATGCGCCGGTTGGCTGGCAGAGCAGCGATATTGTGGTCAGCTTCGCGGCGACCGATAACCTGTCGGGCGTCAACGCGACCTACTTCAAGGTCGACGGCGGCGCGCAGCAGAGCGGCAATCAGGTGACGATCGCCGGCGACGGCACGCATACGATCCTGTTCGCTAGCATCGACGATGCGGGCAACGCCGAAGCCTGGAAATCGGTAACGGTCCAGCTCGACAAGCAATCCCCGACGATCGGCGTGGATCAGACTCCCGCCGCGAACGCCAACGGCTGGAACAACACAAACGTGACGGTCAGCTTCACCTGCGCCGATCAGCCGACGCTCTCCGGCCTGGCAAGCTGCACCGCGCCCCAGACGATCACGACCGAAGGCAAGCATCAGCCGGTGGTCGGCACGGCCAGCGACAACGCGGGCAACACCGCGCAGGCGCCGACGACAGTTAATATCGACAAGACGGCGCCGACGATCAGCGCGGCGGCAGATCGTGCGGCCAACGCCGGCGGCTGGTACAACGCCGATGTGACGGTCAGCTTCACCTGCAACGATAGCCTTTCCGGGATCGAGTCGTGCAGCGCGCCGCAGCAGCTGGCCGAGGGCGCGAACCAGAGCGCGAACGGCAGCGCGACCGATGCGGCGGGCAACACGGCCAGCACGAGCATCAACGGGATCAACGTCGACAAGACCGCGCCGACGCTGAGCGCCGCTCCCACCACGCTGCCGAACGCCGACGGCTGGTACAAGAGCGATGTCACGATGACCTGGAGCTGCGGCGATGCGCTCTCTGGCGTGGCCGGCAGCTGTCCCACCGACAAGATCATCAGCGGCGAGGGCGAAGATCTCTACGTCAGCGCGCTGATCGGCGACAAAGCGGGCAACACGGCCACCGCCGACAGCCCGAGCGTCAAGATCGACCGCAACGCGCCGAGCACCGATGTTTCCGCGCCCTCCGAGTGGGTCAACAACAGCGTCACCGTCGAGCTGTCGGCCAGCGATGCGCTCTCGGGCGTCAAAGCGACCTACTACACGCTCGACAGCGGCGCGCAGCAGAGCGGCAGCAGCCTCACGATCAGCAGCGAAGGTATCCACACGCTGAAGTTCTGGAGCGTCGACAGGGCCGACAACGCCGAAGCGCCTAAGAGCGTCCAGGTCAAAGTCGATAAGACCGCGCCGACGATCGACCACACGCAGTCGCCGGCAGCCAACGCCAACGGCTGGAACAACGTCAACGTGACGGTCACGTTCACCTGCGCCGACGCCGATGCGGGTATCAAGAGCTGCACGGCGCCGCAGACCGTGACCGGCGAGGGCAAAGATCAGATCGTCACGGGCACGGCTGAGGACAACGCGGGCAACAAGCAAACCGACAACGCCAGCGTCAGCATCGACAAGACAGCGCCGACGATCAGTGCCCAGGCCGATCGCGCGGCGAACGCCAACGGCTGGTACAACGCCGATGTGACGGTCAAGTTTACCTGCGCCGATAACGCCGGCGGCTCCGGTATCGCCGAGTGCCCCGCGACCCAGACCTTTGTCGAGGGCGCGGACCAGAGCGCCAGCGGCACCGCGACCGATGCGGCGGACAACACAGCCAGCACGAGCGTCGACGGGATCAATGTCGACAAGACCGCGCCGACGCTGAGCGGTGCGCCCACCACGGCAGCTAACGCCGACGGCTGGTACAACAGCAGCGTTGCGATCAAGTGGACCTGCGCGGATGCGCTCTCGGGCATCGACGGCAGCTGCCCGGCCAACAGCACGATCGCGGGCGAGGGCGAGAATCTCACGGCCGGCGCGTCGGTGAAAGACAAGGCCGGCAACGTCACCAGCGCCGACAGCACGCCGATCAACGTGGACAAGACCGCGCCGAGCACCAGCGCCAACGCGCCGACCGGCTGGAACAACAGCAACGTGACCGTCAGCCTCGACGCGTTCGATACGCTCTCCGGTATCAAGGCGACCTACTTCAAGCTCGACAATGGCACACAGCAGAGCGGCGTCAGCGTCGCGATCAATACCGAGGGCGTGCACACCGTCCAGTTCTGGAGCGTCGACAAGGCCGGCAACAGCGAGGCGGCGCAGACGGTTACAGTCAAGATCGACAAGACCGCGCCGCAGGTGAGCGCAGCGCAGTCGCCGGCAGCCAACGCCAACGGCTGGAACAACGGCGATGTCAAGGTGACCTTCACCTGTAGCGATACGCCATCGGGCGTGGCAAGCTGCCCCGATCCGCAGACCGTGACCAGCGAGGGCAAGAGCCAGCCGGTCGCCGGTACCGCCGTCGACAACGCGGGCAACAGCACAACCGAGGTTGCCAGCGTCAGCATCGACAAGACGGCGCCGACGATCGTCGGGACGAGCAGCCCGGCCGCGAATAACTTCGGCTGGAACAACACCGACGTGACCGTGAGCTTCACCTGCGACGACGCGCTCTCGGGCATCGATAGCTGCCCGGCTGCGAAGACGCTGGCCGAGGGCGCGAACCAGAGCGCCAGCGGCACGACGACGGATACTGCGGGCAACACGGCCAGCACGACGGTCAGCGGGATCAATGTAGATAAGACCGTGCCCACGCTGAGCGGCGCGCCGACCACGAATCCGAACGCAGCGGGCTGGTACAACGACGATGTGACGATCCGCTGGACGGCCGCCGACGCGCTCTCGGGCATCGATCCGGCGACCGCGCCCGCCGACAGCACGATCAGCGGCGAGGGCACCAGCCTGACCGCCAGCGCGCTCGTCGGCGACAAGGCCGGCAACGAGAAAGCCGCGACCAGCGCGCCGATCAAGCTTGATCGCACCGCGCCGAGCACCAAGGTTTCCGCGCCGTCCGAGTGGGTCAACAGCTACGTTACGCTGACGCTCGACGCCGATGATAACCTGTCGGGTGTGCAGGCGACGGCCTTCAGGCTGGACAACGGCGCGCAACAGAGCGGCACCAGCGTCGCGATCAACAGCGAGGGCGTGCACACGGTGCAGTTCTGGAGCACCGACAAGGCGGGTAACGTCGAGAACGTCAAGAGCGTCCAGGTCAAGATCGATCTGTCGAACCCGACGATCAACCATACGCTCTCGCCGCAGCCCAACAGCCTCGGCTGGAACAACAGCGACGTGACGGTCACGTTCACCTGCGCCGATACCAACGGCATCCAGAGCTGCACAACGCCGCAGACGGTGACGACCGAGGGCAAGGATCAGCCGGTTACAGGTACGGCGGTGGATGTCGCGGGCAACATCGCGACCGATCCCGCGCTGGTCAGCCTGGACAAGAGCGCGCCGACAGCAGCGGCCAGCCTCTCGGCAATCGCCAACGCCAACGGCTGGTACAACGCCGATGTGACCGTGAGCTTCGCCTGCGCCGACACGATCTCCGGCATCTATAGCTGCCCTGCCGCTAAGACGCTGGGCCACGGCGCGAGCCAGAGCGTGAGCGGCAAGGCCTCGGATGCGGCCGGCAATCTCAGCGCCGAGGCGGGCTACAGCGGCATCAACGTCGACAAGATCAAGCCGACGATCAGCGGTGCGACGACGACAAATCCGAACGCGGCCGGCTGGTACAACGGTGATGTGACGGTCAAGTGGACCTGCGCCGACGATCTGTCGGGTATCGACGGCAGCTGCCCGGCCAACAGCACGATCGCGGGCGAGGGTGAGAATCTCGCAGCCAGCGCGTCGGTCAGCGACAAAGCCGACAACAGCGCCAGCGCCACGGTCGGCGGGATCAAGATCGATCGCAACGCGCCCACGACGAAGTCTACCGCGCCGGACGGCTGGCAGAAGACCAACATCACGGTCAGCTTCAGCGCCAGCGACGCGCTCTCGGGCGTGCAGGCCACGGCCTACAAGATCGACGGCGGCGCGCAGCAGAGCGGCAGCAGCGTGACGATCAGCACTGATGGTGTTCACACGGTGCAGTTCTGGAGCGTCGACAAGGCCGGTAACGCCGAGGTTGCGCAGACCGTCACGGTCAAGCTCGACAAGACAATCCCGACGATCGGCGGCGCGGCCACGACCAGCCCGAACGCGGCCGGCTGGTACAAGAGCGATGTGACGGTCAAGTGGACCTGCGCGGATACGCTTTCCGGCATCGCGAGCTGCCCGATCGACTCGACGCTGACGATCGAAGGCGCGAGCCAGAGCGTGAGCGGCACGGCCAGCGATAACGCGGGCAACACCGCGA
>DASWTQ010000475.1:0-5477 GCA_036402055.1 Herpetosiphonaceae bacterium
ACAGCTACGCCGACGCCAAACGCCTCTGCGACACCGAGCGCTACGGCCGCTTCTTCCACGCGATGCTTGAGCGCGGCGTGTACTTCGCGCCCTCGCAGTTCGAGGCCGGCTTCCTGTGCGTTCAGCACGACGACGCGCTGATCGAGCAGACGCTTGCAGCCGCGCGTGAGGCCATGACAAGCATTCGCTGAACAGTATTTCAGGCATAAAGAACGGGACGTCATAAAGCTGGCGTCCCGTCGTGTATAAACAACCGCAGCCCTAGCGCTTGGTGCCGGGCTGCGGATTGGCCCCAACCTCGCGGCTCAGCTCACGGGTATCGTAGTAGCCTCGGAAAAGCTTGATCTTGCCCTGATCGTCGAAAACCAGCAGGCTCACGCCGTCGTACTCCATCGGCTGGCCGTCGTTGCCGGTGCCTTTGGTCGTCCAGAAGAGACCCGCCGCCTGCTCGTTGACCGTCACCTGATAAAAGTCGGAGTGAGCCTCGCCAAACGTGCGGCGATATTCCGTCCAGAACTGGCGCGCGCCATCCTGACCTGTACGCTCCTGTCCAGCCAGCTTGAGCGCGGCATTGACCAGCCGTGCATCATCGCTGTACATTCCTGCGAGCTGATCTACGTTCCCCGCATCGCCCTGCTCAAGCGCATGGAGCGCATCGATGAACTGCTGGGCGAGCTGCTGAACCTGTTGCTGATCCATGATCTCTACTCCTCACATCTCGATCTTTATGTGAGCAAGCGTTGTGCCGGGAAAGGATCAGCCGCCGCAGCTTGGCTACAGGCCCTCCTCGGTCGGCACAAAGGTACCGTTGCGCAGATAGCCGATCAGGCTCAGATTCGCCAGCGTGAAATTCGTTTGCTGCGCCGTGCCGCCGCCGCCATCCGCCACCAGCGCGCCTGACGGATCGACGGCAAAGCGGACCATCTGATCCGCCGGAAACTGGCTGCGGGTCTTGAACTGCTCCGAGCCGAAGGGCGTTGCGTGATTCTCGACCAGATTCCAGCCGTCGGCCGTTTTGACGGCTTGCAAAATCAGGTAGCTCGATCCTTCCAGCGCATGGGCCAGAATGTACAGGCCATCTTGCTCAAGTGTGACGCTCAATGGTTACGCTCCTTCCCTAGATTCCGACGCGTTCAGCGACTGGTCTGAGGCGGCACCATCCCCTGCATCATCGCCAGCCGCTCCTGCCAGTCGGTCGGGCTGACGATGCCAAAGCTCTCGTTGGTGCGCGGATTCGTCACAATCACCGTCCAGACATGTTCATATTCGCGCACATCAAAGGCAAGCTCAGGATGATCTCGCGCGATCTGTTCCTTGAGGCGGTTCGCCTCGTCATGAGTCATCGCCATGGATCGCTCCCTTCTCGATATATTCCATCTGCTACGCGGCGCCCCTAGCCAAAGCTAAGCCGGTTGTCGACCGAGCGCACGCCGAGCACCGATTGCACAACTTCCTCGACGCGACTGCTGACATCGCGGCTGGGCACATCGCCGCGCAGCATGACCATACCATCAGCCACATCCACGTCGATCGATATACAATCAACCGGGCCGAACTGCATCAGCCGGTCGCAAACATCTTCGCGAATGCGCTCGTCGGGCAGATGCTCGGCATCCGTGCCGCCGCTGCGGCCGATTGTCGACCAGTTGCCCGGCACCTCTTCGCGATTGGACCGCGTGAAATCTCCCTCTCGCTCTGTCATGCCTCTTCTCCTTCACTCCGCTGCGATCGCCTCCCCCAAATTCCTGCCCCCGGCTCGTAGCAAAGATCAGACCGCGATCGATCCCATGAGTACTCCCCTGGCCTATAATTTGCTTGAGCGCTGCTCGCGTTCAAAGGAGCTTCAAGCATGCCTACTGCCGGTCAACACATTATGCTGATGAACACATCCGGTCACTACTGCTTTATAGAAGGACAGCGTATGCTGCCGGGCGAGTTTATTGAGATTGTGCTGAATACAGATTTCGATCCCAGCGCGCAGCGGGAGTCCGAGGCGCACGGGCCTTGGGGCCGCAGCGGCTGGCAGTCCGAGGAGATCAAGGCCGTCGCGCGTGAGATCCGCCACCGCCACACGCGACGCGTGCTCTGGCGACGTGAGGGCGCCGAGCCGACCTGGCGCGACTACAGCGAGCACGCCGAAGGCGATCATCACACGGTTGTCGGGACGCTCAAGGTGCTGCCCGACGTGTGGAGCCCGCAACTCGGCAACCAGCGCGATATTCTGGTCTATCTGCCGCCCTCGTACGAGCAGGACGATACCGCCTATCCGGTGCTCTACATGCACGACGGCCAGAATCTCTTCGACGACGCGACCAGCTTTAGCTGCGAGTGGGGCGTCGACGAGACGATGGAGGCGGCCAGCGAGGCCGGGCTGGAAGCGATCGTGGTCGGGATTCCCAACATGGAGATCAAGCGCACCGACGAGTACAGCCCATTTGTCGACGAGGAGAACGGCGGCGGCGAGGGCGCGGCGTATGTCGCGTTTATTGTGGAAACGCTCAAGCCGCTGATCGACCAGACCTTTCGCACGCTCACCGATCGGGCCTACACGGGGATTCTCGGCTCGTCAATGGGCGGTCTGATCAGCCTCTACGCCTTTTTCGAGCACCACCAGGCTTTCGGCTTCGCGGGCGTGATGAGCCCGGCGCTGTGGTTTGCCGACCGCGCGATCTTTCCCTTCGTGGAGCACGCGGCGTTCGTGCCCGGCCACATCTATCTTGATGTCGGCACCAACGAGGGCGAGGAGACGCTGGCCAACACACAGCAGATGCGCGCGCTGCTTGAGCAGAAAGGCTATCGGCTGGGCCAGGAGCTGTGGTACGTCGAGGAGCAAGAGGCGGATCACTGCGAGACCGCGTGGTCGGCGCGACTCCAGCATGCGCTGCAATTCCTACTGCGCCGCACACGTACCAAACCGATCGCGCCTGCACCGCAGGAAGGCGATCTCCAGGCGGCTGAGGTTGTATCAAACCCCTGAGACGCCGGCCCTTAGCGAGCGGCCTCGCGGGGCTACGAGGTCGCTCGTTTGGGCCTAAGCCTGCTCGCTCAGGCCGCGCTCTTTGATCTGCTCGTAGGCGGCGGGCGTGCCGATGTCGATCACCGGGCCGTCGAGCAGCTGCGCATACAGCGGCATGCCCTGCGCGATCAGCAGCGGAAACAGATCGTGGCCCCAATCGGACGGTCGATCGGCGGGGATGAGCTTCAGCACTGACGGCTCGACGATATACACGCCCGCGTTGGCGGTGCGCTGCTCGTTATTCCAGTGCGCCGGCTTTTCCACAAAGCGCAACACGCGGCCCGCCGAGTCACACGCGACCATCCCCTGCGACTGCGGATCGTCGGTGTGCTTGAGGCCCAGCGTGACCAGCGTGCGCCGCGAGCGGTGATACTCGATCAGCGCCGCCAGGTCGACATCCAGCAGCAAATCGCCATAGATCACCACAAACGGCTGATCAAAGAACGCCTCCAGCTTTTTAACAGCGCCCGCCGTACCCAGCAGCTCGGGCTCGAACGAGTAGATCAGATTCAGCCCCAGCTGTGAGCCGTCGCCTAGCTCGTTCTGGATCACCTCGGGCAGATGATGCAGATTGAGCGCAACATCGTCGACGCCGTAGCGCTTGAGCCAGCGCAGCAGATGCACCAGCAGCGGCTCGCCGCGAATCGGCAGCATCGGCTTGGGGATCGCATCGGTGAGCGGCCGGAGACGAGTTCCGGCACCCGCCGCAAGAACCATTGCTTTCATCCACACCTCGCTTGTGTTAAACTAGGTCGCGTCGCGCCTGTGACGTAGCCGCGCCGGACAAAAAAGAACGATACGCCGGAAGATCCGGCGTATCGTCAGCAATTGGTGGGCCGCCCAGGAGTCGAACCCGGAACCCATCGGGTATGAGCCGAGTGCTCTGCCATTGAGCTAGCGGCCCCAAATGCAGGAAGATCCTACCATAAAGCGCTACGTCCCGCAACTGGCGGCGCTCCATCGTTTGAACTATCTGCGAGCACAACATCATGCAAAGAATCGCACTCATCGGCCTGAGCGGCAGCGGCAAAACAACGGTCGGTCAGCTGCTGGCACAAACCTTAGGCTGGACTTATATCGACACGGATCAGCTGATCGAAGCCCAGGCGCAGCAGCCGATCACCGAGATCATCACGCAGGCCGGCGAACCAGCCTTTCGGCGGCTGGAGTCGCAGGCGCTGATAACGGCGCTGGCCGAGACTAACGTGGTGATCGCGACCGGCGGCGGGATCGTCGAAGATCCGGCCAATCGTGAGCGTCTGCGTGAGTCTGCGTTCACTGTCTGGCTGCACGCGCCGGTTAGCTCGCTGGTGGCGCGGCTGGTGGGCACAACCGATCGCCCGCTGCTGGCCGATGGACCCGAGACCAGGCTGTCGCAGATGATGAGCCGGCGAGCGCCGCTCTACGCCGCAATCGCCGATTGGATGCTCGCGACCGAGCGCCTGACTTCGGCCCAGGTTGTGGATGAGATTCTGCGCTCCTACCGGCTGCATCGCCCCGCCGTCGATCAATCCGAGCTGCGGGTGACCACGCCGGGCGGCAGCTACACGGTTCACGCGGGTCATGACGTACTGGCCGAGCTGCCCATGTGGATCGAGCGGCTGGGCCTGCGCGGCAGGCTCTGGCTGATCAGCGATACCACAGTTTTTCCGCTGCACGGCGAGCCCGTCTGCGAACTGCTGCGCAACAGCGGACGGATCGTGCAGTCGTACGCGATTCCGGCAGGCGAGCAGTATAAAACCCTGGCAACCGTGAACCAGGTCTATGACTGGCTGCTGGGACTCAGCGTTGAGCGCGGCGATGCGATTCTAGCGCTGGGCGGCGGCGTGGTCGGCGATCTGGCGGGCTTTGTCGCCGCGTCGGTGCTGCGCGGCATCCCGGTGATCCAGCTGCCCACCACAATCCTGGCGATGGTCGATAGCGCGATCGGCGGCAAAACCGGCGTCGATCATGCGATCGGCAAGAATCTGATCGGCGCGTTTCATCAACCCTCGCTGGTGCTGGCCGATACGGGCGTTTTGACGACACTGGATGCTGCCGAGCGCGCGGCCGGCTGGGCTGAGGCGATCAAGCATGGTGTGATCGGCGATGCAGGGCTGTTTGCCGAGCTTAAGCAGCACGCGCAGGCAGTGCTCGATCTTGAGGAGCCGGTCACGAGCACGCTGATTCGCCGGGCCGCAGGGCACAAAGTCCGCGTGGTAAGCGGAGACGAGCGCGAGCACGGCGGGCGAATCATGCTCAACTACGGTCATACCATCGGCCACGCGATCGAGATCGAAAGCGGCTTCACCCTCCGGCATGGCGAGGCGATCGCGATCGGCATGATGGCGGCCGGGCTGCTCGCCGTCAAGCTGGGCATCTTCGACCCGGCAGCGCTCGACGAGCAGCGCGAAGTCCTCCAATCGTTCGGCCTGCCTACGCGCATCCCCGCGACGATCGATTCACAGCGCGTGCTTCAGCG
>DASWTQ010000476.1:0-16616 GCA_036402055.1 Herpetosiphonaceae bacterium
GGCAAGCTCGACCGCAACGCGTTGCCCGCGCCGGATATGGCTACCCCGCGTGCGACGGCGCTGGTCGGGCCGCGCACGCCGACCGAAGAGCTGATCGCCGCCGTCTGGCGGGATGTATTGGGCCTGGAGGAGGTCGGCATCCACGACAACTTCTTCGCGCTGGGCGGGCATTCACTGCTCGCGACCCAGGTCGTCAGCCGTGTGCGCCACCTGGTGGAGCGGGATCTGCCGCTGCGCCTGCTCTTTGAAGCGCCGACGATCGCCAGTTTCGCCGCGCAGGTGACGACGCAGCAGGCCGAGGCGGCGCTGCCCCTGGTACCTTTGCCGCGTGACGGTCGGCCACTGCCGCTCTCGTTCGCCCAGCAGCGGCTCTGGTTCCTGGATCAGTTGCAGCCGGACAGTCGCGCCTACCACATCCCGCTGGTGGTGCGGCTCCACGGCACGATTGATCTGACCGCGCTGCAGCACAGTCTCACGGCCCTGGTAGAGCGCCATGAATCCCTGCGCACTACCGTTGCGGTGGTGGACGGGCAGCCAATCCAGGTCATCGCCGCGACACATGCCGTGCCGCTGCCCGTCGTAGACGTGCCGCCGCTGGCTGATCCCGAGCGCGAAACCTGGATCTCGCATCTGGTCCGTACCGAGATCGCGCAGCCGTTCGATCTTGCGGTGGGACCGCTGCTGCGCGCCCGGCTGCTGCGCCTGGCAGACGCCGAACATCTCGTGATCCTGACGCTGCATCACATCATCTCCGATGGCTGGTCGCAGAGCGTGCTGCTGCGTGAGCTTACGACGCTGTATCGCGGCTATGCTCAGGGTGAGGCGGTGAATCTCCCGCCGCTGCCGATTCAGTACGCGGACTATGCGGTCTGGCAGCGACAGTGGCTCCAGGGCAGCGTGCTGGAGCAGCAGCTTGGCTACTGGCGGCAGCAGTTGGCGGATGTGTCGCCGCTGGACCTGCCGACCGACTATCCGCGCCCGCCCGTGACCACCGCCCAGGGCGCGCAGACGAGCTTTGTGCTGCCCGCCCCGCTGACCAGTGCCCTCCATCGCCTGAGCCAGGAGCTGGGCGCGACGCTGTTTATGACGCTGCTGGCGGCGTTCCAGGTCTTGCTCGCACGCTATAGCCACCAGACCGACATCGCCATCGGCACGCCGATCGCCGGGCGGGTGCGGCCCGAGCTGGAAGACCTGATCGGCTTCTTTGTCAATACGCTGGTCCTGCGCACCGATCTGGCGGGCCAGCCGACGTTTGTGGAGGTGCTGCGGCGGGTGCGGGCGACGGCGCTTCAGGCGTACGCGCAGCAGGACGTGCCGTTCGAGCTGGTCGTCGACGCGCTCCAGCCCGAGCGCGATCTGAGCCGCACGCCGCTGTTTCAGGTGATGTTCATCCTCCAGAATACGCCGCGCACCGAGATCAGCCTGCCTGGGCTGCACCTCATTCCGCAAGCGGTGGAGACACACACGACGAAATTCGATCTGACGCTCATATTGAGCGAGACGGCGGAGGGTGTGCGCGGGCAGGTGGGCTACCGCACGGATCTGTTCGCCACCGAAACGATCGCGCGCCTGGCGCTGCACTACCAGGTGCTGCTGGAGGCGGTGGTGAGCAACCCGGCGCAGCAGATTAACTGCCTGCCGCTGCTGACCGAGCCCGAACAGCGCCATCTGCTTCAGCAATGGGACGCGACCGCCAGCGACTACCCGACCGATTCCTGCCTGCATGATCTGGTTGCAGCCCAGGCGGCTCGGACCCCGGATGCTGTAGCCGTGATCTTCCAGGACGAGCGGCTGACCTATGCCGAGCTGGATCGGCGGGCAAACCAGCTGGCGCATCACCTGCTCCAGCTCGGCGTTGGCCCGGAAACCCGCGTCGGGCTGTATCTCCAGCGCTCGATCGATCTCGTGGTGGGCTTGCTGGGGATTCTCAAGGCCGGCGGCGCGTATGTGCCCATCGATCCCAGCTATCCCCAGGATCGCATTCAGTTTATGCTCCACGATTCCCAGGCGGCGGTGCTGGTAACGCAATCGAGCCTGGCGAGTAGCCTACCCGAACACACGGCGCGGCTCGTCTGCCTGGATACCGACGCGGCGACGCTGGCACAGGCAAGCGCGGCGAATCCGCCGGTAACGATCACGCCTGAGCATTTGGCGTATCTGATCTATACCTCCGGGACGACCGGACGGCCAAAAGCGGTCTTAGTCGAGCATCGCAATCTGCTGAATGTGCTGCATGCCAGCCAGCAGACGTTTGGCTATAAGTCCGACGATGTTCAGCCGTGGATCGCTTCCGTGGCGTTCGATATTGCGCTGTTCGAGCTGTTCAATCCGCTGCTGGCAGGCGGCACAACCGTCGTGGTGGGGCAGTACCAGGCGCTTGATGGATCGCGGCTGCTCGATGGCCTGGCGCAGTGGACCGTGCTTCACGCGGTGCCAAGCCTGCTCCGACAGATCGTCCAGACGGTGACCGCCGAGGCCGCGATCAGGCCGGTCTCGTCACGGCTGCGTTTGATCTGTGTGGGCGGCGATGCGGTGCCGCCGGAGCTGCTGGCGGATGCGCAGGCGGCGTTTCCCCAAGCTGAGATCGTGGTGCTGTACGGGCCGACCGAAGGCACGATTATCTGCACGCACTATGTCGTGCCGCGCAGCCAGCGACCGACGCGCCAGGTGATCGGCTATGCGCTGCCCAACATGCGCGTGCGGCTCTACGACGCCAGCCGTCAACTGGTGCCGATCGGGGTGCCGGGCGAGCTGTACATCGGCGGCGCTGGCGTGACGCGGGGCTATCTCAATCAGCCGGATCTGACCGCCGAGAAGTTTGTCACGATCGACGGCGAACGCTGGTACCGCAGCGGCGATCTGGCGCGCTACCTGGCCGACGGCGCGATCGAGTTTCTGGGCCGGACCGACGCGCAGGTGAAGATTCGTGGTTACCGGATCGAGGTCGGCGAGATCGAAGCGGTGGTGAGCCAGCACGCTGCCGTCGTCGAGGCAGTGGTGATGGCCCGCGAGGACACTCCGGGCGACAAACGGCTGGTCGCGTACATCGTCCCTGACCCGGAGCAGCCGCCGACGGTCAACGAGCTGCGGCGATTCTTGCAGGCCGCGCTGCCCGACTATATGGTGCCGGCGGCGTTTGTGGTCCTGGGCGCGCTCCCGCTGACCCCCAACGGCAAGGTCGATCGCAACGCCCTGCCTGCGCCCGACATGGCCCGGCCCGATCTCGACCAAGCGTTGGTCGCGCCGCAGACGCCGCTGGAGCAGTTGCTTGCCGGCATGTGGCAGGATGTGCTGGGTCTGGACGCGGTGGGCGTTCACGATAACTTCTTTGCGCTGGGCGGCAACTCGATCCAGGCGGCGATCTTCGTCAACAAGCTTCAGCAAGCCCTCAACGAAGTCGTGTATGTGGTCGCGGTGTTCGATGCGCCGACCATCGCCGAGCTGGCGCGCTACCTGGCGAAACATACTCCGAAGGCGGTCGCTCGCATCTCTGGCACCGAGAGCGCGACGGACGCCGAGTCCGCGCCCACGCCAACGGTCGACGCCGCGCTGATCGCCCAGATGCGCGAGGTGATCGCACCGCTGCCGCCCCGACCGGCGCGTGCCGTCCGCACCAAGAATCCCCGCGCCGTCTTTCTGCTCTCGCCGCCGCGCTCCGGCTCGACATTGCTGCGCGTGATGCTGGCCGGCCATCCGCAGCTCTTCGCGCCGCCCGAGCTTGAGTTGCTCTCGTTCAATACGCTGGCCGAGCGCAAAACCGCGTTCACGGGCCGCGATCGCTTCTGGCTGGAAGGAACGGTCCGCGCGATCATGGCGATCAAGGGCTGCGACGGGCCGACCGCCGAGCGGATCATGGCCGACTGCGAGGCGCAGGGCCTGACCGTTCAGGAGTTTTATGGCCTGGTGCAGTCGTGGCTCGGCGAGCGACTGCTGGTGGATAAAACGCCCTCCTACACGCTCGATCCCGCGATCTTGCAGCGGATGGAGGCCGATTTCGAGCAGCCGCTCTATATCCATTTGCTGCGCCATCCCTACGGGATGATCCGCTCGTTCGAGGACGCCAGGCTCGACCAGGTCTTTTTCCGCCACCCGCACGCGTTCCCAACGCGCACGCTCGCGGAGCTGATCTGGAACGTCAGCCAGCAAAATATTCGCGAGTTTCTCACGGCGATACCGGCAGAGCGGCAGTACCGCCTGCGCTTCGAGGATCTAACCGCGCAGCCGGAGGCACTGCTGCACGACCTGTGTCGATTCCTGGGCCTAGACTTCCATCCCGAGATGGCGCAGCCATACCAGGACAAGCAGCAGCGCATGACCGACGGCATTCACGCCATGAGCAAGATGCTCGGCGACGTCAAGTTCCACCAGCACACAGGGATCGACGCCAGCGTCAGCGATCGCTGGAAGCAGCACTACCACCAGGACTTTTTGGGCGATCTCACCTGGCAGCTTGCGGAGTCGTTGAGCTACGCCCGGCCAGCGCCGGAGCAGTCGTCGGGCAGTACGCTGATGCCGATCCGGTCGCTACCCCGCGATGGCAGCGTGCCGTTGCCGCTCTCGTTTGCCCAGCAGCGGCTGTGGTTCATCCACCAGCTCGATCCCGCCAGCTCCGCCTATCATGTGCCAGTCGTGGTCCGCGTCCGTGGCGTGCTGGATGCTGGCGCGATGCAGCAGGCGCTGAGCGCGCTGGTCGCACGTCACGAGAGCTTGCGGACGGTCTTTGCCGAGACCGACGCGCAGCCGGTCCAGGTCATTCTGCCGCCCCTTGCTGTGCCGCTGCCTGTGGTGGAGCTGCCCGCTGATTCCCCCGCTGTGGTGCGTACCCTGGTCGAGCAGGCGATCGACGAACCGTTTGATCTGGCGCAGGGTCCGTTGCTGCGCGCGCGACTGCTGCGGTGGCAGTCAGAGGATGCCCGAACCGAGCATGTGTTCGTGCTGGTGCTGCATCATATCGTGTCGGACGGCTGGTCGCAGGGCATCCTGATCCGTGAGCTGGCGACGCTCTACCAGGCGCTCGTGCAGCACGAGCAGGTCGATCTGCCACCGCTACCGATTCAGTACGCGGACTATGCGGTCTGGCAGCGACAGTGGCTCCAGGGCAGCGTGCTGGAGCAGCAGCTTGGCTACTGGCGGCAGCAGCTGGCGGATGTGTCGCCGCTGGACCTGCCGACCGACTATCCGCGCCCGCCCGTGACCACCGCCCAGGGCGCGCAGACGAGCTTTGTGCTGCCCGCCCCGCTGAGCAGTGACTTGCAGCGGCTCAGCCAACGGCATGGAGCGACCCTATTTATGACGCTGCTGGCGGCGTTCGACGTGCTGCTGTATCGCTACAGTGGCCAGACCGACATTGCCATCGGCACGCCGATCGCCGGGCGGGTGCGGCCCGAGCTGGAAGACCTGATCGGCTTCTTTGTCAATACGCTGGTCCTGCGCACCGATCTGGCGGGCCAGCCGACGTTTGTGGAGGTGCTGCGGCGGGTGCGCACGACGGCGCTTCAGGCGTACGCGCAGCAGGACGTGCCGTTCGAGCTGGTCGTCGACGCGCTCCAGCCCGAGCGCGATCTGAGCCGCACGCCGCTGTTTCAGGTCATGTTCGTCCTCCAGAATGCGCCGCAGACAAGGATCGATCTCCCGGAGTTGCGCCTGGAGTCGGCGGCAACAGAGCATCACACAGCCAAGTTTGATCTCACGCTCTCCGTATATGAGACACCCAACGGCCTCTATGTTGGGATGAATTACCGCGCGGATCTCTTTGAGGCTCAGACGATCGGACGGATGGCGGAGCACTTCCAGATGCTGCTTGCCGCGATTGTGGCTGATCCGGCGCAGCCGATCGATCGCCTGCCGCTCCTCTCGTCCATGGAGCAGGAGCGTATGCTGAGCGCATGGAACGCGACCGCCAGCGACTACCCGACCGATCGCTGCCTGCATGATCTGGTCGCAGCCCAGGCGACACAGATCCCGGAGGCTATAGCCCTACTCTTTCAGGACGAGCAGCTGACCTACGAGGATCTCGATCGGCGAGCCAATCAGCTGGCGCATCACCTGCACCAGCTCGGCGTTGGCCCGGAGGCGCGGGTCGGCGTGTGTCTCCCTCGGTCGCTCGATCTGATTGTGGCCGTGCTGGCGGTCCTCAAAGCCGGCGGCGGCTATGTGCCGCTCGATCCCACCTATCCTCAGGAGCGGCTCGCCTTTCTGCTGCAAGACGCCCAGCCAACGGTGCTGCTGACACACGAGTCGCTGCTGCATCCAACAGGCTCCAGGCTGCCCGCGTTTGGCGGCGCGATCGTGTGTGTCGATCGTGACCACGCCGAGGTCGCACGATGGCCGATCACGCCGCCGGTAACCAGGGTGCAGCCGGCGAATCTGGCCTATGTGATCTATACCTCCGGCTCGACCGGGCGACCCAAGGGCGTGCTGGTGTCGCACCAGGCGATTTGTAACCATCTCCACTGGCGGCAGGCTACGTATCCGCTCTCCGCAGCCGACCGCTTCTTACACAAGGCGTCGTTTAGCTTTGACATCTCCGTTTGGGAGTGTTTCGCGCCGTTGATTGCCGGGGCTACGCTGGTGCTGGCCTCGGACGAGGAGCGCCAGAGCAGCCAGGCGTTGGTGAATCTGATCGCCGACACGCACATCACGATGTTCCATGCCGGACCGGCGCTGCTGCGCCTGCTGCTCGACGAGCCGCGCATCGTGGCGTGTCGCGCCGTGCGGCACGTCTTCTGTGGCGGCGAGCCGCTCTCGGTCGAACTCCAGCAGCGTTGCCTGGAGCTGCTTCCGGCAATGCTCCACCATCAGTACGGCCCCACCGAGACGTGTGTCGATGCGACGATCTGGACATGTGAGCGCGGGTCGGACGCGGTGATGATTCCAATTGGCCAGCCGATCGCCAATACCCAGTGCTATATTCTGGATAGGCATCTGCGACCGGTGCCGGTCGGGGTGGTGGGCGAGCTGTTCATTGGCGGCGTACAGCTGGCGCGGGGCTACCATCAGCGCCCCAACCTGACCGCCGAGCGCTTTGTGCCGCATCCGTTCAGCGATGCTCCAGGGGAGCGGCTGTACCGCACCGGGGACCGGGCACGCTACCGAGCGAACGGGGCGATCGAATTCCTGGGGCGGCTCGACGAGCAGGTGAAGCTGCGCGGCTATCGCATCGAGCTGGGCGAGATCGAGGCCGTGCTGCGCCAGCATGAGGCCGTCCGCGACACGCTGGTCGTGCTGCGCGACGAGCGGCTGGTGGCGTACGTAGTTGAGAACCGAGAACCGGGAACCCAGAACCTAGACGGTGAGTTGGATGGTTCTAGGTTCTTAGACGCCGGGCGCCCTCTGGGCATGGCACCCGGTTCTGCGCTGCGCGAGTTCCTGGCGCAACGCTTGCCCGACTACATGGTGCCGAGTGCTTTTATGGTACTCGCTGCGCTGCCGCTGCTGCCCAATGGCAAGCGTGATCGCAACGCGCTCCCTGCGCCGGATGCGCCGGCAGAACATGGGCGAGCGTTCGTCGCGCCGCGCACAGCGACAGAAGCGATCATCGCCCAGGTGTGGACCGCAGTGCTGGGCGTCGAAGACATCAGCATCCACGACAACTTTTTCGCGTTGGGCGGCCACTCCCTGCTGGCCGCCCAGGTGGTCAACCGGGTGCGGCAGCTGTTGAGCGTGGATCTGCCGTTGCGGACGCTGTTTGAAGCGCCGACGATCGCGGCGCTGGCCGGGCAGATCGCGGAGCAGGCCGCTGCCGTCGATGCCCCCTTGGTGGCGGTGCCGCGAGACGGTCGGCCGCTGCCGCTGTCATTCGCCCAGCAGCGCCTCTGGTTTCTGGAGCAATTAACGCCGGGCGACGCGATCTACCACATGCCGACGGTCGTGCGCCTCGTTGGGGTACTCGCTCACGAGGCCTTGCAGCAGGCGCTAAGTGCGCTGGTCGCGCGACACGAGAGTTTGCGCACGAGCTTTGTCCTCCGCGATGAGGAGCCAGTTCAGGTAATCCATGCGTCGCAGGACGTAGCGCTGCCACTGGTCGAGGTGCCGCACGATACCGATGATGCCACGATCCGCGCCCTGGTCGCCCAGGCAATCCGGAAGCCCTTTGATTTGCAGCAAGGGCCGCTCATCCGCGCAATGCTGATCCGGCGCTCACCGGCGGAGCATGTGCTGGTGTTGACGCTGCATCATATCGTATCGGATGGTTGGTCGCAGAGCATCCTGATCCAGGAGGTGACGACCATCTATCAGGCGCTGGTACAGAATAGGCCCGTGGAGCTGCCGCCGCTGCCGATTCAGTACGCGGACTATGCGGTCTGGCAGCGTCAGTGGCTCGCCGGGAGCCATGCCCAGATGGCACCCGGCATAGCATCCGATAGTGTGGTCGACGCGCAATTGAGCTACTGGCGCACGCAGCTGGCGGATGCGACTCTGCTCGAACTCCCCACCGATTATCCGCGTCCGCTGGTGATGACGGCTGCGGGGGGCGTGGTCAGCTTCCAGCTTGGGCTGGAAGTCAGCCAGGTCGTGCAACGGCTGAGCCGACAGCAGGGGACGACGCTGTTTATGACGCTGCTGGCAGCGTTTGAGGTGCTGCTGTATCGCTACAGTGGCCAGACCGACATTGCCATCGGCACGCCGATCGCCGGGCGCGTGCGGCCCGAGCTGGAAGACCTGATCGGCTTCTTTGTCAACACGCTGGTCCTGCGCACCGATCTGTCAGGCGCGCCGTCCTTCACGGAGGTGCTGGCTCGCGTGCGCACGACGGCGCTTGACGCCTATGCGCAGCAGGACGTGCCGTTCGAGCTGGTCGTCGACGCGCTCCAGCCCGAGCGCGATCTGAGCCGCACGCCGCTCTTCCAGGTGATGTTCGTCCTCCAGAATACGCCGCGTACCACCAGTGAGCTGCCCGATCTGGCAATTACACCGTTCAGGGTTGAGAGTACCACGACCAAGTTTGATTTGAGCTGTGTGATGACGGAAACCGCAGGCGGGCTGGTGGGTAGCATCGAGTATCGCACCGATCTGTTCGCAGCCGAAACGATCACCCGCATGGCGGAGCACTTTCAGATGTTGCTCGCCGCGATTGTGGCCGATCCGCAGCAGCGCATCGACTGTCTGCCGCTGCTGACCGAGGCGGAGCGGCAGCAGCTGCTCCATACCTGGAACGCGACCGCAGCCGAGTATCCGCACGCGCTCTGCCTGCACACGGCGATTGAAGCCCAGGTAGCCCGCCGGCCTGATGCGATCGCGGTCGTCTATGAAGACCAGGCGCTGACCTATCGCGAGCTGAACGATCGCGCCAATCAACTGGCGCACTATCTGCAATCGCGGGGCGTTGGCGGTCGCTCGAATAGCGAAGTCCGCATCGGGATCATGATGGAGCCATCGATCGAGATGATCGTGGGGCTGTTGGCGATCTTGAAGGTCGGCGGCTGCTATGTGCCGCTTGATCCACACTATCCGGCCGAGCGGCTGCGCTGGCTGTTCGGCGATAGCCAGATCGCGCTGGTCCTGACGCAGCAGCAGCACCTCGCCGCGCTGCCTGATCCCGAGCTGCCAAGCCTGTGTCTGGATCGGGATTGGGCCCACGTTGCTGGCTGCCCCACCGCCAACCTCGACCTGTCTTGCAGCCCGGATCAGCTCGCCTATCTGATCTACACCTCGGGCTCGACCGGCAAGCCCAAGGGGGTGATGGTGGCGCATCGGGGGGTGATCAATAATCTGGCGTGGCGACAGGAAACCTGGCCGTTATCCGCCGAGGATCGGGTGCTGCTCAACTATTCGATCAGCTTCGATCCGGCGGTGTGGAATATCTTCTGGCCGCTGAGCACAGGGGCGCAGCTGGTGCTGGTCCCCTCCGAGACGCGCTCCGATAGCGCAGCGCTGGTGCGTATGCTGGCCGAGCATGGAGTCAGCGTGTTTGGAGCCAGCCCGAGCCAGCACGCAGTGCTGCTGGAGGAGCCGGGATTGGCGGCGTGTACGCGGCTGCGCTATGTCGTGAGTGGCGGCGAGCGCTTGTCCGGCGAGCTGGCGCAACGCTTCATGAGCCGCGTGAGCGCCATTCTCTGCAATGCGTACGGGCCCACCGAAGGCACGATCGATACGACGTTCTGGGTCTGCCCACGCAGCGACGAGCCTCAAACGCCGCTGCTTGGTCGTCCGCTGCCCAACGTCCAGGTGTATGTGCTGGACCGCCGCATGCAGCCGCTCCCGATTGGGGTGCCGGGCGAGCTGTACATCGGCGGCGTGCAGCTGGCGCGCGGCTACCTCAACCGCCCGGAGTTGACCGCCGAGCGTTTCGTGCCCAATCCGTTCAGCGCACTCTCGGGCGGACGCCTATACCGCACCGGGGATCTGGTGCGCTACCAGGCAGATGGGAATCTCGAATTTCTGGGCCGCATCGACGAGCAGGTGAAGCTGCGCGGCTTCCGCATCGAGCTGGGCGAGATCGAAGCGGTGCTCAAGCAGCATCCCGCCGTACACGAATCCGTGGTCGTCGTGCGTGAGGATCAGGGCCGCGATCCGCGCCTGGTCGCCTATGTGGTGACCGAGCCAGGGAGCGACGAGGGCGAAAGCGGGCGCGCAGATGTGCGTGCGTATCTCGCCGAGCGGCTGCCAGGGTACATGGTGCCGTCGGCGGTGGTGCTGCTCCATGTGCTGCCGCTGACGGCTAATGGCAAGCTTGATCGTCAGGCATTGCCGCAGCCGGTGTGGTCCGGCTCGCCGGACACCTCAGGCTTCGCAGCCCCGCGCACACCGACCGAGGAGTTGATCGCTGGCGTGTGGGCGGCAGTGCTGGGCGTCGAGCAGATCAGCATCCACGACAACTTCTTCGCGCTGGGTGGCCACTCGCTGCTCGCGACCCAAGTGGTGGCTCGCCTGCGCCACCTGCTTGAGCGTGAGATCCCGCTGCGCCTGCTGTTCGAGGCTCCTACTATTGCGGCTTTGGCGTCCCGGATCGAGGGACAGGCCCCTGCCGTGACGGTTCCGATGGTACCGGTGCCGCGCGACGGAACGCCTCTGCCGCTGTCGTTCGCTCAGCAGCGCCTGTGGTTTCTCCATCAGCTCGAACCCAGCAGTGCGGCGTATGCGATCCCGGTCGTGGTACGCCTGATTGGCACACTCGATCAGGCGGCGCTGGCACGGAGCTTGAGCACGATCGTCCAACGGCATGAGATCTTGCGCACCACGTTCACCACCGACCACACAGCGGCGAATCCTGTTCCCTACCAGCAGATTGCGCCACCGGCGGATCTGCCGCTGGTGTTGTGCTCATTACCCGCCCACGCAGACGCAGCCTCGACCCATAGTCTGGTAAGCGCCTTCATCGCGCAGCCGTTTGATCTTCAGCAGGGGCCGCTGCTGCGCACCATGCTCGTCCAGCAGCACCCCGACGAGCATCTGTTGGTCCTGGTGATTCACCATAGCATTTTCGACGGGTGGTCACAGCAGATCCTCATCGAGGAGTTGACAGCCCTCTACACGGGGTGGGTCCAGCAGCAACCGGCTACGTTACCGTCGCTTCCACTACAGTACGCGGACTATGCGGTCTGGCAGCGGGCATGGTTGCAGGGTTCAGTGCTGGACCAGCAGCTCACCTACTGGCGCACGCAGTTGGCCGACGTGGCTCCGTTAGACTTGCCGACCGACTATCCCCGTCCGTCCGTCGCAGGGACACACGGGGCCCATCACAGCTTCGGGCTGCCGGCGGCGCTGAGCCAGGCCTTGCAACAGCTGAGCCAGCAGGAGGGCACAACCCTCTTCATGACACTGCTGGCGGCGTGGCAGGTGCTGCTGGCTCGGTACACGAGCCAGGACGACATCGTGGTCGGCTCGCCGATCGCGGGACGCGTGCGCCCCGAGCTGGAAGAGTTGATCGGCTTCTTCGTCAACACGCTGGTGCTGCGCACCGATCTGGGCGGTCATCCCACCTTCGCCGAGGTGCTGGCGCGGGTGCGGGCAGTCTGTCTCGGCGCGTATGCGCATCAGGATGTGCCGTTCGAGCTGGTGGTCGACGCCGTGCAGTCCGAACGCGATCTGAGCCGCACGCCGCTCTTCCAGGTGTTCTTCGCGCTTCAGAACTTGCCACGCACGGAGATCAGCCTACCTGGGCTACAGTTGATCCCGCTCTCCCTGGGGACGCACACTGCCAAGTTCGACCTGACGCTCACGTTGGGCGAGACGGCGGAAGGGTTACGCGGTCAGGTGAGCTACCGCACGGATCTGTTTGCGGCGGCGACGATCGAGCGGCTGATAGGACACTACCAGGTGCTGCTTGCGGCGGTGGTGAGCGATCCGGCGCAGCGCATCGATCGCTTGCCGCTGCTGCCGCACGAAGAGCGGGCGCTCTTACAGAAGTGGAATACCACATCGATGACACCTGCGCCTGCGCGCTGGATTCACCACTTGTTTGCAGAGCAGGTCGCGCGCACACCCGACGCGATCGCGCTGATCCATGAGACGACAGCGCTGACGTTTCGTGATCTCGATCGGCGCTCCAATCAGCTGGCCCACCATCTACGCCGCCTCGGTATCAGGCAGGAGTTGTTGGTCGCAGTCTGCCTGGAGCAATCGGTCGATCTGATTGTCGCGCTGCTGGCGATCTTCAAAGCAGGCGGTGTCTATGTGCCGCTCGATCCGGCCTATCCTACCGATCGTCTTCACTGGATGTTCAGCGACACCCAGGCCACCGTGATTCTGTGCACCTCGCGCCAGCAGATCTCGCTGCCTGCGCATACCGCACAGGTCCTCTGCCTGGATACGCACAGCCTGCTGATCGATCAGGAGCCGACGACCATGCCGCTATCCTCAGTCAGCGGCGACAACCTGGCGTATGTGATTTATACGTCGGGCTCCACCGGCACGCCAAAAGGCGTAAGCGTTGCCCATGCCGCGCTGGTCGAGCACTCGGTTGGCATTGCACAGCTGTATGAGCTTAGTCCTCAGGATCGCATGCTCCAGTTTGCCTCGCCGAGCTTCGACGCCTCGATCGATCAGATCCTGGCTCCACTGATCAGCGGAGCCTGCGTGGTGCTACGCAGCAGTGAACTTTGGAGCCCCGACGAGTTTACTCAGGTGATTCTCCAGAAGGGCATCACGGTGTTCAATCTGCCGCCGGTCTATTACCGTGCCTGGATGCTGGCACTGGCGGAAGCTGAGACGCCGTTTCCGCAGCAGCTACGGATGATCATCATTGGCGGCGAGGCGTTTCCGGTGGATATAGCGCGGCTCTGGCAGCGTCTGGATCATGGCGCGACGCGGCTGATCAATGGCTATGGCCCGACCGAGGCGGTCGTCACGGCAACACTGTATGATCTGGATGCGGCAGGCGACACTCACGGATTTCTCGGTAGCGTGCCCATCGGCCGGACCATTGTCGGGCGCACCGCCTATGTGCTGGACCCGGCAGGAGCGCAGGTGCCGATTGGAGTTCCCGGCGAGCTCTATCTGGGCGGGTCGCTGCTGGCGCGTGGCTACCTCAATCGTCCCGACGTGACGGCGGAGCGCTTCGTGCCTGATCCTTTCAGCGGGGGCTTCCACGGCGCAGGAGGCGCGCGGCTGTACCGCACGGGCGACCGGGCCCGCTATCTCGCCGACGGCAACATCGAGTTTTTAGGGCGGCTCGACGATCAGGTGAAGCTGCGTGGCTTCCGCATCGAACTGGGCGAGATCGAAGCGGTACTCCGGCAGCATCCCGCCGTGCACGAGGCGGTCGTTGTCGTTCGGGAGGACCAACCGAGCGCTGGCGGGCAGGCTGATCAACGCCTGGTCGCCTACGTCATCCACGAGACAGTGGGCCAGGATCAATCGACGGATGAGCCGGTTGTCGCCGCTTCGCCTCCCGATCTGCGCGCGTATCTCCAGGCGAAGCTGCCTGATTATATGGTGCCTACCGCCGTGGTGGTGCTCCAAGCGCTACCACTGACAACCAGCGGCAAGCTTGACCGCAAGGCTTTGCCTGTGCCGGAGCTTGCACGTGCTGAGGATGGCTTCGTCGCGCCTCGCACACCGACCGAGGAGCTGATTGCTGGCGTGTGGGCGGCGGTGCTGGGCGTCGAGCAGATCAGCATCCACGACAACTTCTTCGCGCTGGGTGGCCACTCGCTGCTCGCGACCCAAGTGGTGGCTCGCCTGCGCCATCTGTTACAACGTGATCTGCCCCTGCGCCGGCTGTTTGAGTCGCCTACCATCGCCACCTTCGCGGCGCAGATCGGCTCTGATTCGGCGACCCAGGATCTGCCCCTGGTTGCGGTGCCGCGTGACGGCACGCCGCTGCCGCTGTCGTTCGCCCAGCAGCGCTTGTGGTATCTGGATCAGTTGTATCCCCACACGGCCTTGTACAGTGTCCCGCTGGCGATACGCCTCCACGGGCCACTCGACCACGCGGCTCTTGAGCACAGCCTGTCCAGGCTGGTCGCGCGCCATGAGGTGCTGCGCACCACCTTTGCCTATGATCCGCTCCACGCCGCGCCCGATCCCTACCAGCAGATCGCGCCGCCACGCCCTGTTCCTGTGCCCGTGATCGCGCTGCCGGCCGACCTCGACGAGACGACGCTCCGGGAGATGGTGCAGGCCGAGGTCATGCAGCCCTTCGACCTGCGGCAGGGGCCGCTGCTGCGCGCAACACTCTTCCAGCGCTCCCCCTCCGATCAGATCCTGGCGCTGGTGCTGCATCACGCGATTGTTGACGGCTGGTCGCAGGCCGTGCTCCTGCGTGAGCTGACGACGGTCTACCACTCGTTCAGGCAGGGCACGGCGGTCGATCTCGCGCCGCTACCGGTGCAGTACGCGGATTATGCGGTCTGGCAGCGGCAGTGGCTCGACGAGCGATCGGAGGGCGGCGTCCTGGACCAGCAGTTGCGCTACTGGCGCACCCAACTCGCTGGTCTCGCGCCCTTAGACCTGCCGACCGACTACCCGCGCTCGGCGACCCTCTCGCATCGTGGCGCGGTGACAGGCTTTCACATCTCGCCGGCGCTCGCAGCCGACGTGACGCGGCTGAGCCAGCAGCAGGGGACGACGCTGTTCATGACGCTGCTGGCGGCGTTCCAAACGCTGCTGGCTCGCTGGAGCGGCCAGACCGACATCGCCGTCGGCACGCCGATCGCCGGGCGCGTGCGGCCCGAGCTGGAAGGCTTGATCGGGCTGTTCGTCAACACGTTAGTCTTGCGGACCAACCTGTCCGGCGCGCCATCCTTCGCCGAACTGCTCGCCCAGGTGCGCACGATGGCCCTGGATGCGTATGCGCACCAGGATCTCCCCTTTGAGCTGCTGGTCGAGCAGCTCCAGCCTGAGCGCGATCTGAGCCGCACGCCGCTCTTCCAGGTCATGTTTGTGCTGCAAAACGCCCCGCGTCTCAGGGTTGAACGGGGCGATCTACGCTGGGAGCCGCTGACCGTTGAGAGCCGTATGGCCAAGTTCGATCTGACGCTGATGCTGACCGAGACGTCCGCTGGGCTACAGGGCGCGATCGAGTATCGCACGGATCTGTTCGACGCAGCGACCATTGAACGGATGGTGGGGCATTTCCACATGCTGCTCGCCAGTATCGTCGCCGATCCGACACGGCCGATTGATCTGCTGCCGCTGCTGACCGACGCCGAGCGCCAGCAGTTGCTGGTGGAGTGGAACAAGACTGAGGCAAGCTATCCCGCCGATCAAACGTTTCACGCGCTGGTCGAAGCGCAGGCACAGCGCACGCCGGAAGCCGTCGCGGTTATCTCTGGTGACCGGCACCTGACGTACGGCGAGCTGAACGCGCGCGCGAACCAGCTGGGGCGCTATCTCCAGCGGCTGGGCGTTGGTCCGGAGGTGCGGGTGGGGCTGTGCATGGAGCGCGCGCCGGAGCTGGTGATCGGCCTGCTCGGCATTCTCAAGGCCGGCGGTTGCTACGTCCCGCTCGATCCCAGCTATCCGGAGGAGCGCCTCGCCTTCCTGGTCGCTGATGCCCAGATGCCGGTGGTGCTTACCCAGCAGTCGTTGCGCGAGCGGCTGCCCGCGACTGACGCGCAGATCGTGGCGCTGGACGCCGACGCGGCACAGATCGCGCAGGAACGCCCCGATCCGGTGCACAGTGGTGTCACGCCCGACAACCTGGCGTATATCATCTACACGTCGGGCTCGACCGGACGGCCCAAGGGCGCGATGATCCCGCATCGCGGGCTGGTGAACTATCTTAGCTGGTGCACGCAGGCATACCACATTACCGAGGGCAGCGGCACACCGGTGCACTCGCCGATCGGCTTCGATCTGACGGTGACCAGCCTCTTCGCGCCGCTGATCACCGGCCAGCACGTCCTGCTGCTGGACGATCGGGGGCCAGACAGCCTGAGCGGTGCGCTGGCCCCCGATGCCGCGTTCAGCCTGGTCAAGCTCACGCCCGCGCATGTCGATCTGCTGAACAGCGTGCTGCCGGCCGATACCCTGGCTGGACGCGCCAACGCCCTGATCATCGGCGGCGAGGCGCTGCGCGCGGAGACCGTGGTCGCCTGGCGCGAATTTGCCCCGCAGACGCGCCTGATCAACGAGTACGGCCCGACCGAGACCGTCGTCGGCTGCTGCGTGTACGAGGTGCCGCCGACGGGTGAGGTCCCCCATGTGCTCCCGATCGGCCGGCCGATCGCCAA
>DASWTQ010000477.1:0-2722 GCA_036402055.1 Herpetosiphonaceae bacterium
CTTCCGGCGCGAGGCTTTTTATCCCTGCTACGGATTGGCTGAGGCAACGCTGATTGTCACGGGTGGCGCGCTTCATGACCCGCCGGTTCTTCAAACGATCGCGAGCGCTGAGCTAGAGCAGAACCGTGTGCAACCAGCCGATGGAATTGCTACCCAAACGCTCGTCGGCAGCGGGCAGAATCTGCCCGACCAGCGGATTGCGATCGTCGATCCGCATACGCGCCGGGCGTGCCGGCCGGACGAAGTCGGCGAGATCTGGGTGGCAGGGCCAAGCGTCGCGCAGGGATATTGGGAGCAGCCCGAGCTATCAGCTGAAACTTTCCAGGCGCGGCTGGCCGACGATCAGAGCGGGCCGTTCCTGCGCACCGGCGATCTGGGATTCCTCCACGCGGGCGAGCTGTTCGTGACGGGACGGCTCAAAGACCTGATCATTATTCGGGGACGGAATCATTACCCGCAAGATATTGAGCTGACGGTAGCACAAAGCCATCCGGGGTTACGACCCGCCGGCGGTGCCGCTTTTTCGATCGAAGTGGGTGGCGAGGAGCGGCTGGTTGTCGTGCAAGAAGTTGAGCGGCAGTATCGCAAGACCGATCCGACGGCGATTGTTGACGCGATCCGCGCGGCTGTTGCGACCCAGCACGATGTGCAGGTCTACGCGGTTGTGCTGCTCAAACCTGGCGGTATTCCCAAGACGTCCAGCGGCAAGATCCAGCGACACGCCTGCCGCATCGGCTTTCTGGCAAACACGCTTGACGTGCTCAGCAGCGATGTGCTGCCCGACGCCGACGCACATGCCGCAGAGATAACGCTCACACGCGCAGAGCTGCTCATGCTGCCGCCTCCCGAGCGACCGGCGGCGATCAGCGCCTACCTTCAGCAGCGGATCAAACAGATCGTGCGCAGCAGCGCCCAGCAGCTGGACCCGCAGCAATCGTTGAGCGCGATGGGCATCGACTCGCTACAGGCCGTGGAGCTTGCCACGCAGCTTGAGGTGGATCTGGCCGTCGTGCTGCCCATGGCACGGCTGCTCGAAGGTCCCAGCATTAATCAGCTCACTGCCGAGCTACTGAGCCAGATCGACGCGCCGGCGGCCGTGCTTGAGCCGGTGGAGATCATTCCAGATCCCGCAGCGCTCTCGTCTGGCCAGCGCGCGCTCTGGTTTTTGCACCGGCTGGCGCCGGCAAGCAGCGCCTACAACATCGCCGGCGCGGTGCGGACGAGCGAACCCGTGGACGCCGCCGCGCTTGTGCAGGCGCTCCAGCAGTTGGTCGCGCGACATCCGGCGCTGCACACGACCTTTGCGCTGCGGGCGACGGCGCTGCAACCTGAGCCAATCCAGCAGGTTCATGCCGAGATGAGCATCCCGGTTCACGAGGTCGATGCGACAGCCTGGGATGACACAGCGCTCAGCCGCTACCTCCATGAAGCCGCGCAGCAACCTTTCGATCTTCAGCGCGGCCCACTGCTGCGGCTGACTCTGGTGACATGTGCCGCGCCGCAGCAGATTTTGCTGCTTGCCATGCACCATATCGTGACTGATTTCTGGTCGATGGCGGTGCTGGTAGATGAGCTGGGCCAGCTTTATGCCGCCGCCCGTGACCAACGCGAGATCGCGCTGCCACCGCTAAGCCATGACTACAGCAGCTATGTCCAATGGCAGCATGAGCTGCTCCAAAGCAACATTGGAGCGCAGCAATGGAGCTACTGGCAACAGCAGCTTGGCGGTCCACTGCCGGTGCTGGATCTGCCGAGCGATCGTCCGCGCCCACCAGTCCAGACCGATCGCGGCGCGACTGAGAGCGTGCTGCTCAGCTCCGAGATCCATCAACAGCTGATGCGACTCAGCGAGGCGCATGGTGTCACGCTGTACATGACGCTCCTCGCCGCCTTCCAGGTATTGCTGGCCCGCTACTCCGGCCAGACCGACATTCTGGTCGGCTCGACAACCTCGGGACGCAACCGGGCCTGGCTTGCACCACTGGTCGGATATTTCGTCAATCCGGTTGTTATGCGCACCAATCTGGCGCACAACCCAACGTTCGCCGCGCTGCTCCAGCAGGTACGGCAGACGGTGCTGGAGGCGTTCGCGCATCAGGACTATCCGTTCCCGCTGCTGGTCGAGCGGTTGCAGCCGCAGCGCGATCCGGCCCGCGCGCCGATCTTCCAGGTACTGTTCACGTTCCACCAGGCGCCACGTCTTGACGCGCATAGCCTGTCGGGACTGGCGCTCGGACGAGCGGGGACGCAGCTACCATTTGGACCAATCCCGGTCGAGGTCGTCGAGCTGGAGCAGCAGTCGGCCCAATTCGATCTGGCGCTGCTCATGGGCGAGCTAAGCGATGGCCTTGGCGCGACGCTGCAATACAATCGCGATCTTTTCGACGCCACGACGATCCGGCGGATGCTCCGTCACTTTGCCACACTGCTGGCGGCAGTTGCCGGCGATCCGACGCGGCGCGTACGTGAGCTACCGCTGCTCACGCACCCCGAGCGGCAGCAGCTGCTGCAAGCGTGGAATGCGACACAGACGGCTTACCCAGAGCAGAGCTACCTGCATGAGCTGGTAGCCGCGCAGGCACGGCGCACACCCGAGCGGATCGCGGTGACGTTTGAGCAGCAGAGCCTGAGCTACGCCGAGCTGAACCGGCGGGCGAATCAGCTGGCGCACGCGCTCCGGCGGCGTGGCGTCGGTCCTGAGGTTCGCGTTGGGCTGTGTGTC
>DASWTQ010000478.1:0-3557 GCA_036402055.1 Herpetosiphonaceae bacterium
GACGCGCTTGGCTTAAGCTGCCGCCTGACGCTGCCGGGTCGCGATGCTGCTCAAGATCTGTTTCCCGCAGATGAGGCCGTGCCCAGCGTCACGGTCAATCCCGAGGATCTGGCGTATGTCGCGTTTACCTCGGGCTCGACCGGCGCTCCCAAGGCGATCCTCGGCACGCACCGCCCGCTGGCCCATTTTCTCGACTGGCAGGCTGGCACGTTTGGCCTCACCTCCGGCGATCGATTCAGCATGCTCTCCGGCCTGGCGCACGATCCGCTGCTGCGCGACGTTTTCGCGCCGCTGACGATCGGCGCGACGCTCTGCATTCCCGCGCCCGAAATCGTTGCAGAGCCGCAGCAGCTGGCGCGCTGGCTCGCTCAGGAGCGGATCAGCGTGGCCCATCTGACGCCCGCTCACGGCCAGCTCCTCGCCGATGCCGCCGGCCTGTCGCAAGCTCAGCCATCGCTCTCAGCGCTGCGCTACGCGTTCTTCGGCGGCGCGCAGCTCAGCGGGCGCGTGGTTGCGCGCTTCCAATCCTTGGCTCCGCAGGCAACCTGCATCAACTGCTACGGCGCGACCGAAACGCCCCAGGTGATGGGCTACTATGTCGTCGATCCGGCCGATCTGCACTCCTCGGCGGCGATTCCGCTTGGTCGCGGGATCGACGGCGCGCAGCTGCTGATCCTCAACCAGGCGGGGCTGCTTGCCGGCGTGGGCGAGCGCGGCGAGATCGCGATTCGCACGCCGTATCTCGCGCGCGGCTACCTCGACGACGCGGCGCTGACCGAAGCTCGCTTCATCGCCAACCCATTCGTCCCGGTCGCCGATCCACTCGATCGCCTTTATCGCACGGGCGATCTTGGCCGCTACCTGCCGGATGGCACTGTTGCGTTTGCCGGTCGCGCCGACGATCAGGTCAAATTGCGCGGCTTCCGTGTCGAGCCGGGCGAGATCGAATCGGCGCTCAAACAGCATCCAGATGTGCGCGATGCCGTCGTCGTGGCGCGCGAAATGTCCGGCGAGACGCGGCTGGTGGCGTATGTTGTCGGGGAACAAAAGAACCAAGAAACAAAGGAACAAACGGAAGAACCTAGAACCCAGAACCTAGAACCAAGCGGAGAACCTAGAACCAAGCACAAAGAACAGGGAAGTACCGAAATCCTCCCCTCTCCTGTCGCAACGGGAGAGGGGCCGGGGGTGAGGGCCAGTGACAGCTTGGCCTCATTCCTCCAATCCCGCCTGCCCAGCTACATGATCCCCTCGGCGTTCGTGTTCCTCGACGCGCTGCCGCTGACGCCCAACGGCAAAGTCGATCGCCGGGCGCTGCCGGAGCCGGACTCAGACCAATTGTCTGGGACTGCGCACGTGTCGCCGCGCACGCCGACCGAAGAGATCGTCTCCGCGATCTGGGCCGAGGTGCTGGATCGCGCGGCGGTTGGCGTCCACGACAACTTTTTCAGTCTGGGCGGCCATTCGCTGCTGGCGGCGCGACTCATGGCGCGTCTGCGGGGCGCGCTCAGCGTCGATCTGCCGCTGCGTACGCTGTTTGAAGCCCCGACCGTCGCCGGTTTGAGCCAGGTGATCGAGCGTCAGCGCGGCGGCGATGTGGCGACAGAGATTGTGCTGCCGAGCCTGGTCGTCGATCCCCAGCGACGTGGCGAGCCGTTTCCGCTGACCGACATCCAGCAGGCATACTGGATCGGTCGCAGCCATGCGTTTGAGCTGGGCAACGTTTCGACGCACACCTACCTTGAGCTGGAAGCCATCGATCTGGATCTCCCGCGCTTCAATCAAGCCTGGCAGCGGCTGATCGAGCGCCACGAAATGCTGCGCGCAATTGTTCGCGCCGATGGAACGCAGCAGATTCTGCTGGAAGTGCCGGACTACACGATCGCAGCGCTGGATCTGCGCGACCAGGACGCCGCCGCGCAGGCCACGCAGATCGCCGCGATTCGTGAGCGCATGTCGCATCAGATGCTGCCGAGCGATCGCTGGCCGCTCTTCGAGATTCGCGCCACGCTGCTGGACGAGCGCCGCACGCGGCTGCATATCAGCATGGATGCGCTCGTCAGCGACGCCTGGAGCCGTCAGATCTTAGCCCGCGAGCTGTCGCTGCTCTACGAACAGCCCGACGCCGCGCTGCCCGCGCTTGAGCTTTCGTTCCGCGACTACGTGCTGGCCGAGGCCGCGCTGCATGAGACCGAGCTGCATCGCCGGTCGCTGGCGTACTGGCGCGAGCGATTGCCCACGCTGCCGCCGGGGCCGGATCTGCCGCTGGCGCAGAGTCCATCAGCGCTGGATCGGCCGCGTTTCGTGCGGCGCAGCTCCCGCCTGGAGCCGGAAGCGTGGCGGCGGCTGCAAGTACGGGCCGCTCGATCCGGCCTGACACCCTCCGGCGTGCTGCTCGCGGCGTTTGCCGAGGTGCTCGCAACCTGGAGCAAGCATCCGCGCTTCACGATCAACCTGACGCTCTTCAACCGGCTGCCGCTGCATGCGCAGGTCAACGCGATCATGGGCGACTTTACCTCGGTCACGCTGCTGGCGGTCGATCTCGGCGGGCGCGACTCGTTTGCGGCGCGGGCGCAGCGGCTTCAGGCGCAGCTCTGGGACGATCTTGACCATCGCTATGTCAGCGGCGTGCAGGTGCTGCGCGAGCTGGCGCGCACACAGGATGGCCTGCCCAAAGCCGCGATGCCGGTCGTGTTTACGAGTACCCTGATCCAGGGCGCGGCCGGCCAGGGTCTCGCGGCGCTCAACCGCATCGGCGAGATCGCCTACAGCATCTCGCAAACGCCGCAGGTCTGGCTCGATCATCAGGTTTTTGAGCAGGCCGGCGCGCTCGTGTTCAACTGGGATGCCGTCGAAGAGCTGTTTCCCGCCGGTCTGCTCGACGCGATGTTCGGCGCGTACTGCGCTCTGCTGGGTCGTCTGGTTGCCGACGAGACCACGTGGCAGCCGCCGCCGGCCGACATGATCCCGGCTGAGCAGCGGGCGCAGCGCGCGGCGATCAACGCCACCGACGCGCCGATCTCCCAGGCATTGCTGCATACGCTGTTCACGGAGCAGGCGCGGCGGCAACCCGAGCAGACGGCGGTGATCACGACGACGCGCACGCTCAGCTATGCCGATCTCAACCGCCGGGCGACCGAGCTGGGCCACTGGCTGCGGGAGCGCGGCGCGCGGCCCAACACGCTGGTCGCGGTGGTGATGGAAAAAGGCTGGGAGCAGGTTGTCGCGGTGCTGGGCGTGGCCATGGCCGGCGCTGCCTATCTGCCGATCGATCCCAGCCTGCCGACCGAGCGTCTCCACTATCTGCTGGATCACGGGCAGGTTGCGCTGGCGCTGACTCAACCCTGGCTCGATCCGCAGCTTGCCTGGCCCGACACCATTCAGCGGCTCTGCGTCGATACGCTTGCGCTCGGCGCGCTCGCCGAGCAGCCGCTTGCGCCGGCGCAGCAACCGCACGATCTGGCGTATGTGATCTACACCTCGGGCTCGACCGGCCTGCCCAAGGGCGTGATGATCGACCATCGCGGCGCGGTCAACACGATTCTGGATCTCAACGC
>DASWTQ010000479.1:0-9845 GCA_036402055.1 Herpetosiphonaceae bacterium
GGTGCGCGCAGAGCGGATTCGCGTCAAAGGCGCGGCCGATGTGCACATCGAGGTGCGGGAAAGCTGCTGGGGGCCGGTTTTGCGCCAGCCGCTGCTGGATCAGCCGATCGCACTGCACTGGACGGCGCTCGATCCGCAGGCTGTGGAGTTTGGCCTGCTGCACATGGACGACGTGCAGAATCTCGACGAAGCGATCGACGTGATGCAGCGCTACGCCGGGCCGCCGATGAACGTGATGCTGGCCGACGCGGACGGACGGATCGCCTGGACCACCTGCGGCAAGATTCCCAGTCGTCACGGCTTCGACGGCGCGCTCAGCCACTCCTGGGCCGGCGGCGACATCGGGTGGCGCGGCTATCTCCCGCCCGCCGAGCTGCCGCTGGTAGTCGATCCACCGGCGGGCTACCTCGCGACCGCTAACAACCGCACCACCGGCAAAGACTATCCCCATGTGCTGGGCCACAACTACCCGTCGTCGTATCGCGCCTACCGCATCGGCGAGCAAGTGCAGGCAATGCGGCAGATCGAGGAGCGCGACATGCTGGCGCTTCAGCTCGACACGACCAGCGCATTTTTTGAGCGTTACCGATCGCTGGTGCTGGAGCTGCTGACGGATGCCGTGCTTGCCGAGCGGCCGGCGCTGCGGGAAGCTCGCGACGAGATCGCGGCCTGGGACGGCGCGATGAACGTCGATAGTCGCGGGATCGCGCTGCTGGCCGAGCTTCGCGGCGCGCTGATCGCCGAGGTATTCAAGCCATATCTGCGCCCGTGCCAGCAAGCCGCTCCGAGCTTTATCTACTACTGGTTCAACCCTGACACGCCGCTACTTCAGCTGCTGAACGCGCAGATTCCGGCGACATTGCCCGAGCCTGAGCGCTACGCCGACTGGAACGTGTTTTTGCTCGATCAGCTGGAGCAGAGCAGCCGGCGATTGCTCGCGCGGCATCACGTTAGCTCGCTAACCGAGCTAACCTGGGGGCGTGTCAATACCGTCACCGTGGCGCATCCGCTGGGCCAGGCCGTGCCGCTGCTGGGCAAGCTGCTGAACATGCCCCGGACGGCGCTGAGCGGCGGCGAGTTCTGCGTGCTGGTCGCGGGCGTGCTGGGCGGCACGCTCTACGGCCCGACGATGCGCATGATCGTGGCGCCTTCGCGGGAGACCAGCGCGATCCTGCATATGCCGGGCGGTCAATCTGGAAATCCACTCTCGTCAAACTACCGGGATCAGCAGCACGCCTGGGCTGCGGGTCTGCCGCTGCCGTTTGCTCCCGGCCCAGCCACTCGCTCGATCCGGCTGATACAGCAGCGGTCAGGAAGCTGAAACGTGCTTGCGACGCTCATAAATGAAGGATACTGACTGATGTCTGAGGCATATACACCAGAGCTGTTCGAGGATCTGATCGAAGATTTGTATCCCTTGTCGCCCATGCAGCAAGGCATGCTTTTTCACAGCCTCTCCGATCCGGCAGCCGGCGCGTATTTCCAGCAGCTGATCTGCACGCTGGAGGGGCAGATCGATCCGGCGGCCTTCGAGAGCGCCTGGCAGCAGGTAGCTCGGCGTCATCCGGCGCTGCGCACCGCGTTTCTCTGGGAAGAGCTGGACACGCCGGTGCAGGCAGTTTTTCCCGAGGTCGAGCTGCCGATCCGCCAGGAGGACTGGCGCGATCGCTCGGCGGCTGAGCAGACTGAGGCGCTGGACGCGTATCTTGAGCGGGATCGTCAGCAGGGCTTCGATCTGTCCGATGCGCCGCTGATGCGGCTGGCGCTCTTCAGGCTCGACGACAAGACCACACAGTTTGTGTGGAGCTACCATCACGCGCTGATCGACGGCTGGTCGGTCATGCATGTGCTGCGCGACGTGGCCGCCGCGTATAGCGCTGCCACGAGTGGACGCGCGCTGAGTCAGCTGCCGCCGCGACCGTATCGCGAGTATATTGCCTGGCTCCAGCAGCAAGATCTCGCCGGCGCCGAAGCCTTCTGGACCGACATGCTAGCCGGCATCGACGCGCCGACCGTGACCGGGATCGAGCGCGGGAACGACCCGGGCGCAGGCCCTGAGCGCTACGCCGACCTCACGCTTGAGCTGAGCGAGGAGACGACGAGCGAGCTTGGTCGGCTGGCGCGGCGCTATGGCCTCACGTTGAACACCGTGATCCAGGGCGCGTGGGCGCTGCTGCTCAGCCGCTACGGCGACGAGCAGATCGTGCTCTTCGGCGCGGTGACCGCCGGACGTCCCGCCAGCCTTCCCGATGCCGAGCAGATGGTCGGACTCTTCACCAACATTCTGCCGGTCGCGGTCGGCGTCACACCAGACAAGAAGCTGCCGCACTGGCTGAAGCAGATTCAGAGCCAGCAGGCCGAGGCGCAGGAGTACGCCTATCCCTCGCTGCGGCAGATCCAGCAGTGGAGCGACATTCCGGGCGGCACGCCGCTCTTCGAGAGCATTGTCGTTTTCGAGAATTATCCCGGTGCCGGCGAGCTGGTCGCGCCCGACAGCGCACTGACGATTGGCGAGATTCGGGCTGTCGAGCGCACGCATTACCCGCTGAATCTGGTCGTTATTCCCGGCGAGCGGCTGCGCTTCCAGCTCACCTATGCCGAGCAGCGCTTCGACGCGTCGAGCATCCGGCGCTGCCTGGATCATCTCCAGCAGATCCTCCTGGCAGTCGCGGACAGGCCCGCGCAGCGGCTGCGCGAGATTTCGCTGATCACGTCCGCCGAGCGCGAGCAGCTACGCGCCTGGAACGACACCGCCGCGCCGCTGCCACTCGATCGCAGTTTGGCACAGATCTTCGCGGATCAGGCAGCGCAAACGCCGGATGCGCCGGTCATCATCTGGCGCGACGCCACGCTCAGCTACCGCGAAGTAAACGAGCAGGCTAATCGCATAGCCCACCTGCTGCGCGAGCGCGGCATCGGCACGCAGCCTGAGCTTCCGGTCGCCGTCTTGCTGCCGCGCTCACCCGAGACGCTGATCGCGCTGCTGGCGATCTGGAAAGCCGGCGGTGTGTACGTGCCGCTCGATCCGGCGACACCGGCCGCGTATCAACAAGCCATTCTGGAAGATACAGCCAGCCCGCTGCTGATCACGACGGGCGATCTGGCCGATCGGCTAAATCGGCAAGGGCTCGACATCGTGCATATCGAGCACGACGCAGCGACGATCGCGCAGCAGCCCGGCGCCGATCTCAGCACGCCGATGCTGCCTGAGCAGGCGACCAGCCTGATGTACACCTCGGGCTCGACCGGTCAGCCCAAGGGCATCGTGCTGACTCACGCGCAGATCGTGAAGCGACTGGCCTGGATGTGGAGCGCGTATCCCTTCGACGCCGAAGAGATCGGCTGCCAGCGCTCGACAATCAGCTTTTCGGTCACGCTCTGGGAGCTGCTGGGCGCGCCGCTCAAAGGCTATCCGATCGTGATCGTGCCCGAGGAGGCCGCCAACGAGCCTGAGCGGCTGATCGACACGCTGGCGACAAACCGGGTGAGCCGGATCACGGTGGTGCCGTCGCTGCTCCAGCTGATCCTGGAAAGCCCGCAAGATCTTGCCACGCGGCTGGCACGGCTCAAGCTGTGGACGGTGCTCGGCGAGCCGCTGCCGCTCGATCTGGCGCGCAGCTTCGCCCGGCGACTGCCGCACGCAACGCTGCTCAACCAGTTTGGCTCATCCGAGACGCTGGACGCGACCTGCTTCGACACGCGCAGCCAGCCGGATAATGTGCTGAGCGCGCTGATCGGCCGTCCGATCGCGAACACCGAGATCTATCTGCTCGACGGCCAGATGCAGCCGGTGCCGATCGGACTGCCGGGCGAGATCTATGTCGGCAGCGCGGCGCTGGCGCGTGGCTACCTCAACCAGCCGGAGCTGACCGCCGAAAAGTTTGTGCCCAACCCGTTCGGCGCTACGGGCTCGCGGCTCTACCGCATGGGCGATCTGGCGCGCTACCGGCCTGACGGCACGCTTGAGCATGTCGGTCGCAAAGATCACCAGGTCAAACTACGCGGCGTACGCCTGGAGTTGAACGGCATCGAGGCGCTGCTGCGGCAGCACCCGGCGATCGAGCAGGCGGCGGCAGTCATGCGCGACGTGGCGGGCGAGCAGCGGCTGATCGCGTACGTGGTCGAAGAACAAAAGAACAAAGAAACAAAGGAACAAATAGGAGAACCGAGAACCAAGAACCAAGAACCTAACGGAGAACAAAGAACAAAGAGCCTGGAACCTAGAATAGCCGAACAAACGAACAAAGAAACAAAGGAGCAACCGGATAGCGCAATTTCCCCCTCGCCTGCCGCAACCGAGGTCGAAGCCGACCGAGGTTCGGGGAAGGGGGGGCAGGGGGGTGAGTGCCTCTCCTCTTCCCTGCGCGCTTTCATGCGTGAGCATGTGCCCGAGGCGCTGGTGCCTTCGGCGTTCGTGGTGCTCGACGCGCTGCCGCTGACGCCCAACGGCAAAATCGATCGGCTGCAACTCCCTGAGCCGGATCTGGGCCAGCGGCGATCGCAGGCTGCCGATCCCGCCCCACAGACCGGCTGGCAGGGGACGATCGCCGCGATCTGGCAGGAGCTGCTGCCGGTCGAGCAGGTCGGCCTCGACGACAACTTTTTCGACCTCGGCGGCCACTCGCTGCTGGCGATCCAGGCGCATGCCAGGCTTCAGGAGGCGATCGATCGACCGCTCACGATCACCGATCTGTTCAGGTATCCCACGATTCGCGCGCTGGCGGCCTTTCTCGACGACGACGCGGGTGCGCAGCCCGAGGTTGAAGCCGCCGCCGAGCGCATTGAGCCGGCGAACGGCGCTGTGCCGACATCGAGCGACATCGCGATCATTGCGCTGGCCGGCCGCTTTCCCGGCGCGAATACACTCGACGCCTTCTGGCGCAACCTGGCGGCCGGCAGCGAGTCGATCAGCTTCTTCTCGGATGCCGAGCTGCTGGCGGCCGGCGTCGATCCCGCGCTGCTCAGCAATCCGAGCTACGTCAAGGCGGGCGGCGCGCTGGATGGCATCGAGCTGTTCGACGCGGCGTTTTTCGGCTACACGCCGCGCGAGGCGGCGATCATGGACCCGCAGCAGCGTCTGCTGCTGGAAGTCGCCTGGGAGGCGCTGGAGCGCGCCGGCTACGACTCCGAGCGCTACCAAGGGCGGATCGGGCTGTTCGCCGGCGTGGGCAGCAACACCTACCTGATGTTCAATCTGGCCTCACAGCCGGATCTGCTCTCGTCGGTCGGTGCGATGCCGACGCTGATCGCCAACGAAAAAGACTTTGCGACAACGCGCGTGGCCTACAAGCTCAACCTGAGCGGCCCGAGCGTGACCGTGCAGACGGCCTGCTCGACCTCGCTAGTCGCCACGCATCTGGCCTGCCGCAGCCTGCTGAGCGGCGAGGCCGACATGGTGCTGGCGGGCGGCGCTTCGGTGAATCCGCTCCACCGCAGCGGCTACCTGTACACGCCCGGCGGTATCGTCTCGAACGATGGACACTGCCGCGCCTTCGACGCCGACGCGCAGGGCAGCATCTTTGGCAGCGGCCTGGGCCTGATCGTGCTGAAGCGCCTCGACGATGCGCTGCGTGACGGCGACACGATCCACGCGTTGATCAAAGGCTCGGCGATCAACAACGACGGCGCGGCCAAGATCGGCTACACGGCGCCCAGCGTCGAGCGCCAGGCCGAGGTCATCGCCGCCGCGCAGCGCCAGGCCGGCATCGATCCCGCCACGATCGGCTACGTCGAGGCGCACGGCAGCGGCACGCCGCTCGGCGATCCGATCGAAGTAACCGCGCTGACTCACGCCTTCCGCCAGCAAACCGACGCGAGCGGCTTTTGCGCGCTGGGCTCGGTTAAAACCAACATCGGCCACCTGGATGCGGCGGCCGGCGTGGCTGGTCTGATCAAAACCGTGCTGTCGCTCCAACACGGCCTGATCCCGCCCAGCCTCAATTTTGAGCGCGCCAATCCCGCGATCGATTTCGCCGGCAGCCCGTTTTATGTCAACACCGAAACAACGTCCTGGCCGGAACACGACGGGCCACGCCGCGCCGGAGTCAGCTCGTTTGGCATCGGCGGCACCAATGCGCATATCGTGCTGGAAGAAGCCCCCGCGCTGCCGCCCTCCGATCCCGCGCAGCCGTGGCAGCTCCTGATGCTTTCGGCCAAAACCGGCGCGGCACTCGATGCGGCTACCGCCAATCTCGCCGCCTTTTTGCGTGAGCAGCCCGAGACAAACCTGGCCGATGTCGCCTACACGCTCCAGATCGGGCGGCGCACCTGGCCGTATCGCCGCGTGCTGGTGAGCGAAAACCTGGAACAGGCGCGTCAGATCCTGGAAGCCGGCGACTCCGCGCAGCTGCTGAGCGCCGTCGAAGAGCGTCGCGATCGTCCGGTCGTCTTGATGTTCACTGGCCTGGGCGATCAATACCCGGAGCTGGCGGCGGGCTTGTATCAAACCGAGGCGGTGTTCCGATCCGAGGTCGATCGCTGCTGTGAGCTGCTGATGCCGCATCTCGATGTTGATCTGCGCGAGATCATCTATCCCCACGGCACGACAGCGGCCCAGGAGCCTGGCGACACACAGCCCGGCGTTAATCTACGGCAGATGCTTGGTCGCGACGAGCCAGCCGGCGATGCAGAGTCCGAGCGCTTGAAGCGCACCGTCTACGCGCAGCCGGCGCTGTTTGTGATCGAATACGCGCTGGCCCAGCTCTGGATCAGCTGGGGCTTAAAGCCGGCGGCGCTGATCGGCTACAGCCTGGGAGAGTACGTGGCAGCCTGTCTGGCGGGCGTGATGTCGCTCAAAGACGCGCTGGCACTCGTCGCCGAGCGCGCGAAGCTGGTTGAGCGCGTCGAGAGCGGCGCAATGCTGGCGGTCGCGCTCTCGGAGCCGGAGATCGCGCCTTTGCTTGACGACCGGATCTCGCTGGCTGCGATCAACGGGCCGTCGCTCTGCGTGCTCGCCGGTCCCAGCGAGGCGATCGACGCACTCGAAACGCGTCTCGCGAACGAGCAGGTTGTGACACGGCGGCTGAGCACCACGCATGCCTTCCACTCGACCATGATGCAGCCGATCGCCGAGGAGCTAACCGAGCGCGTGCAACAGCTCGACCTCAAGCCACCGGCGATCCCGTATATCTCGAACGTGACCGGCACCTGGATCACGGATGCCGAGGCGACCGATCCCGGCTACTGGGCGCGGCACCTGTGCCAGCCGGTACGCTTCAGCGCCGGCGTGCAGCGGCTGCTCGAAACCGGCGAGCGCGTGCTGCTCGAAGTGGGGCCTGGACGCTTCCTGAGCAGCCTGGCGCTCCAGCACGCCAGCGGCCCCGACACCGACGAGCTGATCGCGATTCCTTCGCTGCGCCACGCCTACGAGCAGCGCGCCGACCGCGCAGTGATCCTGGAAGCGCTCGCGCAGCTCTGGCTGTCCGGCGTTTCCCTCGATTGGTCACGACTTCACGCCGGCGAGCGCCGCTCACGCATCCCGCTGCCGACCTATCCGTTTGAGCGCCAGCGCTACTGGATCGAACCGCAGGCCAGGACCGGCACGCCGCCGACGATCCGCTCGCTGGACAAGCAGCAGGACATGGCCGACTGGTTCTACCTTCCGTCCTGGAAGCGCTCGCTACCGCCAGCAGCCGGCGCGCATGACGATGCGACCGAGCCGCAGCGCTGGCTGATCTTCGCGGATGAGGAGCTGGAGATCACGGATTTGCTCGTGCAGCGTCTGGCCGAGGCAGGCCACACGCCGATCACCGTGCTGCCCGGCGCTGGATTTGCGCGCCTCGCCGACGATCGTTACACGCTCGATCCGCAGGACAGCGCGGGCTACCACACGCTTATCGCCGAGCTGCACGCGAACGACCGGCTGCCGCAGGCGATCGCCCATCTGTGGAGTCTCAGCGCCGACGTCCAGCCCGATCATGCTCAGGCGCGCTTCGAGCCGGCGCAGCAGCGCGGATTTTACAGCCTGCTCTTTCTGATTCAGGCGATCAGTGCTGCCAAGCAGAGCGCGCCGCTTTCGCTGATCGTTGTCGCCAATCACTCCCAGCGCGTGGCCGGCGGCGACCCGCTCGCGCCGGAAAAAGCGACTATGCACGCCCTGTCGCGGGTCATTCCCCAGGAGTACCCGCAGATCAGCTGCCGCAGCGTCGATCTGGAGCTGCCCGCGTCCGAGTATCTGCGATCGCGGCTGGCTGATCAGCTGCTCGCCGAGCTGACCAGCGGCTCGCGCGATCTCGCCGTGGCCTACCGTGGCCGCGACCGCTGGGTTGAAACCTACGAGCGGGCACCGCTGACAGGCCACGCAGGCCGTCCGATCGCGCTGCGTGAGCGCGGCGTCTATGCCATTGTCGGCGCGCTGGAAAACATTGGCATGCTGGCGGCAAGCTATCTGGCGCAGACCGTGAGTGCGCGGCTGGTGCTCACGGTTAAGCCCGAATTTCCCGTGCCGTCACGCGATAGCTGGGATCGCTGGCTGGACGCGCACGATGCCGACGAGTACATTAGCAAAGGGATCGTCAACGTGCGCAAGCTCGAAGCCGCAGGCGCTGAGGTGCTCGTCGTCAACGCCGATGTGACCGATCTCGACGCCATGCGCATGGTGATCGCGCAGACTCGTGAGCGCTTCGGCGCACTGGACGGCGTGATCTACGCAGCCGGCCTGTTCCCCGAGGAGTCGCTGCGCGCGATCGCGGACACGGGCTACACCGAGTGCAGCTGGCATTTTCAGCCGCGCGCGCATGGCGTGTATGTGCTTGAGCAGGCGCTGGCCGACGAGACGCTCGATTTCTGCCTGCTGATCTCGTCGCTCTCCGGTGTGGTCGGCGGCGTTGGTTTCGCGGGCTATGCCGCGACCGCGACGTTTATGGATGCGTTCGCGCAGCGCCACAACCAGGCCGCCGATGTTCCGTGGAGCAGCGTCGACTGGCATGGCGTCTCCGATGCCGAGACGCTGGAAGTCTTTCAGCGCATCTTCTCGGCCCCGCTCGTCGATCAGCTGATTGTTTCCACCAGCGACCTGGAGGCGATGCTCGACACCTGGATTCGCCACCCGGCCCCACCAGCCTGGACCGACGAGCAACCGGCTGACAGCAACGGCTACCGGCGCTCACGGCTGCGCAATGAGTACGTCGCGCCGCGCAGCCGCGCAGAGCAAACACTCGTCGATCTGTGGCGTGAGCTGCTGGGCATCGACGAGATCGGCGTCAACGACAACTTTTTCGCGCTCGGCGGCGACTCGCTGCTGGGCGTGCAGCTGGTTGCCCGCGTCAAGCAAGCCAACCTGCGCTTGAGCATCAAAGACCTGTTCCAGAATCCCACGATCGCCGAGCTGGCAGCGCTCAGCGGCGACGAGCACGACTCACGCTCCGCGCAGAGCGCCGCGCCCAGGCGCACGATCCAGGAGCTGGCGATCGCGGCGCGACAGGCAGGCCAGCAGCCGGGGACGACAGTAGACGACATTCCGGCACCGGATCAAGATCTGGTGCTCGGACCGGTGCCGCTGCTGCATCACTCGTTGATTTTCCTGGATGTGGATCATGCCAACCATCATCACTGGAATATCGCGTTTTTGCTGCGCGCACAGCTGAAGCTCGATCGCCCGATCGTGGAAGAGGTGATCGCCGCGCTGCTACGCCACCACGATGCCCTGCGTTTGCGCTTTACCCGTGACGCCACGCACTGGACGCAAACCATCAGTCCGCCCTCCGAGCCGCTGCCGCTTACCTGGGTCGATCTCGCCGACGTGCCGCCTGCCGACCATGCCGCCCGGATTGAGGCTGTTGCCGCCCAGGAGCAGCAGCGCCTCAACCTGTTCACCGGTCCGGTCTTCAGCGTCACCGTCTTTGCCG
>DASWTQ010000480.1:0-13068 GCA_036402055.1 Herpetosiphonaceae bacterium
TGATCGGCTATCCCTTTGTGCTGCCCGACATGATCGGCGGCAATGCCTACGGCGGCGAGCTGCCGGATCGCGAGCTGATGATTCGCTGGACGCAGGTCACGGCGCTGCTGCCCGCGATGCAGTTTTCGATCCCGCCCTGGCTCTACGACGCCGACACCGACGCGATCTGCCGTCGCTACGCCGTGCTCCACAACGAGATCGCGCCCTACATCCAGCTGCTGGTCGCTCAAACCATGCGCGACGGAACGCCGATCGTGCAGCCGCTCTTCTGGCACTCGCCCAGCGATGAGACGGCGCTGCTGGTCGATGATCAATTCTTGCTAGGCGATCTGTTGCTGGTCGCGCCGATCCTGGCTCCTGGCCGGACCGAGCGCAATATCTATCTCCCCGCCGGTCGCTGGCGCGATCGCTGGAACGGCAGCACATTTGATGGCCCGCTCTGGCTCAACGACTATGCCGCTCCGCTCGACACGCTGCCGTTGTTTGAACGTCTGACTGCTCAATAAAGGAATGTTCGATGCTTGCTGAACAACCGGCGCTGACAGCGATCCAGATCGAGCAGGTTGCGCGGTGGGCAGGCGCCGTGCGTGAAAACGTGGCGCGGGTCATCGTGGGCAAGAGTGAGGTGGTGGATCTGCTGCTGGTGGCGCTGCTCAGCGGTGGTCATGTGCTGCTGGAAGACGTGCCCGGCACCGGCAAGACGATGCTGGCGCGCGCGCTGGCGATCTCGCTGGGCCTGAGCTTCAAGCGCGTCCAGTGCACGCCCGATCTGCTGCCCAACGACATCGTGGGTGTGTCGGTCTTTCACCAGCCGACCGGCGAGTTCCAGTTTCGCGAAGGCCCGATCTTCACCAACGTGCTGCTGGCGGACGAGATCAACCGCGCCACGCCGCGCACGCAATCGGCGCTGCTGGAGGCGATGCAGGAGCAGACCGCCACTGTGGACGGCGCGACACATTCGCTGCCGGCGCCGTTTCTGGTGCTGGCGACCGAGAATCCGGTGGAGTTCGAGGGCACGTTTCCGCTGCCCGAGGCGCAGCTGGATCGCTTCCTGATGCAGGTGTCGGTCGGCTATCCCAGCCTGGACGACGAGGCGCGCATGCTGCGGTCGATCACCAGCCAGCACCCGATCGAGCAGCTAGGACCGATCGAGAACAGCATCGATGTGCTTGAGCTGCAACGGTTGATCGACCAGGTGCACGTCAGCGACCAGGTGCTGCACTATCTGCTGCGGCTGATCACGGCGACGCGTCAGCATCTTGAGCTGGCTCTGGGAGCCAGCCCGCGCGCCAGTCTCGCGCTGCATCGCGCGGCGCAGGCTTCGGCGGCGCTGGCGGGACGGCATTTTGTCGTTCCCGACGACGTGAAGCGCCTGGCGCAGCCCGTGCTGGCACATCGGCTGGTGCTGCGGCCGGAGAGCGCACTGCGTGGCCGAACGAACGCCGGCTTGCTCGCCGCGATTCTGGCCGACACGGCGGTCGAGGACGAGGCGGCGGAGTAGCTCGCGGCGGCCGGATCTTTTTAGGCAGGGGCTGAATCATGCCGAGGCTCCTTAACCTGGCGATTATGCTGGTGCTGGCCGGTCTGGCGTTGCGCTCCGAGCTGATCAGCTTTGTCGGGCTGGCGCTGGGCGCGGTTTCGCTGCTGAGCCGTCTCTGGCTGCGTCAGATCGAGCGTGGGCTGCGTGTGAGTCGTCAAGTGCCCGAGACGCTGGCGGCAGGCGAGGAGGCGACAATCACGGTGCTGGTCTCCAACCCGACGCTGCTGCGCATTCCCTGGATCGAGGTGCGCGAAAGCCTGCCGTTTGCGCTGCGCATCCGGCAGCCACGCCACCAGGTGATCTCGCTGGGCGCCGGACAATCGCACCAGATGACGCACCAGGTGCGCGGCGCGCGGCGTGGCTGGTATCCACTCGGCCCGACCCAGCTGGTCCTCGGCGATGCGCTTGGCCTCACGCGATTGACACTTCAGGTTCCACCCAAACACATCACGATCTATCCTCGGGTTTTGCCGCTCTCCGCGCTCGGTCTGCCCGCCACGCTCAGCGTAGGGCCGCTGATAGGGCGGCGCGGCGAAGATCCGGCGCGTCCGGCCGGCGTGCGTCAGTATGTGCCCGGCGACGATGTGCGGCGGCTCGACTGGAAATCAAGCGCCCGGCAGAGCACGCTGCTGGTGCGCCGCGCCGACCCGACGATCGCGCCCGAGACCACCATCGGGCTGGCGTTTGCGCGCCCCGACTACGAGGTGCGCACCGTACAGGACTCGCTTGAGCGCGCGGCGATCGCGGCGGCTTCGCTGGGTATGGCGCTGCTCCAGCGCAAGCTTCCCGTGAGTCTGATCTCCAACGGCTACGAGCCGCAGACCAGGCAGAGCGGCGTGATCCTGCCGTTTGGCAAGGGCGACGGCCAGCGCAGGCTGCTGCTGGGCGTGCTCGGGCGGCTGGAGCTGGGACAGGATCTGAATCTCTTCGATCTGCTGCATAACCATCCGCTGCCCTGGGGCGGCACGCTGGTGCTGGTGATGGCGGATCTGACGCTCGACGTGCTGCCAAATGTGGTAGCGCTCCGTCGACGTGGCCAGCAGCTCGCACTGCTGCTGGTCGAGGGCAGCGCCAGTGGTCAGGCCCTGGCGGCGCAGCAGCATCTCAGCGCGTACACCGTGGATCGGCAAGGGCTGCCGGTGGGAGTGGTCCATGCGTAACGTGCGGTTTAACCTCGGGCATATGCTGCTGGTCGTCATGCTGGTGCTGGGCACGGTCGCGGCGCTGCTGGCGGGGATCGAGGTTTTCATTCCGCAGCTGCGCTATCCCTGGCTGCTGCCGCTCCTGGCGCTGGCAACCGCCGACGCCGTGATCACGCAGCGGCTGGTCGCTCGTGAGCGACTCACCATCGGCGAGCAAGGCACAATCCGGGCTGTCGAGTGGTTTTTGCTGCTCGTCGCGATCCGCATCGCGAGCTTCGCCGTGGAGGGCGGGAGTCTCTGGCAGGTGCTTCAGCCCTGGGTGCGCGATCCGCTGGCCTTTTTTGGCGGGTATTTTGTCGCCTATTTCTGGCCGACGCTGCTCACCTGGGGCCTGGCGTCGCTGATCGCCACTTCGGTGCTGGCCTTCGAGATCGAGCTGCCGCGCGAGGGCGTGCGCAGTCTGCCCAGCGAAGAGGCGGCCGTGATCGACGATCGAGCAGTGGCGCTGGCGACCTTTGATCGCTACTGGCTGATCTGCACGTTGGTCGCGCTGGCGGGCGGCGCGCTGGCGCTCTACCAGCTGCCGCTCGGCGCAGCGCTGCGAAGCTGGACGACCGCACAGCCGGTTGTGTCGGTGCTGGCCTGTCTGATCTCGGGGCTGGCGCTACATAGTCAGGGCCAGCTCGATCGGCTGCGCTATGGCTGGCAGATCGAGCAGCTGAATGTTGCGGCGGATGTTCCCCGGCGCTGGCGGCGCGCAAGCGTCTTGTTGATCGGCGCGGCGTGTCTGGTTGGGCTGCTGCTGAGCCAGGGCACACTCTGGGTACCGCCGCCGCCGCTGGTGCCGGTGCTGAATGTGCTGATGATTGTTGTCGCTTTTATCGTCACGATCATTGTCGCGATCTTTGGTCTGCTGCTCTTTCCGTTCGCCTGGCTGCTGGCCTACCTGACCGGCACAACTACGCCCACCGGCCCGATCGTGCGTCCGATCACGCCGCCGCAGATCCCGACATCAACCGAGCGGCCGCTGCTGCCTGGGCTGATCTTCTGGGCCTGCGTTGCGATTCTGGTCGGCGTGGCCGTGCTGCGCTATGTTCAGCAGCGTCAGGATCTGCGCGCATGGCTGCGTCGCTGGCGCGGTACACGCTGGCTGATGCGTGTATTGGGCGATATGTGGCAGGATCTGCGCGATTGGAGCGCGCTGGCAGTCGAAACGATCCAGCGGCGATTCCGGCGACCACGTCGCGTGTCGTCCTCGCGCGTGGCTCAGCCCACAGGATCGCAGGCGCAGTTGCGGCAGCTCTACCAGCGTATGGTTCGCTCAGGCGAGCGGCGCGGCGTGCAGCATCCACGCTCACAAACGCCGTATGAGTTTCGCGCGGCGCTCGGCAAGGCGCTGCCGCCTGTGGATACCGACGCAGGCGCGCTGACGGATGTGTATGTCGCGGCGGAGTACGGCCCGCAGCCGGCGCGGCCCAACGATGTGCGCCGGGCGCGCAAACATTGGCGGCGCATCAGACAGGCGACCCTGCGCGCTCAAGGCCCAATCGCGAAGCTGAGCGTGCGGCGCAAACGCGGTGAATAAAAAACAGGCCGTGCAAATGTCTGCACGGCCTGTGTGGTGATCAAAGGGTGGACTTACTGGCCCTGAAGCCGGAGTGTCCGCACGAGTGGTTTCATGGTGGTCTTGAACTTCGAGCGGCTGGCGGTCGCCGGGGTTACAAACGGTCGCGGTGTTTCCTGCGCGATACATGATGTATCCGGCCGCTGGCCCGGCGCTGCGATGAAGGCGGCGACGGCGTTGGCCAGACACGGGCTGCCGATGCTCGGCCCGTGCCCGCCGCGTGGATACGACACGATAAAGCTGTTTTTCAACGTCGACGCCGCGATCTTGGCGTAGTCGGGTGGCGTGATCGGATCGTTGGTGCCGCTGATGATCATCACCGGCCGATCGCTACGAACGCCCTTGTTCTCGTCTTTGTTGGGATTGTTGAGACCCCAGGCGTCGCATACGTCCAGGAAGCCTTCATGGAAAGGAACCTGGAACGCCAAAGCTGCCGCGCGCTGGTTCTTATCGCGGGCTTTCACAAAGTCTTTGCGCGACGCAAAGGTCGCATCTTCGTTGCACTGCACAGCCGTCAGCATGCCCAGCGCCTGGCCGGCCTGCGGTGGTGTCTCGCCTTGAGGTATCAGGAAGAGCCCAAGAACTAGGCCGAGCAGCGTGTAGTCACCTTTGGCGGTCTCGCCGATCAGCGCCGGCATGAGCGGAATGAAACCTGTCGAGTAGAACAGCTGGAAGACCAGGCTGGAGAAGGTGACGCCGCTGACTGGCAGGTAGGTGACGATCTGATCGGTGTTGGGATCGATCACCGGCACCTGTGCCTCGTTGGCGTTCAGCCGCGCGTAGAGCGCATCGAAGGTTCCCAGCAGGTCGGGATAGGCCCGGTTGCACGATGGCTGCGCGGCACAATCGGCGGCCAGCAGCGATAACGTGCGGTTGTAGGAGCTAAACACATCGACATGGAAATTGACCTGATACGGATAGGCTGAGTCCAGCACCACGCTGCGCAGCGTCTCGGGGCGGAAACGCAGCATTGTCAGGGCCAGACGCGAGCCATACGACGCGCCGATCACATTCCACGGGCCGTAGCCCAGCGCCAGCCGCAGATCTTCATAGTCCGCCGCGTTCTCCGCAGAGTTGTAGGCTTTCAGATCGATGCCGGCTGCCTTCAACTGCTGCCCGCACTGCGCCAGGGCATCGACCTGCGCCTGGATAAAGTCGGGCAGCTCCGAGCTTTCGGCTGCCACCGCCAGCTTGCGTTGGGAAGCAGTGGCAAACAGATCGCAGTCAAGCCGTGGCTCTGAGTAGCCGGTGCCGCGCTGGTCCATCAGAATAATGTCGCGCTGCGCCAGCGTCGGGCCATAGGTCAGCGCCAGAATGTCAGCCAGCGGCAGGGTCGCGCCGCCTGGACCGCCCTGGAGAAACACCGCCGGATCGGCGGCTTTGTTCGGATTTGGCGAGCGCATAATCGCGACCGCCAGCTTGATGGTCTTGCCCGTGAAGTTACTACGCGACTCGGGAACTGTCAGGTAGCCACAGTCGACACGTAGCCCCGGAATTGCCGCGATCGGACAGGGCGCCGGTGTGAACGGCACAACTGCCCGCGCGGCTGGCGCAGCTGGAAAAAGCACTACCAGCATCACGCCGATCATTACAAGCGGGCTTAAGCGTAGCAGACGGGACCGAAAACGAAATGGCGAGAAACGAGACTCCATCCAAACCCTCCTTGAGTTGGCTCCAGGCACAATAAAGAGCCAGTAGATCACGCCGTCGTGTGCCGCGAAGACCGGGTATCGGGAGCGGGCGATGAGTGAGTACTTATACACGCTTTCGTGAGTACTCTATCATGATACGCAAGTTACGCTGGAGTGTTGCGGAGAAACGAAGAACCAAGAACCAAGAACCAAGAACCAAGGAGGAACAAACAATAGAGAACAAAGAACAAAGAACAAAAGGAAGTACCACAATTCCCCTCGCCTATCGCAATGGGAGAGGGGAAAGGAGCGGAGCGACAGGGGTGAGGGCCTGCCAAAGAACAAAACGGGTGCCCTTTGGGCGAAGGAACACAAGAACAAACAGCTCGTATGTCCCCTTTGTTCTCTTGTTCGCCCGTTTGGTAAGGGGTGAGGGCCGGCTTTACCCGTTCAACCGCTCTTGATAGTAGGCGCGTTGGCCTGGACCTTCGGCAACCCACACACCGACCGCGTGGAGGGCATGACCCGTCTGCGCGCGCAGCAGCTGCGCAAATTGGCGCGCGAGATAGGTCGCGAGGAGTTCGGCAGTTGTATTGCTGATCGGCAGGCAGATCACGTCGCTGGAGGGAAACATGTAGCTCTGCGAGCCATAAACGGCGTAGGTCGAGCTGCCCTCTTGACGAACCTGAATCTGGGGATTTTCGGTGGCGAGTAGGACGCGGTGGTCGAGCCGATCGCAGAGGTTTTTGGCAAGCTGCTTGAGTTCGGTGAAATCGAAGACATAGCCGTCTTCGGTAAGCTCACCCTCGACCTCAACCCAGATCTGATAGTTATGGCCGTGGAGTCGCTCGCACTTGCCTTTCATGGTGATGAAGTGAGCTGCGGCAAAGCCGAGGTAATCTTTGGTAATCTCGATGCGATACATTTGCTAATGAGTGGACAGGGTTTCTGCAAGCTCGTCGGTGAGCGAGAGCGCCTGCACATTACGGCACATTGCACACACGCGCAACGGCATTCCGGTGTACTGTTGCAGCTCAAGATCGTCGCGCGAGCCGCAGTAGCGACAAACGCTCAGATTCTCGATGTCTTCGGCGCGCCAGAGCTGAGGATACTGCGCGAGAGAAAGCCGACCTTGAACAGCGCGAACAACAGCGAGCCGAACACAGACGGCAGCAGGAAAAACTTCTTCAACCCGCGCATACAGGTTCGTACGGTAACACATTACCTCGTCGCCGATCGCAATCTCCTTCATCCGTGGATGTTGCTGGATTTTCATTAGTTAGCCTTATTCCAGATCCACATCTGTGGTGTCCTCCTCGTCATCGAGATCATCCTCATCGACATCATTGGCTGTCGGCTCGGCATTCAGCACATGCTGGATCATCTGATGGAGTTCGCTATCTGTCAGATAAAATCCAGGTTGATCACCAAACATCAAATCATCGAGAACCGATGCAATCACGCGGCGGTAGCCCGGCTCGAACTCGACGGTTCCTTCTTCCTCAGCGTAGAAGTGATCAAAAGCCCAGCCGGAGAGCTGCTGCGGCTCGGTCTTGCCGTCGGCGGCGGCTTGCAGTTGCTCGATCAGTTGTTGGCGTGTCAGTACTTGCATAGCATGTGCTTCGGTGGAGAGCACGTCTTAGTTGTACCACAATCGGCCTTATTTCGCCATGCTTCGATCGGAGTATCAATGGTACTCCAGCCGGTCGTCACAGTCCGCGTAGAAGCCACAGCCGCGACAGCGCGCCGCCGAGTCGTGTGAGCGTGCGACGTCCTGCGCACTGCGGTTCTGGCGCATCTCCTCGATCAGCTCCAGCAGTTCCGCGCGCAGCGCCTCCGTGTAGGGCAGCTTAAACGTCTGCTGGGCGTAGCGCAGAAGGCCGTATGAAGGAGCGCGCCCGGTTGTATCTTCGATCAGCAAACAGTAGGCCGCCAGCTGCATCAGATCCGACTCGTAGGGCGCGGTGGCCTTGCGACCAGGCTTGACCTCCACCGGGATCAGGCCGCCACGAGTTTCGAGCACGTAATCGGGCTTGCCGACCAGACCGTAGCGCTGCGATACCAGCGGCTCCTCAGCCCGCCGCCAGCCGCTCGTATCGGAGGTCTGAATGCGGGTCCAGGGGATGCCCGTGGCTCGACGCAGCCGGAGCGCCAGCACCAGCAGTCCAACCGCGCACGCCAGCAGGAGATAGGCGATCATTGAAGCGCGAAGAGCACGATTGCCAGCGCGATCAGAACGGCGCTGGCAACAAGAAGCAGGTGTGAAAACCACACCTGCCGTCCATGTTTTGTATGGAGTGCTGTGCCAAGCTCGCGACGCTCACGACCTGTCGGCTCAAGGCCAACGCTATGATGCAGCCACCACGCGCGCTGGCAGTAGACATACTCGCCGATCTCACTTGCGCGGATAAATCGGCCGCGTCGCATTAGCCACCAAACGCATCCCGACCGATCCAGATGTTGCGGATGTCGGAGAAGGTGATCAGCAGCATCAGGCCCAGCAGCGCGATCATACCGAGCGCGTGAACCATCGCCTCTTTCTCGGGCGGAACACGCTTGCCGCGCCGGACCCACTCGATCAGCGCGAAAACAATGCGGCTGCCGTCGAGCGCGGGAAACGGCAGCAGGTTGATCAGCGCCAGGTTAACGCTGATCAGCGCCGTCAAGTTCAGATAGCTAATCAGGCCACCGGTACGCGCTACCTCGCCCGTCATGCGTGCAATGCCGACCGGGCCGGCAACGCCGCCGCGAATCGAAGGATCGGCAAAGCCAAAGAACGAGCCAAGCAGCATACCGATTCCGGTAAGCATCTGGAAGAAGAGCAGGAAGGTGTTTTGCACGCCGAAGATCAGGGCCTCGATCGGATTGAGCCGGTTGGTGTAGCGTACCTCTACCACTTTGTCGGCCGGCACCTCAAGGCTGACACCTACCGCGCCTTCATTGGGCCCGATCTGCTCAGGTGTTCGTGGCGTGAGCTTGACATTAAACGTCGTCGTGCCTTGCGCAGGATCGCTACGCTGAACATCCAGCGTAATCTCCGTGCCCGCCCGCTCCGCGATCAGCTGCCGCAGCTGGCCGCTCGAATCGATTTTCTGACCGTCAAGCGCCAGGATAACATCGTTCTGCTGAAGCTGTGCTTGAGCGGCGGGAGAGTTCTCTGCGACGCTGGCGATCGTGACAGGGCCAACGGCATCGGGCTCGCCGGCAATGCCCATGATCAGCGCAAAGATAACGATCGCAGTAAGAATATTCATGACCGCACCGGCAGCCATCACGGGAATCTTCTTCCAGGGCGGCGCAGTCGCGAGTGAGCCCTCGACCTCGAAGTTGCCTTCTTCACCTGCCATGCGCACAAAACCGCCGAGCGGCAGCCAGTTCAGAGTAACCGGCACGCCCCGCCAATGAAACAGCGTCAGGATACGCGGTGGGTAGCCGAAGCCAAACTCTTCGACCTTGATGCCGAGCTTCAGGGCGGTTAGAAAATGCCCAAGCTCATGGATGAAGATCAAAAAGCCGAGTGAAGGTATAACTGTGAGAACCCACAACCAATCAAACATGAACGAACTCCTGGGGACGCATGGGAAGTAGCACCGCCTTTGTGCCGCCATGCATTACCGTCGCTATGCAGTGTACCCAAAAGCAGGGGGGTAGTCAACTGTTCTGATCGTTGAAAGCAAGGCCCTGTCAACGTCAAGATCGCCGATAAAAGGCCTACACCCTTTGCTTTTTTGAGTGTGACTCTACCATCAAGTAATATGGTGAATTTGCTACAGAAGAACAAACTATTGGTAGATTTAGTTGCCAAGTCAGATCTGTAAGAAGCATCAGGTAAACGTCTAGCATAGAACTACGTGGTAAAGAAAATATCAGCACCTCGCTGAAACAGTGAGTGAATCACAAAAATCTTATGTTTCCAGCTATCTAGTTAGGTGCTTATGAAAGCACAAGAATATTACTTTATAGTTTGATCAGTACTCTACATGCAATAATAGATCAATCCGATGTTGAATTAGATCGTGGCTGCGCTACTATATAGTGAAATTTTCTGTCTCTTCGATCTTGGGCGTTAGTAGATACCTGTTCTAGAACATCAAAACCAGCCTCCTCGAAGAGTGCTGCAATACTCGTTTCATAATATTTACGAACTACGTAAACCCCTACTGACCCTCTTCGTACCCGAACTTCGCCACCTGAAAAACCTATATGTCGTAACACCTTAGGCTCTTCAAAATCACACATAGCCTCATAGGTGACACTATGAGAGTTATTCAGAGTAGAGGAGTCTGCTGGATGCCGGACAACTACTTCTAATTCTGCTTCTTGACAACCGAGTGCTAAAAATGGACCCGCGTAAAATGCACGAAATGGTTGTATTTGATTAGTAATCTCCTCAAGGGAATGTGGCTCATCTTCGATGAGTTGAAGTTCTGTTATTAGTATATCAGACTCACGCATAGCTCTTCGAATTAGCGTTAGTGTATTGACTTCATCCATCTCATTTCCTAAAGTGTTACCTAGAAGCAGAAAAATGTTCTTAGAAGGTGGTCTAAAAAGATGTTTATAGAGATGTAGATGATCGAATGGCGCATTGATTGCAGTCACCGTTCCCTTCATATCAAATACTGCTTTGAGAGTTCTACTCTTCTCTGAAGCTCGCTTCATGTCCAAAGCTAGTGCTAGCATTTCATAACTAATATCCAAAGCTATATAGTTAAGAGTTTTTGCTTGGCTACTCGTTATAATTTCACGAAGCATCATATGTCCTTTGTCGAAATCTCCGACTCCTAGATCAATGATGCTAATATCGCCCGTAACATACTTAAGTAATAAAGGGAATAGAACTTGATGAAACATCTCTCGCATTTTTTCACTGCCAGCTGACTGAGCATTTACTTTAAACCAGTTTCTTGCCAGACTTGGACCATAATATACCATCCTTGAGTTTAGTGACGGAAAGTTGACTTTCAGGGCATTCTCGAACTCCCTGTACCAGTCTGGATTAGAGTCAAGGTTACGGTATACAGGAAGGATGCCATCTTTTTGAAGGAGCTCAGCATGCGGTTCAATAGACACTTGTTTTTTTCTAACAATATCTCTTTTTGCAGTACGAGATCTACGTTCACCATGATCTTTTATAGCCTCTTTTATATCATAGTAGGCAGGTGCTATTGAAGCTCGTATATCTCCCTTAGCCGCATCATAAGTTGCTAGTGTTACACCATTCAAGTCACTAGGTATATGAAGATTTGGTATGTTTCTTGGAATGACGATGAAGTTTCGTTCTTTTCCTAGTCTCCCAATAAATAGCCCTAGCTCAAATATAACATTGTCTCGTGCTACTAAATACTTCTTGCCTCTGATTTCAACGATATCATCAGGGGTAAATACAAAGACTCCAAAATCGAAAGCATCTGTAGCCTTAATGAGACTATCTAGGGTATTATCTGATAAGCTAAAGATCCCTTGAGTCCACACGTTCACTTCAGCAGTATGATCCAATAAACGTTGCAATGCTTCAGATATTTCTAAGCCCTCTGCTGAAGACGCAACAAAGATCTTAGGTAACATTGTAGCCTCCAATCTATTGAACATACTCTCTGCAATTAGTTGTGAGGATTATGAGCATATGGTGTACCATGGGAGTAAGCGACTTTCTGCTAGAAAGATAGTGCTATGGGGGCTGCGTACTAATGACTTTGAGCCGCTCGATAGATTGTAGATGATAGATGGTCATGTGAAATGATTATGCTTGTAATTGTTTAGGCATAGCTACGGCATGGGACGGATGGAAGAGAAACGTTAGCTTGCAACGGGAATAACCAGCTCCTTCGGGAACGGTGTCAGGCACTCAAATTGACCGTCAGCCGTGCAGGCATAGACATCTTCCAGGCGTACGCCGTAGCCCTTGCTGGCGTAGTAGAGGCCGGGCTCCAGGGTAAATACCACACCCGGCTCCAGGACGCCGTCGCGACCAGGCTGCGCCGAAAACAAGAACGACTCGTGGACTTCCAGGCCGATGCCGTGGCCAAGATCGTGGGTATAGCCCTCCTCGATCGGATAGGTGCTGCCGATCGTTGGGTGTTTGCGCTCCTCGAAAAATGTGCAGACCTGCTCTTGATAGCGCCTGGTCCGCTCACCCACCTTGAGATCCGCGACGACGCGATCCAGGATCTCATGCACCTGATTGTAGATCTGCTGAAGCTCGGGCGGTGCATAGCCGATCGCGAAGGTGCGCGTCATGTCGTGGTAATAGCTGCCGATCTCTCGCGGGCAGATGTCGATCGTGATCGCCTGGCCAAGTCGTAGCGGCTCTGAGTCTTCCCCTTCGGCGTGCGGCAGGGCGGTATCGCGTCCCTGAGAAAAAATGACGCCGATCGGCGACTCCATACCGTATGCCGAAACCTCACGGTTAATCAAACGTTTGACATCGCCGATGGTGATCGGTGTGCCCTCGCGGGTGACCAGTGTATCGTCTTTGGCATGGCCGGCCCGAATATAATCGACGACCATCTGGACCACCGCGCAGGTTTTGCGACCAACCCGCCGCAGTTGCTCGATCTCGTGGGCGTCCTTGGTGAGCCGTGCCATCGAAAGGATGTCGTTCTCGAACTCGCCGACGATCTCCACATCCGGCACGGCTTGTGCCAGCCGTGTCAGCAGGGCGAAGTTGCGGCCACTATGGACTGTGCCATACACACCGACGCGGCCACTGACGCCAAGATCGTGGAAGATGCGGCGTCGCAGCTCAACCGCCGTCCCCAGACGATCGGGAAACGCGCGCGCGATCTCGCGCACGTTCCAGCGCTCGTTGGAGATCAGCTTCAGGCCGGTTGTCTCAGCCTGCATCTGCTCCCATGGATGGTAGATCAGCATGGCCGGCTCGCCGCGCTTTTTGATGACGAGGCCGTTCACATGCGCGCCGTTGACGAAGTAGTTGAAATCGGGGTTGGCGGCATCATAGCCATCGGGCCCTTCGACCACGAGCGCATCCATATGACGCTCGGCCATCAAGCGGTCAAGATCTTGTTTCATAGAACTGCCTTTTGTATATCTGAACACTATGAGACGTACATATACGCCTAGATGGTTCCCTGAACGGCCCACGCGCTCGCTGTGAGAGCAATCGTGCCA
>DASWTQ010000481.1:0-15236 GCA_036402055.1 Herpetosiphonaceae bacterium
GTCCGGTCGCGCGCGCGGGTCCGCGGTAGGATCCAGCCACCGTTCGGCATCCTGCAGGCGGTCCGCCACCCCCTCAAGGACGCCGACCATCATTAACGTCGTGGCATACTCGGCGCTGAGCACCGGCATGCGGCGGATCAGCGCGTCGGGGAGCGCTTCCATCCAGCGCAGCAGTGTGAGCTCCTGCCTGCTTCGGCGCATAGCTGGCACCGTCAGCTCGACCAGTCCCGCCGCGCGCTCCCAATCCTCGCCGGCCAGGGCGTGGCGGATCGCATCGGTCGCCGAGCCATGCTGCTCGTACCATATGCTCGCGCGGCGATGGAGCAGGGCTACCCGATCAGGCTGCTCTGCCCGCAACTGTGCGGCGAGTACCTCGGCAAAGAGGTGATGATAGCGATACCACTGGCGCGTGTCATCCAGCGGAACGACAAAGAAGTTGCTGCGGTGGAGGGCCTCCAACCGCGCGTTGCCGCCCTGCTGACTGGTGACGGCATCGCACAGCGGGCCGCTCAGCCGGTCGAGAATGGCAGTCTGCAGTAAGAAGCCACGAACAGCTTCGGGCAGGCGCGCGAGCACCTCGTCGAGGAGATAGTCCACGATGTAGCGGTGGTCTCCCGTGAAGGCCTGAATGAATCCGGACACATCCTGTTGGCCCTGCATCGAAAGCGCAGCGAGCTGCAGGCCAGCGATCCAGCCTTCGGTGCGCTCATCCAGTGCGGCAATCTCCGCCGCTGAAAGGTCAAGGCCCATGACCTCCGTGAAAAACGTGGCGGCTTCGGCGGGAGTAAACCGCAGGTCGGCACCGCGCAGCTCGGTCAACTGGCCTCGGGCGCGCAGGCGGGCGAGCGGCAGTTGTGGATCTTCCCGGGTGGTGATGACCAGGTGCATGCGCGGCGGGAGGTGCTCGAGCATGAAGGTGAGGGCCTGGTCAACCTCCGGGGCATCCAGCACGTGGTAGTCGTCAAGGACGAGGATGAACGGGTCTGCGAGGGTGGTGAGGTCATTGAGGAGCGCCGTCAGGATCGCTTCGGCTGGCGGTGGCTGCGAGGATTGGAGCACCTGAAGCACGCCCGCGCCAATCGTCGGCGCAATTGACTGTACTGCCGCAACAAGGTACTGGAGAAAGCGCGTCAGCTCGCTATCGGCTTCGTCCAGCGACAGCCAGGCAACGGGTCGTCCGCAACGAGCAAGCCATTCAGTGAGGAGCGTCGTCTTGCCAGAACCGGCCGGGGCAGCGACCAGAGTCAATTTGCGGTGCACACCCGCGTTGAGTCGCTCGGTCAGGCGCGAACGGCGCACGACATTCGGCCGCAGCGGCGGGATATACAGTTTCGTGGCTAACAGTGGTGTGGCCATGGTGTATTCCCCCCTTTGCACGCGAGCGCGGAAGCTATCCACCACCAGTTTCCCCACGCGGATCAGGGCGGTCAACGGCAATCAGCCTATGTCCGTACCTTCACATGCTGGTGTACAGCGCTGCTCGATCAACCACACACGCGTGGAGCTACGCCGCCTGCGGCCACCCTGTGGCAGGGTGTTTGTTAACGGAAGGTATCATCCATGTGAACACGCTGGTATGCAGCAAGCCAGGACCCGTCGAGAAGGCGATCAACCACAGCAGGTGGTCGACGTGGTGCGCGTTCCTGCTCGCGCACGTGAGCGCGGGTGCTGAGAACAGAACTGCATCGCGGATGCGCGCGTGGAAGGCCGTCTATCCCTACTATACGCTGGTCGTCAATCATATGAACGACACGACACAGTCACAAAGATGGTGGACGAAGGTTTAGAACAAGTTTGGCGGTCGTCGTGTTTGCCGAGGCGGTGCGTCGGGCCACCAGCAGCAGCGCCACCTCGACCCAGTTCAGTGTTAGCAGCCGCGCACGCGCCTGCTGCACTGTGTCCCTTAGTCCTATTCCGCAATGGCTGTGACAGCGAGAACGACCGAGGATGATCACCTCGGTCGTTCTCGCTTGGTTGGCGCCGATAGTCCTACAAACTTAGGACAGCGTTGGTATGTCAGTTGTCAGTTTTTTCGCGGCGTTTGTCAGTTTTGCGCGACGTTGCGTAGAACGGCTCGCAGTGGTGACCTGACGCCCAATATTCGGTCCATTGCTTGTGAGAGAATAAGTCCAATAGGACAAGGAGCAAGCGATGAAGGCCGGACGCTTTACGGAAGCACAGATCATTACTATTTTGCGTGAGGCAGAAACAGGCCAGACCACCAGAGGCGTTGTGCCGCAAGCATACTATTGGGGAAGCCACCTTCTACCGCTGGCGTAGTAAATACGGTGGTCTGGATGCATCCGACGCGGCACGGCTGAAGGAACTGGAGCGCGAGAACACCCGGTTGAAGGATCTGCTGGCAGAACGCGACCTTGAGATCGAGGTCATGAAGGAAATCACTGCAAAAAATGGTGAGCGCACACGGGCGTCGGGAGCAAGTCCGCTTCGCCCAAGCGAAGGACCTTTCGCTCCGTCGTGCGTGTGCGCTGCTCCAGGTAGCGCGATCCAGCATCCAGTATCGTAGCCGCATGCGGGTACGCGATCGGGAGCTGCGCCAGCAATTGCAGACCATTCTACGCAGCACCCACGCTATGGCTACCGACGGGCATGGGCGGTGGTACGACGTACCCAGGTAATCAATATCAAGCGAGTGCAGCGGGTGTGGTGTGCGGCAGAGCTACAAGGTCCACAGCGCAAGCCACGGCGCCGCCTGCTGCGTAGAATGGTCCGATTCTGCGTGCCCGGCGAATCAGGTCTGGGCCTACGACTTCATCCATGACCGGTGTGCGAATGGACAAAAGCTGAAACCGTACTGCCACAGCTGGGAAAGTGTGCTAATCGTGGGTTAAAAGGATGCTATTCAGCAGTCTCAGTTAAATCCCTGTAAATAGCGGTTCTTTTTGGGTAGATAAACATAATATTTACGTGTTCTCCTGGCGGTAAGAACTTGCTAAACCGTGGTCGTGGGTATCTTTAACACATCATGCGGGTGACATAGAATTCTTCGTGCTGAACGAGGAACTCTATGGACCCGGAGAGCATATTCTGCCCGAACTTAGCCTATCCCGCAAGAGGCCATGTGGGCCAGGGCAACCTAACCATCCACAGCCGGAAGGAGCAGCGGTACCGCTTTCAGGTATGCGGTAAAACCTTCGCGGCGCGCACCGGCACGGTCTTCTATCGGCGACGGACCCCCGAAGCCATCATCACGCAGGTGCTCACATTAATCAGCTATGGCTGTCCGGTCGTTGCGATTGAAGCGGACTTTCACATCCAAGCCCAAACCGTGCGGGAGTGGATCGAAGTTGCCGGAGCCCATACCGAAGCGGTGCATCACGAATAGGTCGTCCAGCCACGGGATTTGCGGCATGTCCAAGCAGACGAAGTGCGCGTGAAGACCCAGTGTGGGTCTGGATGGCGCTGGCGATGATGGTCTCCACGCGCTTGTGGCTGGGCGGCGTTATCAGTACCCGTCGCGACCAGATCTTAATCGACCAACTGATCCAGTTGATCGCCGCGTGTGCCGTCATGGGACCGCTGCTGATAGCGGTAGATGGACTGCGCAGCTATGTCGATGCTATCCGACGTACGTTTCGCTTCGTCCTGCACACGGGACGTGTTGGGCAGCTACGTAAGCTGGCGTGGCCCGATCTCGTGATCGGGCAGGTGGTGCCCCGCTTCAGCGAGCCGTACACCTTTATCACGCAGAACGACGACGGGGTGCGGCTGTGGGTCAATAACCAGCTCCTCATCGACGACTGGCACGATCACGGGCTGAGCGAACACCAGGGCAGCATCAACCTCCAGGTCGGCGTGCCAGTGGCGATTCGGCTCGACTATTATGAGAATCATGGACAAGCGGCGGTCAAGCTCCTTTGGGCTAGCCCGTCGCAACCCAAAGAGGTCATCCCAGCCAGTCAATTGCTGCCGCCGCAGTAGCCATCACGCAGCAACAAAAACCTATGCTTGACGTGACGGAGGAGCAGTTGAAGCTGCTCCTCCGTCTGCTGCTGCCAGCAAGCAAGCAATCATGTTCCTGGACGGTTAGCGATGTGTAGGCTCGTGCTGGGCACCACCGGCAGCTCAAGATACGATCGGTGGGCGGGGTCGTGTAAGATCCACTGCCTGGCGCTCACAATCTCCGACTCGCTGGCGATCGGCTGCCCGGTGTTCAGATTCCGCGCATAGTGCGGGAAGTTGGAGGATGAGATTTCCAGCCGGATGCGGTGGCCCTTCCTGAAGATCGTTGCCGTGTTGCCCAGATCCAGGGTGTACTCGTAGGCCTGCCCTGGAACAATGTTGGTGGGCGGCACCTTTGAGCCGGCGCGATAGCGGGCCGGGATGATCCGGTCCAGGACATTCTGCGCAAAGCCGTCGAGATGGACATCCACCAGCTTGGCGGTAAAATCCGTATCCGGCGCGGTTGACGTCGCCCAGAAGGTGAGGGAGACCGGCCCAATCACTGCCAGGTCCTCCGTCAGCGGCGAACTGGTGTACACCAGCACATCGTCGCGCAGCTCGATCTGCGCCTGATCAAACGCGCCCGACGGCAGCAGGTCATTGATGCAGCACATGTTGCCGCCACGGGTGGGCACCGGGTTGTGTGGGTCGTAGATGAAGGTATCCGCCGGTCCGGTCGACGGATGATTGGCGGCGAGCACACCGCCTCCGAGGCGGGTATTGGCCTTGCCGTTGCTGCGCAGATTGAAACGCTTAAAGGTGGTGCCTGCCAGCGGAAATGCCTCGCCGGTCACCCAGAAGCCGCTGCCGGTCGTGCCGGTATCCGGCGGCACCATCACAAACAACTGCACAGCTGGCTCGCGATCGATGTCGTTGTCGATGCCCTTGAGCCAGCGGTCGAACCAGCGCAGGTAGAGCGCGTTGAGATCCAGCTGGTTGTTGGGACCGAAGTCGATCGCGCCGGCGAAAGTATCATCCGGGCAGGCATGGCACAGCGCCCGCAGGACCAGCTTCGAGCCATTCCTGGCCGCAGCCGATCCGCCGCCTGCTTGCATGCCCTGGAAGTTGCGCACGGTGCCGACCTGGAAAATATCGTACCAGCCGCCGGTGTTGAGGACCGGCACGCTGAGGTTCCCGTAGCGGGGCTCAAGATCCAGCCTGGCCCAGTAGTCATCATAGGTCGGATGATCGAGCCACTCCCCGTAATAGGGCGCGACCGACTGAAGCGCTGAGAAGCTGTTCAGCGGAAGCTGCCAGACCCAGCTGTCGAGAATATCGCGGCGACCGGCGGCCACCCACGCGGCCTCCAGCCGATCGATCTCCTCCGGTGGCAGGCCCTGCGCTGCCAGCTGCCGGCGATAGGTGTCCGGCCCAAAGGTAAACAGAATCCAGCTTTGGGCGAACCACAGGTCGAAGGCACCGTTGACATAGGTCCAGTGATCATGGTAATCGGAGGCCGTATAGTGGGGCGCGATCGCCACCAGATGCGGCGGGGCCTGCATCGCCGCCTGCCACTGCGTGAGACCGACGTACGAGCCGCCAATCATGCCGACCTTACCCGTGGACCAGGTCTGCGCGGCCGCCCATTCGATCGCATCGTAGCCGTCGCTCGCTTCCTGGAGCATCGGATTGAACGTCCCTGACGAGCGATAGGTGCCGCGCACATCCTGGTTAACCACGGCATAGCCGTTGCGCGCGAAGAACAGCATCGTCGCGCTGTCGCAGTTGATGGGCGCGCCCAGCCGGTTATACGGAGAGCGCTGCACGATCACGGGGTAGGGTCCCGGCGTGTCCGGCAGATACACCTCGGTCGTGAGACGCACACCATCGCGCATCGGCACCTGCTCGATGCGGCAGGTCGGCGCGCTGGCCTGCGCCTGGACCCGTTGCCCCTGCATCGGCATGCCGATCATGAAGAGGAGGATGATCGAGACGAGCGCGATCAGCCGGCGGCGTCCCCTGTGAGTCGGCGCAGGCGGTGTCTGCGCCGTGGTCATGCTTAACCTTCCAGGCCATTCCTTTCTACGTTTCATGACTCACCTCTGCTGGTTTGTACCGCTCCTCGTTAGCTCGCAGCCCACAGGAGCGGGGTGGATCTGGGCGCGGCGACGGCAGCGCCCGCTCGCGTGTCGTGGGTGATATGTGCTCCTTTCGTTGTGGTGAACAGGTGGCACACGGACTATTGGCGCCACCCTTCAATGAAATTGATGTTGAACGAGTCGGTCTCGACGACGAATGTAGCGGCGCGGGCGGTGGGCAAACATACCCCAAGCGCAAGAATCAAGCTGAGCGACAGCATCAAGAGCCCGACACTCCGGCGCGGGCGATAACCATGCATCCCTTGACTCCTTTCCTCCTTCAGCAAAGGAAGGACGAGCCGCACGGTGATCGAGAGTGTGTTGTGGCCGAAGACATGGCACGCCATGCCAGCCATCGTCGGTCGTGGTACGAACCACTATATATAGCTACAGCGCGCTGCGAGGGAAAGATCTGGTAGCGATTCAGGAAGATCTCACCACCGAGGAGCGGTGTGCACATCGAGCGGTCTTGGGCTGCACAATCAGCTCAGATGAAGCACTTGCTACAGCACGTGATGAACTCTTTCCCTACACCTGCGGCCCCACATGCTATCTTCACATCAGCGTACCCTGCACAACCTCTGCGTAGCGCTGGAAAGGAGGCGTACGATGAGCATGCACGCAAAACCACGAATCGTCGTTCTCGGTGGTGGGTTTGGTGGGCTTGAAGCGGCCTTTTATCTCCGCACTCGCCTCGGTGATCAGGCAAAGATTACCCTTATCTCTGAGCGCGACTATTTTCTCTTCAAACCGAACACGATCTATATTCCCTTCGGGCTGAATCCCGATCGGCTGAAGATTCTCCTGGCCAAGCCGACTCGTCGCAGGCAGATTGCTTTCGTCCAACACCACGTCGACGAGATCGATCCGGTAACGCGGACGATCACGGCTGGCGGTGAGCACATAGCTTACGATTACCTCGTCATCGCCACGGGCGCCGGGATGAGTCCGGCAGAGATCCCCGGCCTGGCCGAGTATGCCGAGACGATTTGGACCCCGCAAGATATGCTGCGCTTGCAGCTGGCGTACTACAACCTGGCCGAGGCGACGCGTCAGGGGCAGCGCCGCCGCGTGCTGTTCCTGGTTCCGCCGAATAATCGCTGCTCGGGCCCGCTCTATGAGATGGTGCTCATGCTGGATACCTGGCTGCGGCGCAAGGGCATTCGTTCCAACGTGGAGCTGACGTGGTCCACGTATGAGTCGGGCTACATCCAGGCGTTCGGCCCGCGCCTCGACACAACCGTAACCGCCGAGTTTGCGCGTCGGCAGATTCACGGCTACAAGAACGCTGTGGTGGAGCGCGTTGAGCCGGGTGAAGTCCACTACACCAACGGCGAACGCTTGCCATTTGATCTGTTGATATCGTTCCCACCGTATGTGGCCGCGATGGCGTTTCCCGGCCTGCCGGATACCGGACGCGGCTTTGTCGCGACCGAGCCGGCAACTCGCCAGATCGTTGGACATCCCGAGATCTACGCGGTCGGCGATGCGGGTGATTTTCCGGTCAAACAGGCATTCCTGGCCTTCTTACAGGCGGATGCGGCGGCGGAGCACATCGCGGCGCAGATCCTGGGCACAGCACCGCAGATCAGCTTTGAGCCGATCAGCATGTGCGTGATGGAGGAGTTTGATACGGCCACCTTTGCACAGGTACCACTGCGCGTGACTGGCAATCCCGAGAAGCCGATCGAGGTGGTACCGGACGCAAACGGAATGTACCGCGTGGGAACATCGCCCATCTGGCGGCTGGGCAAGCAGGCACTCGGCATCTATCTGCCGTGGCGCTTCTCGGCGGGTAACGCGTTCCATGCCGGGCTCCCGTGGAAGGGCATGGAGGTCGCGCTCAAAGCGATGTCGCGTGTTCTGGCAACCTGAGCATCAGGGGTCGATATGACTGCCGGCCCTTCATGCGCATAGTGTTATCACTGTCGGGAGGAGGCCGCCCTTTCTGCCACCTCCAGTGGCTCCAGGTGGCCTCCTCAACGTGCTTATACGGAGGGTAGCTATGTTTCGCTCAATCCCCGCTCCCATTGTAGGTACTGTTCCGGTCTTTGTGGGAGACACCGAGCGGTATCCTCTGAATATGGAGCGTCCACAAAAAACATTCCAGCGCATTCTGATCCCGCTCGACGGCTCGGCACTGGCCGAACAAATCGTCGCACCCGCACTCAAGCTGGGGAGGCCCCTGGAAACGGAATATACGCTGCTGCATGTGGTTGAACCGGCCGAGCCGGTCTGGTGGGGGCCATTCACGAGTCCGCGCGATCCAGCCTGGGATGAGACTCGGCGACGGCTGATGAAAGCCCAGTGCTATCTTGCACGTGTTGCCAGGCCGCTGCTCTCAGCCGGAATGCGTGTGCGTATCCGTGTTCTCATGGCTGAGCAGGCTGCACCTGCCATTCTGAGTGAGGCCCAGCACTCTGGTTTCGATCTGATTGCACTCGCGACACACGGACGAAGCGGGCTGGCGAGGTTGCTCCTCGGAAGCGTTGCTGACACCATCCTTCACCGCGCGAAAACACCGCTACTGCTCTATCGTCCCGCGTCTTCCCATCAGCGCGTCGGGTATCTGAAGGCGTTCGCGGCCGTGGTCATACCATGCTTGATGCGACATGCGGCGGTGTGATCACTGAAAACAATATCTCCGCGACCTTTAACTCATTGGAGATGAGATGCTGATGCTTCATAATTGTCTCGCTGTGGGGGATACATATATTGGAAGCGGGATGGCGACGAATGCGTATGCGATTGACTCACACGCTGTTCAGAATCTTTGTATGGCTTGAGCAGCGCTCACCCACCATGCTGGTAGTCACTGCAACTTTGCTGGTCGGTATCATCGCGTGGCTGGATGCGGCGACCGGATCGGAGATTGCCTTTGGACTATTCTATCTCCTGCCAATCGGCACCATCGCGTGGCTGATCAGCTACCGCTGGGGTCTGACGCTCGCTGGCTTTAGCACACTTCTCTATTTCATCGGAGACATGATCACACGCCCATTTCCGTATGCCTATTCGCTGATCCCCGTGTGGAATACCAGCGTGCGCTTCAGCTTTTTCGCCATTGTGGTCTGGTTGCTTGCATCACTTCGGGCGGCACTCGACCGCGAAAAGATGCTGGCCCGAACAGACTACTTAACCGGCGCTGCCAACAGCCGGGCGTTTTGGGAAATCGCCAGCCAGGAGCTGACCAGAGCGCAGCGCTATAACCATTCTCTCACCCTTATCTCCTTCGATGTAGACAATTTCAAGCTGGTCAACGACAAGCTGGGACATCCCGCTGGTGACCGACTCCTCCAACAGGTCGTCCGTACGGCGCGATCGTGCCTACGCAGCCACGATGTGATTGCGCGTCTTGGTGGCGATGAATTTGCGATCTTGTTGCCGGAAACGGATTATGACGCGGCGGTCACGGTGAGCCACAAAGTGCAAAGCCATCTCCTGGCTACCGTACAAGGCGAGGGCTACCCCGTGACCTTTAGTATCGGAGTCGTGACCTGCGTGGATGCGCATATCTCAATCGAGCGTCTGATTCAGCGCGCCGATGACGTCATGTATAAGGTGAAGAACACCGGAAAGAATGCGATTGCCTGTATCCTGGTGCCTTAACGTGGAGGCCATGTTTGGGCGGAAGTTCAGTCTCGGCAAAGCCGCTTGCTTGAGCTAATGCTGACAAGGTAACAAACTGATACCCTTGTACCTGGAGCTTCGGAAGCACGTGGTGGAGCACGTCGACGGTTTTGAGTCGCTCTGCTGTGCCATCATGCAGGACGATGACCGCTCCGGGGAAGATTTTCAGCTCGATCCAGCGTACGAGAAATGGCACCCAAGGAATATGCGCATCGTATGGATACACCGATCCGATAACACAGGTGTACCCATGCTGTTTCAGCTGTTGAATCAGGCGTCTGGTGTACCACCCCGATCCCGGACGGAACCAGCGGACAGCGGCAAATTGGCTGAGCATACGATGTGTTTGGAGCAGTTGCTCCTCAAATTGCTCGGCAGAAAGACAGATACTAGGCGCATCAGTCATTAGGTGATTCCCGATTTCATGCCCTGCTGCCACAATCTGCCGCACAATAGCCTCATTACCACGAACACGCTCACCTATCAAAAAGAACGTTGCAGCAATGCGATACCTGGCGAGCACAGCGAGGATCGCTGGTGTCACAACCGGATGCGGACCATCATCGATCGTGAGCGCCACTATCCGGGCTGGAACGTTCGCGTAAAACAATACATCAGGCGTGCGCTTGCTCAGCCAGCGAAGGAACCATCTCGGCTGGTATACAGCAATGCAGATGAGGGTAAGACCGATAACGAGTAGACTCGCTTGTTGCATGCGCTTGGTGGTCATGATGCTACCTTGTGCGCAGGTGGCGCTTCTAAATTCGCAACCACCCCTCCACCGGGAATCTCGGCCTCTCGTCTTCGGAGGACAAATAGTTCATCAAGAATGTGCTGCCGATACGTCGCTTGCTGGTCCGGGGGGATATAGCTGTAGTAGTCGATCATCTCGACAATGGCGGTATAACCATTCTGCATCTGAAGATGGAACCGCCAACGCGCGCCGAAACTGAGGACGCGCTCCAGCGCAACCCAGAAACCGGCAAATGCAGTGAGGAGACTCGCCCAACTACCAAGCTCTTCGGCAAAGATCGTAGCTGCGGTCGTCGCCAGTAACACAGCGGCTGTGCCCCCGTTCCAGAGGAACGAATCAAGCCGCCTCCACCGCGAGTGCTCTTCAATAGATGTGCGGAGCGTAGCGACTAGTGTGTGCAAGCCCATATCCTCGTTCGTTCCCATGATACATCACTCCCAACATGCGGTCATGATACACACGTATCCTCGTCCGAGACTAGCATAACGCCTCGCATCGGAGCGAAACCATCTCGATCTGACCCGTTGAGAAACGTTCACCCACCATCAGGGCAGCGACCCCTGCCAGAAACAAGGAGCAGCTCGCGCTTGGGACCACCTGTGTTTCCAGGCAGTGGCTATCCTGTAGCGAAACGCTAACGGCGGGGAGCCCGATCTGTACGCCGTCCAGCCCTAGCCCGTACTAGACTCGTGGCTAGATGATGAGGAACGTAGTTTCTGCATGTGTTGACATATCCATCATCGACGATGGAGGCGAACGATGCATACCACATCACGTCAGGCACAGTCCGGCCGAGCCCGGCTGGGCGGCGACCGTGGCTTGACCTTCTTAATCCTGGGGGCGCTCGTGCTGATCGCGGTCGGCGTGATCAGCATCCCGCTGGTGGTTCGGCGCCCGCCAACCCTGGAGCCGGCAACCACGCCTGCCGGAACGGTGCAACGCTTCTATCAGGCGCTGTATGCCAGCGATTACGCCACCGCCTACAGCTTTCTCAGCGCCGACGTCCAGCACAAGATCTCGCTGAGCCAGCTCCAGCAGCAGCTGAATATCGATCTCCAGCATAGCCAGATACGCGTTCTGGCGACCACCACCACCGGCCCCCATGCAACCGTTCAGATCCAGGTGACGCATTTCCAGAATGGCGGCATCTTCGGCTCCGACGAATGGAGCATGGAGCAGGAGGTCTTGCTTCAGCGCGAAGGCGAGCGCTGGACGATCATCGGTGGGCCATTCTATATCCCGATGGAATCCATGCGCTAAGCGCGGGTTCCATTGGATGCGGTTGGCCGGGAAAGGAGGGTGCTATGACCGCTCAAATGGTTCGACGCGTGTATATCTATGCCGCTGCATTCCTCGGCTTGCAACTCGCCGCTATGGGCGCACAGGGCATGATCGGCGCATTGCTTGAACAGGTGCTCGCGCCTGCTGCACTGAGCGATACACTGCAAGCCGGGATGGTGTATCAGCTGAGCCTCAACCTGGCGCTGCTGCTGGTCGGCGTGCCACTGTGGCTCGGTCATTGGACCTGGGCCCAGCGCATGCAGCGCCACCCCGACGAGCAGTTCTCCGCGCTGCGAAGGCTCTATGGCTACGCGGTGCTCCTGATCGCCATGCTGAACCTCCTGCTTGCGATCCGACAGGTGCTGGCCGCGCTCTTCGGACTCCAGGAACCGTTCTCCACGACCAGCCAGGTGGCACCGGCGATCGGCGCGCTGCTCGTCTGGGCGGCGGTGTGGCGCTACCACTGGCGCGTCTTCAGCGCGGATCGACCACTCGTCGAGGCGACGGGCGCTCCTGCCACGCTGCGCCGCTGGTATCTCGTGATCGTGCAGGCCGTCAGCCTGGCCGTCGCCAGCTATGCGGCCGTCGATCTGTTGCACGCGCTCTTCGCGGCAGCCGCTGCGCCCACTATTGGACGCAGCGGGATTATCGCTGCCCTGCCGACGCTGATCGCCGGGCTGTTGGTTTGGCTGCCTCATCATCTCTGGGCGCGCATGCTGATCCTTGATCCTACTCCTTTGCGGGCGGATGAGGCCGCGTCGACGCTGCGGCAGGTGTACGCCGCCCTGGTGATCACCGCGACGGCAGTCGCCGGGCTGGGTGCTATCACCATTATATTGTCTACGGTGCTCGTGGCCGCGTTCGGCGGGTCAGCCTGGCGCATGGTGATCCTCGATCATACGCAGGCGCTGGCGGTGATAGTGATTGCGGGCGCACTGTGGTGGTATCACCGCCGGCAGCTCACGGACGAGGCACGCCTGAGCGAGGTAGCAGCGCGGGTCGATACGGCCCGGCGGGTGATCGGCTACCTGACCGCCGCGATCGGTCTGGGTGCGCTCTTCTTTGGGGCTGGTGGCTTGCTCAGCACGCTGCTGCGGCTGGTTGTCGCCGCTGATGTCCTGGGCGCGGACTGGCGCGAGCCGGTGAGTATGTACCTGGCCCTCACGATGGTCGCGCTGCCGGTATACGGTCTCACAGCACGATCGATGGAGCACCTGGTCGCCAGCTCGCCGGCTGAGGAGCGAACCCTGGCCCGGCGCATCTATCTGTACGCGGCGCTGCTCTTTGGCATCGTGACCACCATCGTCACCGGCGTGCTGCTGCTACAACGACTCTTGAGCGCCGGGCTGGGCGTGGCTGAGCCGGGTCTGGCCGTCGATGTGGCGCGCTGGCTGGCGTATGTGCTTGTGGGCGGGGCGATCGCAGCCGCCTATACGCTGCTGCTCCGACGTGCCGCCACTATCCGCGCCGATACTGGCGCAGGCATGGTGATCGCGCTCCTGGTCGACGCGCCCCTTCAAGCAAGCCTGGTCGCGACGATCGAGCGTGAGCTACCCGGCGCAGCCGTGCGCATGGTCGATACTAGTACAGTAGCGCAGAGTGGGGAGGCGCTCAGCACGGCAGATGTGCTGGTGATCTCGCTCCGCGCAGCGCTGGATACGCGGAGCGCCGAGCTACTAGGTGGATTCCGTGGCCGAAAACTCCTGCTGGCAACCGGCGTCGCTGCCTATGAACTGATCGGCGCGCGCCGGGAAAGTGCTATCGTCCGCGAGGCTGTGCGGGCGCTGCGCACGGATGTTCCGAGCGCGTCGCCGATCACACCGCCGCCACGGTCAGCACCAGCGGTGAAAGTTATCTAAACCACCTCCGCTGCTACCAGTCAGCGCTATACGCAAGCCAGTAGCAGCGGAGCGTTGTTCGCGTGAAAGGAGGAATACGATGTTCCTCACCCATAGACGACTCTCAGCCCTCGCGGTGCTGAGCCTGCTGCTGGCACTGCTGCCGCTCACCCAAACGCAGGGCCGGGTCGCACAGGCACAGCATGAGGTCGGCGCGCCGTTCCGCGACTACTACAACCAGCATCAGGGCATCCGTATTCTGGGCTATCCGCTGACCGATGTCCTGGACGTGGACAGCTGGACTGCCCAATACTTCGAGAAAGGCCGCATCGAGGATCATCGGCGCCAGGTTGTCGATGCCAACTGGGCCTTTATGTACGGACGCTTGACGGATGAGCTGTTCACGCGCCGCCCACAGGGCACGGTCAACAGCACCAGCATCACCTACGCCGATCTTCAGCGCTCGGCCGATCCACGCTATCGCCATCCCGCGCCGAGCGGCTTGATCAGCGGTGTGATGCCACTGACGGACGGCATGTTCGTGCCGTACGATTCCCAACTGCATGCTGCACCCGGCTATCTCATCCCGATGCGCTTCTGGACCTATATCAATCGCCGCGATCTGTTCCCCGGCGGCTGGCTCCACGATATTGGCCTGCCCATGACCGACTCGTTCACCGTGGAGACGATCAAAAACGGTGAGCGCCGCGTGATTACCATGCAAGCCTTCGAGCGCAGCGTGCTCACCGACGATCCGCTGAATCCAGCCGGTTGGCAGGTCGAGCGCGGCAATATTGGCGCAGACGCGGTCCCGGCGCTGCCACCCGGACCAGTGCCGCCGCCATCAGGAGCGATCGAGGTGCCGGCGTATAACACGCGTGTGACGCTGCCATTGCATATTCGGGCCCGTGTTGGGCAGCCGAACGAGCGGGTGCAGGCGGTGCTGCGCTGGCAGGACGGCACCACCCTCTCCGACACCTTCGGCGTGCTGCGCGATCCCAGCGGCAACGGCCTGCTGATCGCATCGCTCGACTGGAGGGATGTGCTGCGTACGCCCCTGGTGCCGACTCAAGCGGCCACGCTGGAGCTACGCAACCAGCAGGGTAGCCTCCTGGCCCAGCAGCGCATCACCGTGCTCAGCGCCAATGATCCCGCAACCGAAACGGTGCAGATGTACTGGGTCGTTGGCGATCGGGTGCAGGCGCAGCCACGCCAGATTCCCAGCACCAAGGCGATTGGTACGGCCGTGGTGGAAGCGCTGTTGTGGGGGCCGACGACAAATCAAACCACGTTCAAAACCGCGCTGCCCTTGCCTGCGGATGTGCTGGCGTATCCACGCCGCGAGGCGAGCTGGGGCGATCATGTCAGCCTGCGCAGCATGACGATCGACCGGGGCATCGCCACCGTCGATCTGTCGCGTGAGCTGCGCGCCTATGGCTGCGGGACCGAGCGTGTGCGACTCATGCGTGAGCAGATCACGCGCACCTTACAGCAATTTCCTGGCGTCCGCGAGGTCCGCATTGCCGTCGACGGGCGGATCGACGAGATCTTCCAGCCACCATCGAGCGTGATCGAGCTGCCAGGTCCAGGCGCGTGTGTGACCGAGCCACTGCATCTCTTGGCGCGAACTGGAACACCTGGCGAGCAGGTCCAGGCAACGCTGCGCTGGCAAGACGGCGCAACCATCTCGCG